>NZ_FNKP01000004.1:0-300000 GCF_900099835.1 Paraburkholderia fungorum
TTTCGGGACAGAGGAGAGCATGCGGCATCTGCAGAGTTGTATCGCGTGAATTGACGTAGGCGTAAGCGGCTTTTGGCCCTTCCCGAGTCTCGAACCCTGTGATTAGGACTGGGCGGCAAGGTTACACATTCGAACAGCATCCACAGTTCCTCCTCGGGTACTTCGCTCAGCGCTTCAACTTCGCCAGCGGCGAATCCGGTGGATACGTCGGCGTGACCGGCTTCGGCGAACCGAGCATCACGCACATCAGCGCGTCTTCTTCGCCAATGTTGATTTCCGTGCGATACACGCCGGGCGGCACCGAAATCAGGTCGCGCTCGCCGAGTTCTGCTTCCCACGTTTCGCCGTCTTTCTCGCAGATCACTTTCATCTTGCCGCGCAGCACGAAGAAAATTTCTTCGACATCCATATGAATATGGCTCGGGCCGATGTTGCCAGCCGGGATCACCATCGTCGAAAACGTGAAGCCGCCTGCGGGCACCGTGTTCATGTCTTTCGCGACGCCCGTGCCGCCCGTGCCGACATAGCGCATTTGCGCGCGGCGATATTTCGGGTCGTAGTCGGCCTGGAACTTCAACGCGTCCCAGTCGTAGCGACGCGTTTCAAGGCGCGCTACGCGGCTGTCCAGCCATTGTCCAAAGCTCGCTTCCGCGGGTTGTTCCCACGATTTGCGTTCGATATCGGCATCCGCCATCTCTTTCTCCTTTCGATTCGACAAGATCAATTCATCACGAAGCCGCCGTTCACCGGCAGCAACTGGCCGGTTACGAAGCGCGCGGCATCGGACAACAGGAACAACACGGGCCCGGTCACATCGTCGGGCACCTGAGCGCGCGTCAAAGCGCGGCCTTGCAGGTAATACTGATGACGCTCGGCGGGCACGTAAGCGGTCGCTTCGACTTCGGTCAGGCCCGGCGCGATCGCATTCACCGTCACCTGATGCGCGCCGAATTCACGCGCCAGCGAGCGGGTCATCGAGATCACCGCGCCCTTGCTCGCGACATACGCGAGCAGTTTCGGCGCGCCCCACATCGCCGTATCCGACGCGATATTGACGATGCTGCCGCGGCCCGATTCGCGCAGAAACGGCAGCGCGGCGGTGCTCATCAACCAGACGCCGCGCACGTTGACGTTCATCACGGCGTCCCATGTGTCGACCGACAACTCGTCCGCGAACTTGCCGCCGGAGTTGGTGATTGCGGCGTTGTTGATCAGCGCGTCGAGGCCGCCGAGTTGCGCCGCGCCCTGCTCCGCGAATTGCTGGATGCTTTGCGGATTCGCCAGATCGAGCGGCAGATACGTCGCCGCATGTCCTTGCGCTGCGAGCGATGCCGCGAGTGCCTGACCTTCTTCATGCAGCACGTCGCCGAACACCACTTTCGCGCCGACCGCGACCAGCGCGCGGACAAACGCCGCGCCGAGACCGCGCGCGCCGCCCGTCACGAGGACGCGTCGGCCGTTGAGCGCTGCGAGCGCGTCGTTATGCATGGCTGTGGCCCGCTTCGGCGGTTTGACCGGCTTCCGCTTGCGCCTGAACTTGCGCGCGATGCGCGTCGAGATCGGCGAAATGCTGTTGCGCACGCTGACGCAGCATGCGGCGCACGCGCGTCATGCCGACGTCGTGCTGATAAAGGAACTCGTGTTCGCGTGCATTCGGCGCGAGGCTTTCCAGCACGTAGCGGTCTTGCTCCAGCACGTCCCAATGCAGACCTTCCAGACGATTGCGATACAGGAAGCGCCACGCGTCGCGCTGCCAGCCCTGCACCTTGCGGGTACGCCAGAAGTAGACCTGGCAGTTGTCGCCGTCGGTCGGAACCGCGAAGCCGATGATCCCGAAGCTGCCGCCCGGGCCGAACTTCTTCTTGTACGGAATCGCGAGGCGCATCCACAGCGCGCCGGTTTCGCCGAGTTCCACCCAGTCGAAGTTCACGTCGCGCTGGCCGACCTTTTCGAACATCAAACCGGTTTCGGTCTTGCGCACGCGCATGTCGGCCTGCTTGTCGCCTTCGGCCATCGAGTGCGACGTCGCGTGCAGATACGCGCCGTGCATCGGGTCCATCACGTTGTCGATGGCGTACTGGTAATTGCACTTCCAGTTCGACATGCACAGGAAGCTCGCGTATTCCTCGCCGACCAGCTCTTCCGGCAGCTTGAGCGGCACGGGTTCCTTATGCGCTTCGTCGCCGAACCACAGGAAGATCGCGCCGGCGTGTTCTTCGACCGGATACGACTTCACGCACCTGGTGCCTTCGAGCGGACACGCCGACACGGCCGGCACGCGCTGCACGGTGCCGGTGCCGTCCACTTCGATGCCGTGATACCAGCACGCGACGCTGCCGCCGAGGTTCCAGCCGAGCGACAGACGCGCGCCGCGATGCGGGCAGCGGTCTTCGAGCGCGCGGACCTGGCCTTCCTTGTCGCGCCACAGCACGATCTGGTCGCCGAGCCGCGTGATGCCGACCGGCGCGTCGCCGACTTGCCAGCTCGGTGCAACGGGATACCAGTAGTTACGCAGGCCTTTGTCCAGGTAAGACTGGATCGGGTCGGCTGAGCCTTGAGTTGTAGTGGGGGACGTCATAAGGAGACTCCGGATACGAAAGCGATGAAACGTGTTCGCGGTGTTCGAGGGGGCGCGCCTAGTCGGCGAGCAGGCGGAATTCGGCGGCGAGGCGCCCGGCGTCCCACGGCTGGCCTTCCGGGGTGCGGAAGCCGACGCGGTTCAGACCGTCCACGACTTCCTGCAACTCCATCGCGCCGGCTTCGAAAACTTTTTCGAGCGCATCGCCGAAGTCGTTTTCGTACTTGGTCGGTTCGGCCTTGCGGTTCTGCCAGACCATGTTTTCCTGCTGGCCCGGTTTCTCGATCACGCCCTTGCCGGCGACGTTGTTCGGCTGCGGCGCGAGCCACGGCTTCAGGAAAGGATTGAAGTTCACGGCTACCTCTCGCATGTCATGCCACCTTGATCTGGATTTCTTCGCCCGCAAGACGTACCGAGTACATCTTCAGGTCGCGGCCGCCGGGCTCTTTCAGACATTTGCCGGTGGGGATATGGAACACGGCTTCGTGCAGCGGACATTCAACGGTGTCGCCGTCGACAAAGCCCTGCGTCAGCAACGCGTATGCGTGGGGGCAGACGTTTTCGAGCGCGTACAGCTCGTCGCCCACTTTGTAGATGCCGATTTCCGTGCCGTCGAGTTTGAACTCGAGCGGCGCGTCTTCGGACAGGTCGCCGACATGGCCGGCGCAGCGCCATTGATCAGTCATTTCTCGCCTTCTCCTGAATCTCTATGTTCCACCTAAGGAACATCAGTTCGTGTATGGATAATTATAGGAGCGATGTTACGAGAAAAAAATAAATTTTTTCTAATTTATACGATAAAGGTCAAATCTTCGACTGGGATACGCAGACAGAGCCGATCGTTAAGTTGCGTGCCTGTGAACCGCGCAGCGCTGCTGCAACAAGCCTTGTTTCACAGATGCTTCGGTTGACCAATACAAATTTCTGCTAATTCATAGAGACGGGAGAATTTTAGATTGCGTCACGTTGCAGCCCCCACTGCCGCACTCCTCCTCGAGAAAGATGAAGGACTCGTTTTTCAGGTTGTCGTTCCCATTCGAAGCGCCTTGCGCATTCGGCAGCCTCCGGCGGAGCTGATCTGCGCCCATGAACTGGCAAGCGCTTAACCACTCCGCCTTTTTCTAGACACCGTCAGTTCTAGAGAACCAATTGATAGTTCGGCGTGCGTATTTTGAAGGGTACGTGGACGAAACAAACCGCAATTACTTCGACGAGTACATGCGGAATGAAATCGTGCCACTTATGAAGCAGTTCCCAGGAGCAACGTCAGTGCGGGTAAAGCGAGCCGACTCAGTGGAAGAAGATGGGCCATCGCTCTACATGACGTGCGAGACCACTTATCCATCAATTGATGGCAATGGAATTCGCTTTCGCTCAACCCATCCGGAAGAAATTGTGGGAAAAACTTGGTGATTTGATGCCGCTTTTCCGAGGCCGGTGCGGTGCGGTGCGGTGCGGTGCGGCTAAATTCTGGGTGGACATCAACACACATACATCAAAGACCACTTCGAAAGTAACGAGACGGGCAAACCCAACGCGCTGCTTCACATAGACACGGGTTTGAGGCTAGCTGTCGGCTAACCCTCTGCGCCCTAACTGATGCTCAGAGTAGACTGGGCTCGCGCGTTCTATGCAATCGGCATGTTGAACGTTGTACTCGGTATTCCGCTTGTGCTGGCCTTCATTCGCAGCAAGCCGAAGGCCGCGACCGTCGTGGTTGAAAAGAAAGTCGGCGAGCTCTTTCGCGGCGCAATGCAGACGCGCCACCTGCTGCTGGTGAGCATGAGTTCATCGCTGCTGGCTTACGATCTCCGCGCTGTTCGCGATCAGCATGCCTGATCCCCGGTGGGCGACCTATAGTTTCGTCGCCGTCAACTTCTGTCTTGGCTATCAAATTCCTGCCGTGGCGAGCACCGCTCAATACAACTCGCGTCCCGAACAGATTGCCAGTGCTTACGGCTTCATAAATGGCTTGTCGGCTCTGGTAGCCCAGTTAATGCCCCCTGATCATGGGCGCGGTCATAAACCTGGTGACGACAGGCGGCGGCGGGTACACATCAGCTGGCGGGTTCCCCTAGGCGCCCTTCTTATCGGCACGCAATTGTCGGTGTTCTTGTGGGGCCTCGTGCTCTGGCGGTCGGAGCGCTCACAACCGGAAGGGCGGGTCGCTTCTAGAATGGCCGGACCAGCAGGCGCCACGCGAAAGTTCATCCGTGGCGCCGGTCATATGCTGCGGAGGACAGCGATCGACCTCGAGTCCTTGACACACTGCCGGCGATCCGCCGGGCAAAGCCGGTGCCGGCCACGTCCATACCGCATGGACCTACTCCGCCGCGCAACGACATTGGGCAGCTGTCTCCGGGAGGCCTGCCAGACGCAGATTGAGCCGACTCAAGACCGGAAGCGCACCCGGTAGACGGCGAATGACCGGCTGACCGGATTCGAGCCGATTCTGCGCGTTTACTCGAACAACGGGGAAATGGCCTGCGCCGTTTCTTCAATGTGTGCCGAGAGCAATTCACAGGAACGGCGCACGTCTCTTCGCAACACCGCTTCCATTAATTCCTGATGTTCTTCGACAATGTTGCGAGCCAATACTTCTTGGGGTACCGTGCCGGCGATTCGCATGCGCCGGTAGCGTTCGGAATGCCGCACGAGTTGCTCATCGATTCGTCGAAGCCAATTCGATCGCGCGGCGGCCAGCAGAGCCGAATGGAATCTCCGATGTGCGCGCTCCCAACGCGTTCCGGCCTCGATGTCGCCCAATTGCGGCAACGGGGTATGGACGAGGCGGTAGAACGCCGCGCTGATCTCAGCCCCCCAATCTTCGTCGCCGTGCTCGATCGCATCTGTTAGCAACTCGGTTTCAATCGTTTTTCGCGTTTCGACAATATCGAGCAGGTCTTCCGCAGACATCTCCGACACCCGGAAGCCCCGTTGGCCTTCGACCGTTACTAGTCCGTCGCAACTTAGCAGCATCAGCGCCTCGCGGATCGGACTTATGCCAAGGCCATATCGCTCCTGCAGCGCTTGCGGACGCAACTTCTCTCCTGGCTGGAACACGCCAGCCAGAAGGTCATTCTCCAGAAATTCGAACGCCTGTTCGGACAGTGTCGCTTTGGACGCGTCGCCCGACCGGCTTGGTGATGCCAGTTGTGGTAGTGCCATGTGTATTCCTCTCGATTCTCGGACGAGGCGACGGGATCATCGCATAAATTTACACAAACGTCTGAATACACAGCAACTATATCTTTTTATATTTTACGTAAAATTTATATAGACGTGTTTTTTTGTAAACCTTATCGTTCGCCTCGGTCGCTCGGAGCGGCTTCTGATATTCGATAACGGGGAGAACGGAATGAAACGGTGGTTGTTTTCGTCGCTGTTAGGACTTGTCGTAACGGGGCCAGTATTTGCGCAAAGTAGCGTGACGCTCTACGGACTGATCTCCGAAGGTGTCATGTACACGAACAACTCCGGGGGAAAGAGCCTCGTGCAATTGGCCAGTTCGATCCAGCAAACGCCGCGGATCGGCCTGAAGGGCGTGGAAGATCTCGGCGGCGGGACGAAAGCCATCTTCACACTCGAGAACGGCTTCAGCGTGACCACCGGAAAACTGGGTAACGGTAGCCGTCTGTTTGGGCGCACTGCGGATGTCGGCATCAAGGACGATACATTCGGGACGATCACTGCCGGCCGTCAGTACGACGCAATCGGATTTGCGCTAGGGGCATTCGAAGCGGCGCAGCAGTTCGCCACCATTGGCGTCCCGATCGGCGAGGCCGACAACCTGTTCCGCACCTACGGTGTCGACAACATGGTGCAATACCAAAGCCCAACGATCGGCGGATTCCAGTTCATGTCGGCCTATGCGTTTTCGAACGAAGCCGGGGGCTTCTCCGATAACAACTCGATGAGCGTCGGCGTGTCGTACAACCGGGGACCGGTCGCTGCTGCCGTGGGATACATAGTTGCGCACCGGCCGAATGACAGCAACACCACCGGAGCGATCTACGGCGATTACGGATTCGATTCACCGTTCATCACCAGTCCCGGCGGAGCAGATGTTGCAAAGCAGCAGATGCTGGGAGCAGGCGCATCTTACAAACTGTCGACCTACCAGCTTTCACTGCTCTACACGCATACGCTGTTTGGATATCTAGATAACTCCCGTACCCTCGTTAGCAACTACGAGGCGACCGTCACCGACTATCTGACGCCGAGCTTTATCGTCGGTCTGGGCTACATCTTCACCAACGCGACCTACGCCCCGTCTTCTGCCAATCCCAAGTGGCATCAGGTCGATGCTGGGACCGACTGGTTCATCTCCAAGCTGACCGACCTCTACTGCACGGTTATCTACCAGAAAGCAGCCGGCAGCGCGCAATACGCAGAGATTTACGACAACGGCGCATCGTCTTCTCGCTCGCAGGTGTCCGCGATGATTGGAATCCGTCACAAGTTTTAACAGCAAAAAACAGATTATCTATGAAACTCAATACGTCGCGACGTCCGCTGCCACCCCAACCGCCCTTGCCGTTCGAAGCAGCGCTAAGTTACGAGCAGACGGTCCTCTTCTGGTCTAGCGAAATACCGACGGAAGGAATTCGGGTCCTTCGGGATTGCGTATATGGTCCGAATGAGCAGCACATCTATGACGTCTTCAGTCCGGCAGACTGCTACAACGCGCCCATCCTCGTTTTTTGGCATGGCGGCGGCTGGACCAACGGCTATAAGGAATACACCTCGTTCATGGCCCGGGCGGCAACCGATCTCGGCATCGTGCTGGTCGCCCCGACTTACCGGCTCGCACCAGCGCACAAGCTGCCGGCGGCGTTCGACGACGCCCTTGCCGTGCTATCCCATATCCGCGAGCACGCTGCCCGTTTCGGCGGCTCTCCCGATCGTCTCTACCTGTCCGGCCACTCAGCGGGTGGTCATCTGGCGGCGCTTGTGGCGCTCAGACAGCAGGACGCAGAACGGGCGGGTATCGATGCAGGAGCGATCCGCGCTTGCTTGCCGATAAGCGGAATCATGGACCTGCATCATCCCGAACCCGCGAAAGGCAGCATGGAAGAGCGCGTCTACTCAATGGTTCTGGAGAATGCCCTTGCCGACGCAACGTTGAGTCCCTTGTGCTGGACTGCTGGTAATCGGATCCCGATGTATCTCAGTTACGGCGAGTTCGACAGCGAACGCGTGATTCGAAGCAATCAGCGGATGGGCGCGATGCTCGCCGAGCAGCCAGGACCCTGCCATGTGGAAATGGAAACGGGACTTGATCACTTCGGCACCCACACCTCATTGCGGCATGCCAACAGCGCCTGGTACGGGCGACTGGTGAAATTGATCGAAAAGGATCTGGGCTAAAGGCTCATTGACATCGGGCCGGTAACGCCTTTGGGAACCGGTTCGCTTCGGTGTCCGGCCGACCGGCCGGAGTGCTATCAAACGGTCGCAGCAACTCGGACCAATTTTTTGTAACGTAAGAAGGAATTCATCATGAACTCAATCGACACGGGCGGCGCCGGCCTCCAAACCGCATTCATCACCGGGGGCGCCTCCGGCATCGGTCTCGCGACCGTTGAGGTTCTGGCCAGAGCGGGCTTCCATGTCATTGCCATCGATCGGAATGCCAGCGCCGTTGAGCAAGCCGTCGAAAGGTTGCGGGCACACGCTCTCAGCGTAGAAGGTGCAGTTGCCGACGTCTGCGATCGTCCGGCCATTCAACGCATCCTGGATGCGCAGGCACGGGTCGACGTAATGGTTTGCGCTGCAGGGGTATATACCCCGCGCTGTTTCGATGAAATTTCGGACGATGATTTCCAGCGGACGGTCGATGTCAACCTGCGCGGCGTGTTCGTTGGTGCTCAGGAAGCAGCGCGGCGCATGGGGCCGGGCGGACGGATCGTCACCATTTCGTCGCGTGGCGCACTCGGCGGGAAAGGATTCGCCGACTATGTCGCCTCGAAGGCGGGCGTGATCGGCCTGACCCGTGCCATGGCGCTTGAACTCAGACCGAAGCAGATTGCCGTCAACTCCATCGCCCCTGGATTTACTGACACGCCGATGACCCGCACCATGCCCGCGGACCAGTACGCCGCGGCGGCGGCGCTCGAACCGACGGGCTCAGCAGCCTCGCCTTTCGACATTGCACAAGCCATTGCCTTCTTCGCATCGTCGGCAACGCGCTTCATTACCGGGCAGACCCTGTTTGTCGACGGCGGTAAATCGCTTGGCGGCCTAGGCATCTGAAACAACGCCACCACTCTTTTTCGGCCCTGCGCCAGCAGGGGCGCGAAAAATCACCGCACACTTTTTCATTCATGGAGCGTTCGTGACACACGAACTCAAGGAATCGACCATCCGCAAGCTCACGGGACGCCTCATCCCGCTACTTTTCCTCATCTGGTTCGTCAATTACATGGACCGCACGAACATCAGTTTCGCGGCCCTGCAGATGAACAAGGAACTCGGTCTGACTCCACAGATGTTTGGCTTTGCAGCGGGGATCTTTTACGCCGGCTACATCCTCTTCGAAATTCCCAGCAACATGTTGATGCGTCGCTTCGGCGCGCGCGTGTGGATCGCGCGGATCATCTTCACTTGGGGCATCGTATCTGTGGGACAGGCCGCCATTCACAGTCCGTATCAACTGTATAGCGCCCGCTTCCTGCTGGGCATTGCGGAAGCCGGCTTTCTGCCTGGCGTGATGTACTACCTGAATTGCTGGTTTCCGGCAGACCACCGGGCCCGCGCAATCGGTCAGGTATATTCGGCCAACACACTGTCGATCGTCGTTGGTGCACCGCTCTCGGGCATCGTGATGGCTTACATGGATCAGATAGCGGGCCTTTCCGGTTGGAAATGGATGTTCATCATGGAAGGTGTCCCCGCCATCCTGCTCGGAGTGTTCACCTTCTTCTACCTGACGAGCCGGCCGGCCGACGCCAAATGGCTATCGGTTGAAGAACGGGAATGGCTGATTTCGAGCATGCAGCAGGATCAGGAGGTGGCCGAGAAGCTCGGAACGTCCAGTTTTCGCGCGGCGATGTCCGACCCGATCGTCTGGTTGCTGGGTCTTCTATACTTCTCCATCGGCATCGGCTTCTTCGGCGTATCGGTGTGGCTGCCTCAAGTGATCAAGCAAATGTCCGACCTGTCGATCGTGCAGGTGGGCTTCGTCAATGCTATCCCCTTCCTGATCGGAACGGTCGTCATGCTGATCAACGGCCGGCATTCGGACCGGACAGGCGAGCGCCGCTGGCACCTCACCATTCCGCTCGGAATCGGTACGATCGGACTGATCGCCAGTGCCATGACCCCGTCGCAACCGCTGCTATCGTTCGTGTTCGTGTGCATTGCGACTACCGGGATTGTTGGCGCATTTAGCGTATTCTGGACCGTCCCCTCCGCGTTCCTGACCGGTGCAGGAGCGGCAGGCGGTCTTGCGCTAGTGAACACCATCAGCGGGCTGGCGGGTCTCAGCGCGCCTTACCTGATCGGCTGGATCCGTGGCAGGACGCCAGACTTCTCGGCGGCGACGTTCGTGATGGCAGGCGGAATTGGGCTCGCCACGTTACTCGCCGCTTTTTTGCCCTACCCCGAGCGGGCGGGATTCAAGTCTAAAAAGCGACACGCTACGACATAAAGCTTCCGGTATCGGGAGAGAATGAGTGACGTGCGCGCCTCGATCACTGGAAAAACGCAGCCCGCACGTCGATCTCCATCCGGTCGCCACGTTCATCGGCATCGGCCATGAATTCTCGATCTCCGTAGTCGCATCAATACACTCCAGTGTTTGCGACAATCACACGCCCGAGATCGATGCCTCCGCGACTGCGGAGTGGCGCAATCCAAATACCGCGGCGAGCCCTGCGCTATCCTGTCGACCGTGTCGAAGCGGAAGTATTGCAACGCCGCGAGCTTGGTGAATGCGGAAAAATCGATAGCCGGCTCGTCGATCGTCATGCCCATGAAATTGTCCTGTAGCGTATTGGGCCTTCCCGAGCCATTCGCAACGCGCATCAGAATGTCGTACTTCCAGTTGTTGAAAACCAGATAAGCGACGGGGCGTGCGATAACGCTTCGCGGACTATAGCGCCTGCAGAGAATACTTTGCCGCGCCGTCGCCGATGAAGCAGACGACCGCTCGTCGTCCGCCCTGCCGAGACCCGCCGACTGCGGCCGGCATTCCGCAGCCAAGTGCGCCGCCCCGGACGGGTAGTACCTGTCTTCCAACTGCAGACGCAATCGCTGGCCAACCGCGTCGAACATACTCGGCACTTCGTTGACACCTATTGGCGAGCCCGTGTCAAGTGAGCAAACAGCAACCTCGGCTGCCTGAGCAGCCAAAACCGAATGCAGTACCTGAGCGCCCCCGTTTCTTCAATCCATAGCTGCGATGGATCGCGCCAGACACCCATCAGGATTAAGTGTGTGAAGCTGCCAGAAACCAAGAAGCTTCACAGATCCATAAAAACCGGACTTCTCGAACGCTACCCGTCCCCGAAAGCAAGAGATTTCCAGTTATCTGTAGCAACGTTTAATGTTCGGGCAGATCGAACGATGCGATTCTCGATAGAATCTGCTTGGACTGCGACTTCGGGTATCGCCCGCACAGTGAAGGTTTCTCAAAGCTAACAATAGCGCTGACAGATAGCGTCACTCTGAGGAACAATAGAATGCCTGCCATTGTGCTGCTAATGGCTCAAAATGTATTTTGTTCGTTGATGAGCCACCACACATTGGCAAGGACCGGACTACAATAGCTGCGCGCGAAGCTGTCGCCTCGCCCCATCTGCAGCTTCGCCGTTCGCCGTGTTCGCGGTCGATCTCCATCAGCGCACGTTTTTTTAGATGCCTAAGCCGCTCCTTCGAACGTTCGGCAGCTCCCGCAACTTTTCGAGATCGCGCGAAAACCTTTCCCTGACTTCCCTCAGCTGACGGTCGCCGCCAGCAGCGCCGCGGTGCGCTGCTCGGGCGCGGTCTCGACGCGGCTCAGTTCATCCGGGTCGGCGGTGACCAGTTGCTACTGCGTCGGTGGTGGACAAAAAACTGGTCAAGGAGCCTAGCGGCGTTGGCATGTGGCATGGAAAACCGCAGCGACCGGATCCCATGAGGCCGGCTGCTGTCCAATGCGGATGCCTGCGCTTCGTCCTATGCTCTCGCGAGGCCGAGACGAGAATGTGGCAACTTGTGCAGCTATACACAGGAAACGTCGGATATCAACGTACCAAACGGGGTGTCAAGCCGAAGTTCTGTCGCCTAACCCTTAGGTCATTGACTGCTTAGGGTGGCTCACGCTGGGCGTGCATCTTTCCGTATTATTTCTCGCCCTGTATCCCTAGCGCATTTCGTTCGATTCAAGACGGATAGTCAACAGCAACATTCTTGTCGTAGCGAGCGCGGGCTTCTTCGACCTCAGAAAGATGCTCAAGCGTCCATAGGTAAAGCGCCTGAAATGGTTTGTCGAGTGACGTGCCTAACGCCGTGATTCTGTATTCGACCGAAATGGGGGAGCTCGAGGTTACCTTTCTTTCGACAATTCCATTTCGCTCTAACCGGCGCAAGCACTGTGTTAGAGCTTTTTGTGTCACACCGTTTAGACGCCGCTTGATGGCATTAAACCGCAATGGGCCGTCGCGAAGGGCCGCTAGGATCAGCATCGACCATTTGTCGGCTATCTGGTCGATCATTACCCGGCTAGGACAAACAGTCGCCGGCATAGAATCCAGTGGGAGTTCTGACATTGTGGTTTCTCGAATGCTACCTAGTTGCTTTGCGGTGCCTAATTGACACCAAGTATCCTCAATATACCATAGCAACTTCCTCCTCTCGCCCTGCCCGGGCTCGGGCCGCGATGCACAGCGTAAGGCTGCACTAGATCCGGAACAGTCGCGGTTAATCGCAGACAATGGAGAGGTGTCTTATCCAAAAAAAAGGAAAACGCAATGATCGCTGTTACAGGTGCAAACGGAAATTTGGGTCGGCTCGTGATCAAGGGCCTCGTAAAGGTCGTTCCGGCCGATCAGATCGTGGCCTGCGTTCGTCGTCCCGACCAAGTTGACGACATTCGCGCTCTTGGCATTCAAATTCGCAAAGCGGACTATGATCTTCCGGAAACGCTTGCGAAGGCGTTTGACGGCATAGAAAAGGTTTTGCTTATCTCGGCTGTTCAGCCCGGTGAGAGATTCCGACAGCACAAGGCTGTGATCGATGCTGCCGTTCAAGGCGGGGTGAACTTGATCGCGTACACGAGCATGCTGCGCGCTGACACGTCCAGCCTTTGCCTCTCCGGCGAACATAGAGAAACAGAATTTTACCTAAAACGATCGGGGCTGGATTATGTGCTGTTGCGCAATGGATGGTATCTGGAAAACCATACCGACTCGCTGCCTCTTGCACTCGCACATGGCGCGCTCATCGGCAGCGCAATGACCGGGCGATTTGCCTCAGCCTCCCGTGGTGATTATGCTGGCGCGGCCGTCGCCGTTCTCACTCAGCCGGGCCACGTGAACAAGACGTATGAACTCGTTGGAGATAATTCCTACACGATGTCGGATTTTGCAGCGGAAGTCTCCAAGCAAAGCAGCAGGTCGATTACCTATAACAATCTGCCAGCCGCCGACTATGAGGCTGCCCTCATTGGCTTGGGGATTCCAAAGATGATTGTCGACGTATTGGTTGATGCAGATGTTAAGTCGTTGGACGGAGAACTGGACAGTCCGTCCCGTGAATTGGCTGCGCTTCTCGGCAGAAATACGACAACGCTTTCCGATGCGATCCTTGCCTCCCTGCCGACATCGATTACTTTAGGCTAAATGTAGTAATGGTCTAATAAATCCGGACACTGATTTAGGCGAGAATGCTCGCCATGGAGAGGTGTCTGATGCCGAAGCAACGTCGTTCGTTTTCCCCCGATTTCAAACTGCAAGCCGCTTGTCTGGTGCTCGACAAGGGCTATAGCCATATGGAGGCGAGTCGCTCGGTCGGCGTCGGCGAGACGGTACTGCGTCGCTGGGTGCACCAGCTTCAAATGGAACGTCAGGGCGTTACGCCGCAGGGCACGGCAATTACGCCGGATCAGCAACGCATTCAGGAACTCGAGGCGCGTATCGAACGCCTCGAGCGTGAGAAGGCCATTTTAAAAAAGGCTACCGCGCTCTTGATGTCGGAAGGCATCGAACGTACGAGGTAATTGTTCAGATTGGCGCAATCGAGTCGGTCGAACTGATCCGCGCGGTATTTGACTTATCGCGATCCTGTCTGTATGCGTACCGGGAGCGTGCCCGGCGCGCTGACGCCGAGCACATGGCACTGCGCTGCCGGGTACACGAGCTGTTCGTCGAGAGCCGAAGCTCTGCCGGCAGCCGCAGCATCATGGGCATGATGCGCGAGGAAGGTCCGGTGATTGGCCGCCTCAAGGTCAGCCGCTTGATGGAAGAACTCGGGCTGACCTGCAAGCAGCCGGGTCGCCATGCCTACAAGCAGGCCACGGTCGAGCGGATCGATATCCCGAACCATCTCAATCGTGAACTCGAGGTCGGTACGCCCAATCAGGTCTGGTGTGGCGACATTACGTATGTCTGGGCGCAGGGCGCGTTGGCATTATCAGGCTAGTGCTCGACCTGTTCACGCATCGGGTTGTTGGCTGGGCGTTCTCGACACACCCAGATGCCGATCTGGTCGTGCAGGCGTTGGAGATGGCCTATGAGCAGCGCGGTCGACCGCAAGGCTTGCTGTTCCACTCGGATCAAGGCAGCCAGTATGTAAGCAGGAAATTCCGTCAGCGCCTGTGGCGCTATCGGATTCAGCAGAGCATGAGCCGTTGTGGAAATTGCTGCGACAGCTCCCCGATTGGAAAGGCTGTTCCGCAGCCTCAAGACGGAACGGCTGCCGTCAGTGGGGTACGTGTCAGCGCAGAAAGCACACCGGGATATCAGCCACTACCTGATGCACCGATACAACGGGATACGGCCGCATCAGTTCAATGACGGACTGGCGCCGGCTGTTGCGGAAGAAAAACTTAACGCAGTGTCCGGGATTGGTTGACCACTACAAACCCCGTCTAGGCCTTTCAGCGTCGTAACTTAAAGACTATGCCGCCGCTTTCCGTGAAGCTTTCCAAAATGGAGCGCCAAACTTATTCCGATAGCCAGCGCCCCCAGTAATGCAGCCGAGGTAGCCGAAGTCGATCGGATATCAAAGTCCCGGAGTTTGAAAAGAAGCAGATAAGCAAATGCGATGTTTGCCCAGCCCCAAAGAAAGTTCACCATCGAGGAAGAATGACCCACCCCGATAGGCTTCGAGAAGACGCTCGGAAACGTCCTTCCGGTCAAACCCGACACCAGATGAGGTATCGCATTGGTCAAGCAAGCGCCGCCCAGAAAGTAGATGATGAGGTCGGTCAATTTCATGGCTGTGTGGTCTTCAGTTGGTTGGCTGCGGCCAATAGCTCACTGCATTTCGCCCAAGCGTTGAATGACAGGAAGCGCATCAAGTAGTACGGCGCGCTGGGCTGGATCAAGCTTGGCGACAGCGTGCGCTAGCCAAGTCTGTTTGGCCTTCGCAGTGTCTTCTCTCGACAAGCGGCCTTTATCAGTCAATTGGACGTTTAGTCTGCGGGCATCGGCGGCATCTTCTACCCGGCGCACTAAGCCCATTTGCTCCAATGGTGCAATGGCCACCGCCATAGACTGCGGCTTCATCCCCTCTGCCCTGGCAAGCTCGGCGGACGTCATTCGATCCGTCTGCGCCAAGCGCATCAAGACCGCATTTTGCGTCCATGTCAATTCATTCGAGCATGCCGGGGCGGCAGCTCGAATGCGACGAACAAGAAGCTGCAGCGCTAGTGCGAGGTCACGACTGTCGTGCTCTGGCGAACGATCTGATTTCATAATAACAATGAGACCACATGATCAGTTTATCTGTCAATACCCACGCATACAGCAGGTCCCCCGCACATACTGTGCGGACGCGTGCCGGAAGGCGAGTTCGACCTCTCGGTTTTACGTTTGCGGAATTTACCGGCGCGTCAGGTCGGATGGTGGTCTATGACCTAGGCAGACGGCGGAACAGCTGCTACGCGAGCTAACGATGCCCGTTGACGTGCTAATCATGTCCATTAATTCTGTCAGCGCGCTTGCCGCATTAATCGTCGCGCGACCTTTTCCGAGATGGATGCCTGCTGCCTGACCAGTACGGCGCGGATTGGGCGATCGCAGTAGCACCGGTAGTTAAGCTCGAAGATGTTAGCGATGACGCTACGTGTAGCTGCATAGTTGTCGGCCAATCACAGGCGTGCACGATGATAGAAGTAGGAACTGCATAGGTTTGCTTTAGGGCGTCAACCAGCTTCGTTTTTATATGAGCGCCTCCCGTTTGCGGAGGTTTTCGTTTGCTCTGACCACGACAGGATGGGTTGCAGCTTTATACATGGCCTCGTCCCGTTTGCCAAACAATCTGTTCTACCGCGAGCAGGTGCGAGATTCCATATATACATTCGGCCGTTCTGCGGCACGCGTGTGCCTGGCCCCAATGGATTTCGCCCGGCAACTCCTACTTATATCCACGGCTTCGAGAGCCCTAAGAACGCGCAGGTTTTGTCACAGAGGGTCCGACCTGTTTGCCATTGAATCAGATCACTGTTGTAACCCGTGAAGAGGTAGAGGGATTCCAAGTATTCGATCACATGCGTCGTTCATACCGGTGGCGCATACTCCAGACCTCGTGCGGGCACTACCCAGATTGTCCTCGCGATCTTGTTGGTAAGTGCGACGACCGCGATGTCTGTTCCGCGTCGGCCCTGAACCTCAAGTATCCATCGAGACAGCGTATCGGTATGCTTTATTGCCTGCTGGACCACGGATCTCGCACCATGTACCAGAAGCATTCGCAGATACCCGTTACCGCGCTTCGTAATACCGAATAGGCGATCCTTGCCGCCCGAGGAATGCTGGCGTTGAGTCAATCCCAATCAAGCCGTGAATTCTCTGCCATTCGAGAATTCTGTGGCACTTCCCGCTGCGGCGATGACTGCGGTTGCAATCAGCGGTCCAACACCGCGAATTTTTCCCCGTCGCTGACTGGCAGGCGATGCCCTGTGTACCTGATGGATCAACTCATGGTACCGGGATATTGAAACCTGACCCACATTTCGAGGTTTCGCCGCAGTAAATCTGACCCACCCGGGTCCTGTATCACGCAGCTACTTTGGTGCTTGCCCGCGTGCCTGTTTGTCCCGCCTTTCTCTTGTTTTTCAGTCGATAGCTCTCGCCGCTGATTTGCACGATATGCGCGTGATGTAACAGTCTGCCGAGCATCGCCGCCGTTAGCGTCTGGTCGTCAGCGAAGGCCGTCGCCCACTGCGTGAACGGCAGGTTGCTGGTCAACACGATTGAACCGCGCTCGTAGCGTTTGGCGACGACATTGAAGAACAGGTTTGCCTCCTCACACCCGAATGGCAGATAGCCGATTTCGTCGATGACGAGCAGCCTGGGTCCTATCACCGCGCGATTGAAGAACTCCCGCAAGCGGTTCTGCTGTCGGGCGGTGGCCAGTTGCATCATCAGGTCGGCGGCCGTGATGAACCGCGTCTTGATGCCTGCGCCGCGCGGTACGCGAGCGACGTCGCAATATGCGTCTTGCCGACGCCGGATGGTCCGAGCCGCACGACATTCTCAGCACGCTTGATGAACGCCAGACTCGCCAGCTCCTGAATCTGCGCATGTGGCGCGCCGCTGGCGAAGCCGAAGTCGTATTGCTCAAGCGTCTTGACACCGGGTAATGCCGCCAGCTTCGTCAGTACCTGACGCTTGCGCTGCTCGTGCGCGCCGAGTTCCGCTTGCAGAAGCTGTTCAAGGAAGTCGGCCATACTCGAATCGGTTGTTGCAGTGCGTTGTGCGAGCGGCGCCCAGTCAGTGGCGATACAGTCGAGCTCCAGTTGTGCGCACAGTCCGGCAATCCGTTCATGTTGCAGATTCATGCTGCGACCTCCAGCAACGCGTCATAGACCGCTAGCGGATGCTGCAGGCTCTCACGTGGCAGCACGCGGCGGTCGTCCGGCACAGCAAGCGCTGGCGTCTGCGCCGGCAGCGGCAGGAGTGCTGCCTGCTCAGCAGCAAGCCTCACCGCTGGACGCTCGCCTGTGGTCGCATGACGGCGCGTGTTGGCAACCTCTGCCAGCCGCCTGCCGATGTGCGCGTTGGCGGTCTCTACATCCAGCTTCAACCCTGACGACCTGAGCGTCTCGGCAAGCGGCACAACGAAGCTCTCCTTGAGATAGCGGTTGAACGGTTCGACGTTGCCCTTGGTCTTCGCGCGATACGGGCGGCACACCTTCGGCGTGAAGCCATAGGTTTCCGCCAGCGCCAGCAACTGCCTATTCCAGCGATGCTCGCCCTCGCCAAATGCATCGCGCCCGATAACCACCGACTTCGCGTTGTCAAACAGCACATGTTCCGGTCTACCGCCGAAGTAGACAAGCGCATCACGCAGGCAGTCACACAACGTAGTGGCGTCCTCACGCGCAGTGAACCGAACGAAGCTCGCGCGGCTGTAACCCATCGTCGCGACCAGCGCGAGCAATGGCTCGCGTCCACGCCGGATAACGGTGAAGTCGGCCTGCATCTGCTTGCCGGGCGCGGTTTCGAAACGCACCACCGGTTCGACTTCGGGACGCTTCTGCTTCGCGAACTACAGGAAGCTGAACCGTTGCCGGAATCCAGTGCGGCCGCGCGGCGGCGACGCGCTCCAGCAGGTAGTCCTTGAACGGTTCGAGCTTCGTTGCTCGCGGCTCACGCTGAGCTGTAACGGCTAGCCTGCTCGTTCCTCAGACAGCGTCGCACCGCGTTGCGCGATAAACCTGTTTGCCTCCCTATCTCACGCACCGCTGTCCCGCGCCGGGCCAATACCTTGACTTCCACTGCTTGCTCCTGAGTCAGCATCGGCGGCAAAAGCCGCCATCGTCTCCCAGGTGGGTCACATTTACTTCGGCGACGGGGTCATTTTACATCGGCGCTAACAAGTACGAGCCGCTCGTACATATCGCGCATCATTGATCGACTCAGTGCGGTCAGCTCATTGTGTCCATCGTCAATAATCGCCGGAAGCTGCTGACGCACCTTCAACGCCGTTTGCGCCATGACCACGCCGTATTCGGCAAGCAGGCCACGTATCTGGTTGATCTGCACGATACCGTCGCGCATGAGCAGGCTGCGGATTCGGTGTATGGACTGGACATCTTGCTGCTCAACTCTATTGACCGCAACGTAGCGCATGGTCGGACGGGATGCAGCCTCTACAATTGCTTCCGCATCGTTGCGATCATTCTTCTGGGATTTCACAACCGGTTTGAGGAATCGGGGCGCAATAATCTGGACATATGCCCCGTCGCAGAGAACCGCCGCGCCCAGTAATGCGGTCCTCCACAGGCCTCCATCACGATACGGCAACAAGGGAGACCGACGATGGATTCCAAAAGCTTGTTGCGGCTGACGCGCCGACTCAAAACCGGGTGACCGCGTTCGTCCACGCCATACAGCTAGAAGACATTTTTCGCAAGGTCAATGCTTAGCAACGCGACTTTCATGAGGGCCTCCGTTTAGTTGTGGACCACGAATCGCCCATACTGCCATGTCTTCCAGTGATGAGCGTTCATGTGCCGAAGGTGGGACGAGACCATTCCACTATATCCGGGCTTGTTGCAGCCTGATACGCTGCGAACCACCATGAAATCCGCTGACCCTTGCCTCACTTCTCCCACGAGCTCGAAGCTCATGAAGCGATTCAGGTTTGTCGTGAACATGCCTCGATTTCACGTACAGCAGGACATTTGTTAGTTTCCTGTTTGTACGGAGGATTGCATGTCAGAGAAATCAGTGCCGAAACGGCAATATATGGACGAATTCAAGGTTGAGGCCATCAGGCTCGCTGAAACAGTCGGACAGCATGAAGCGGCACGCAGGCTCGGGGTGCCAGTGGAGACGTTAGGGAACTAGAGCCGGCGTAGTCGCGATTCCGAAGACGGTGTCGCGACGAGCGGTCGTGATGTGATCGCTGCACGTGTGACGCGCCCCAATCAGCGAACTGGGGGCCCAGAACAGCCGGCTATTAAAAGAACTCCCCCGCGCGAAACTGGGTATCGGAGATGCCTCGAAAACCGACGCGTACTTCGCGAAGAAGTAGCAATGAGGTACTCCTAGATGGACGATTACCGCGATCAGCACTGCATGACACGGCTATGCCAGATTCTGGACGCTTCACGCAGCAGATAATGCCAGTGGCGCGTTCGTGAGCCCAGCGCGAGAACGCATCCGAACGCGGCCTTGGCTGCGGGGATAGCCACCATCCGTCGCACGCATCGTGGTGTGTATGCCCGCCGACGTGTCATGCGGCAATTGCGAGTCGAAGGTTGGCGGCGTAGCTTGCAGCACCAGGGCTTGCGCCCGGTCTACAGGCGCGCCTATCGGGTTACGACGGACTCGACGCACAGCCTTCCAGTAGCGCCGAACCTGCTCAATCGTCGTTTAGATGGCTAGCAGCCTGATCGCGCTTGGTTCAGCGACATCACGTTATCAGGACCGGCGAAGGCAGGCTGTATCTCGCTGCGATTCTCGATCTGGGGAGCCGACGCATTGCGGGCTGGTAAATTATCGAACGCATCAATGCCGAGCTGGTTTACCAGTCACTGCGCAGCGCGTGCTGACAACGCAAACTGGCACTGGGACTGCTGCTACATTCTGACAGAGGGGAGCAATATTCAAGCCGGGCATACCGAAAGCTGGGAGCCGGATTCAAGTCAATGATCTCCATGAGTCGTCGTGCCGATGCGTGGGACAATGCCCCGATAGGATTTCTTACCCCTATCGACCATGAGGCCGCGTTGAAGGCTGCATCATCCGCTGTACGTGGAAACGAGGCAGGGGCACTAAAGCATTGGACGCGTGCTACACACTTTCTGACCCGGACGCTCGAACGGGGTGAATGCCGAAATGAGTCTTTAGGTAGCCCCGAGGTACATTGAGCTGCCGTCGGCCGTTCTTCACAAACGACCGATTCCTTGATGTGTAGGCTGTCGGGGGCAGTCTTCCTATTCTCGATAGCGGTCATTCCTCGTGTGGTTAAGACGGTGACCTGCTTTGTGCCGCAACGACCCCGTCTTTTGAGAAATATATTGGCCTATGACCGTCCACGATCACGACCGCCGTCAACGCCGTCTTGCCTGTCGCCTCGATCGTTGAAAACCGCGCGTCCGCATTCCTCCCACCAAAACTGCGGCCATCAAGGGCAACCCCTATTATCTGATCCCCGATCGCAGCCAAGTCCGTGATCGAAGCTGTAGAACCAGTATCGATAGCCGTCCATGTATGACCACTATCGGTGCTTCGGGAAAGGTGGCCAAGAAGTCCTCCCACGATAATCGAATCGTCAGCAGCGACCACTCCTGTCCAAAGACTACCTTTGCTCCCGGTGCTTTCATAAACCCATGATGATCCGTTGTCATCCGATCGAAGCACTAATCCTTGCTCCGCAGAAACGAACACCGTACCCCGACGATTCCCGAAAACATGAAACAAATTGCGGTCAGCCTTTTCAGCGCCTGGGGGAGGCGGGAGTTTTACCTGTCGCCAATTCTTTCCACCATCGTCTGTCACCAGCATCAACGACCACAACCCAACGGCCACGCCGTGTCCGGCATCGCTGAAATAGACGGAATACAAAGGCTGATCGACCGAAGTATCGGAGCGCTCCAACGACCACGTTTCTCCTCCGTCGGTTGTACCCAATATCACGCCCCACTGCCCAACCGCCCATCCACGCTTCTGGTCCGCAAAGGAGACAGCGGATAGAGTCGCAGAAACTGGAACTGATTTTGCCTGTCGGAAGGTTTTCCCCGAATCGTCAGATAACAACACGATACCGTGTTCGCCGACAGCGACTATCCGCTTCCCGGCCAATGTTGCGTCCAGCATCATCTGATGTACTGGATCCGCCCACGGATGGGCAGCCGTAATAATGTCCGTTGCAGCTACGGCTTCGCTTGCGTAAGCAAATGCGATGGAAACCAACAAAAAATAAACCTTTCTTAGCATTTTGGCGCCCTGCCCTAATGGTGTCGTATTCTTCAGTGGCTCAGCACTCCCGAAACCTTAACGGGTGTCCTTCGGGGGAATAACTTCTCCAAAGTGACGACAAGAGCTGGAAGTGCCGTCATTGCCATTATCAAGTTCACTACAAACATGAAGGCGAGCAATTTTCCCATGTCAGCCTGAAACTTCAGCGGAGAGAAACTCCAGGTGACAACTCCAATTGCCAACGTGATAGCGGTAAAGATCGTCGCAACCCCGACCTCCAGCATTGAGCGCTCGACGGCCTCGCCTATCTGCTGGCCGTCCGCCATATGCAACTGAATGCGATTGTAGATATAGAACGCATAGTCGACCCCTACGCCAACCGCAAGCACCATCACTGGCAGCGTTGCGACAGTAAGCCCGATATCGAGCGCTTTCATGAACCAATATCCAATGAAAGTCGCAACTGTAAGCGGCAGACAGCAGGCTACCATTGCCCGTATGTCGCGATATGCCAGAAATACCAGAATCAGAATGGCAGCGTAAACATTCAGCATCATCGGTAGTTCGCTCTTCTGTACCTCGTCATTTGTGGCTGCCAACACCCCGGCATTACCTGCCGCAAGACGGATCGTCACACCAGGTTGCTGATGCGACGCTCTGTAACTCTTGACATCGTCCAATACACGATTGAGCGTGGTTGCCTTATGATCCTTCAAGAACAGATGCACCGCGGTCATAGTGCAATCCTTGTTCATATAACCCTTGACGCGTCCAATCTCCGCAGAAAGTCCACCGTAGTTGCCGGGATCAATAGGCACCACGTTCATTTTCGGATTCCCTTCGTTGTATCCCTCGTTATATTCGCGCAACATCGCTGGGAACGATTGAACAGAAACGACCCCGGGCTCGCTCTTCATTGCTGACGCGAAATCGTCTTCGAACAGGCCCACGGCCGGGTTATCGCAAGCTGCTCCCGTCGACTCGAAGACCACAGTTAGCCAATCCAGACCGACGTCGTAATTGCTCGATATGGAGACTGCATCACGATTAAATCGCGAGTCGGCTCGCAATTCCGGTGCCCCAGGTTGAAGAGTGCCAATTACCCGACCACTGCTTTGCCAGACCGCGATCACGAAGATCGCCAGCGTAATCGCCACCACCAGATATGCATTCCGCGGCTTTGCCACCAGCGAAAGCTTCCGAAGCCAAGCTGACCGTCGTTCGCGCACCTCTAATGCTTTTTCGGCATAAGCCTTACTGAAATTGCAACAAGACGCAGCCACGGGAAGCATGATCAGATTTGTGATGATCTTATATGCCACACCTAACGAGGCAGTAATCGCCAACTCGCGCACCATCGGGATAGGTATCAGGAGCAATGTCACGAAGGAAACGAAAGCCGTTACCAACGCCAGTACCCCCGGCACTAGCAATCCGCTGAAACTGCTCCTGGCAGCATCAAGCGAGTTCTTCCCCTGCGACAGTTCTCGGACAATATAGTTGACCTGCTGAACTCCATGAGACACGCCGATTGCAAATACCAAAAAGGGAACCAGTACCGCCAAAGGATCCAGGCCATAACCCAACAATCGTAGGGTACCGAACTGCCATACAAGTGATGTCAGCGAACAAAGTACCGGCAAAATCGTGAACCTGAACGATCTGCTATACCAGTACACGGCTATTGCTGTAAGAACCAATGCGATCAAGCAAAATCCAATGACACCTTTTGCTCCGTCAGCTATGTCTCCTATCTGCTTCGCAAATCCTGTGATCTGAACCTCATAGCCCGCATCTTCGAAAGGCTTGCGAATCCGGGCTTCCAGAAGATGATTAAAGTCCACATAGTCAAGTACCCGACCCGTAGCATCACGTTCATTTATCTCGGCGGTGATCATCGCGCTCGTCTCATCGTGAGACACAAGCGTACCGATGTACCCGCCATTTGATGCAGACCGCCTGATTACCGCAACGGACGCCGGCGTCAACTGGTCTGGAGTGATGGTACCGTCAATTACAGGACTCGCTCGAAAGCCATCTTCCGTGATTTCATTCACGAAAGAATTCGGCGTCCAGAGAGACTGCACGCCCTGCCTGTCGATATTCGGAAGGAATTCGACAGCCTGTGTCACCTGATAAAGTCGAGTTAGGCCACTCTGGGTCCAGATGGACCCATGTCTAGCCCTGACCACAACTGTAATTCTATTCGCTCCCAGAAGGTCGCCTTTGTACTTCTGGAAGGTTTGAATATATTCGTGTCCAATGGGCATCTGCTTTTCAAATCCCGCCTCCATGCGCAATTGAGCACCAAAAAATGCCATCACGATCGTGAACGCCAAAATCCCGAAAAGCACAAGACGCCGGTGTCCAAAGAACAGACCTTTCAGATAAAAAACAACGCGATTCAGCACGGAAACCTTCCTTCAAAAAGAGCGACCAGACAGCGTCGCGAGCCATCATCTCGCGACGTTTATCAGAAGTTGCGTGTCGCGAAAACACCTACGAAGTTGCGATCTGCATACGGCTGGCCGACTGTGTCGTGGCCACCAAAAAACAACGTGTAGTTAATGCCCGCCTGCCAAACAGTTGGATTCTGATTGAACAGGACGTATAAATTCAGAGACTTGGCACCCTGCATGTAGTTTGCGGTGAACGTCGGCGTATATCCATAAAGCGCGTCCGTAAATGTCACTCCTGGCGTTACTTGCCAACCATGAATCAAGGAACCGTCATACGTCCAGTTGAAGTCCACAGTGGCGCCAACCGAACTAGCGGTTCCCTGCGCGGCCACGATCGGATAGCCCGAACCAGATCCCTCGTTCAGCCATGTAAAGTAGCCTGATGCCGGAACCTGGGTAACAGTTTGCCCGTCAACCGAACGGGTTACGCCACTTGAACCCAAGCCTGGGTAATAAATCCACGTAAGCTCTGCTGTCAGAACGGCGAGATCTGCGTGCATTAACTTCAGAAACGGATATGAACTCGGAGTCAAATTCAACTGCCCGTTGATGTCATACTGCAGCTTCTTGCGGTCCTCCCATTGCTGGCAGGTGATCCCGCTAATTCCATTTGTATTCAGATCAAGCGGCCCTCCTGTCCCGAAACATCCAGAGAGAGCGACTGCATCGTGAGGGCGATACGACAGTTCAGTTCCAATTGCCCAGTCCCCCAGCGAAAAGTTAGCGCTTGCACCGAACAGTTGCCTATTTTCAAGGTACGACCATTGACTTGAACCGTTGGCCAGTGTGGAAAGAACTGGAGATTTGTCCGTGTAGTTCTCGTAATAGAAGCCAAAATTGGCATCTATACTCCGCGGCTTATAATTAAATTTGATCCCGAACTGCGGTTTGTATGACGACGGCAACGCTGTCGACACCGGGATGCCCAGTGAATTGTAGGGACTGCCGGCGTACTGCCCATTCACCAATCCGGCATTGATTGCTGACTGCGCACTACTATTTCCACTATTTGCGCCCCCAATTGTTCCAGCATCAACCCCTTGGACATTGAAGTTATTTGAGTTGACGGTAATGGGCGACGCACCGCGACCGAAGTTATTCGTCACGGACCAGTAGGTTCCTACCGCTGGATAACGATTTCCGTTCCACTGAAATTGGTAATAGGCTTCCGTGCTCAATCCGTCGGCGATTCCGGTCGCAAAACTCAGCATCGGCGCAGGCAGCAACGCCTGCTTTAGTTGAGTGCCAGGGATGAGCAATTTCTGAATATCTAACGAGTTTGTCGCATTAATACCACCCGTTGCAAAGTAACTCTCCCCCCAGTTGATCACCTGGTTACCAACACGAACGTGCGCTGATTGCGAACCCAACGTGAAGTCTTTTTCTGCCCACAAATCCAGGAGTTGTACAGGATAGACAGTCTGTGATGCTGCTGTACTCGACAACGGAGTGCGCGCGGTGTCGCCAGCAAGGAAATCGTACATCGCCGTGCCACGTACCATGAACTTCAGGCCCTCGCTAGGCATGGTAAGAAGGAGTTCACTGGTGGCACTGACATAAGTACTGAAAGCCTGGCCTTTGCGATAATTCAAATTTCCGTTCGAGCCAGACCCCCACTGATTTACGTTAGCTGCAGATCCGCATCCCTCTGCGTTCGGATCGCCAGTTAAAGAGCAGCTAGGATTCTTAGTGCGTATACCAGCACCAGCAGTGACGTTCGAGACCCACGACCCGGAAAGATCCCCGATACCCGTAGTGAAATCGTAGCCATACGCGTCCGCAGACATCGCTCCCAATGCTGCCAACGACACCGACACCCACGCCCCTGTAGTTTTCATTTTCTCGTCCTGTTAGCTAACCGACGGCTTTGAACTATTCCTTCTCAGCCGTCTTGGTTCTGCCTAATCAGCGTTCGCTGATTGCGCGGAGGTTTTCTGCCGTATAGAAATTAGGATTGAATCGGGGGTCACTGGAGGACTCGAAATAGTGGATGTCTTGGCCTGTTCCAACCACATTTTCATCTGCGACATAGCGTCCAGAGAGCAAGTTGTATTGAACAAATGGTTGAACATCACAGGTACCGCCCAACTCCCACACCGGAATCGGGTAGCCTTCCTTCGATTTCCACAGCTTTCCTTGACCGTCATAATCCTCGCCGACAAGCGCAAGATAGGTGTCTTCATCGAGATACAGAACTTTCTTCTGCGACGCGTGCCGCATGTTGGGCTTGAGCGTGGCCTCAACTACATACACCCGGTGCAACTCATACCGGCGGGCAGACGGATCAACCTGTTCGGGTTTAAAGACGTCAGCTACGGCCTTCTTGAAGTCGTACATTCCGAAGTCGTTATATGGAACGTACATCTCTTTTTCGCCCACCAACTTCCAGTTAAAACGATCGATGTCTCCGTTGAAAAGCCACGGCTCATCAACTGAATACTGATTCTCAAAGCCAATCTGAGGCGCGTCGTAGTTGTACGACGGCATGCGGCGGACACGACGTTGCCCTGCAAAGTAGTAGTAAGCCGGTGCGTCGCTACTTCCAAAACTGTACGACTGAACGGCTCCCTGTCCTGCGAGCGCAGCCGGCGCGATATACCCGAAGTAGATCGAGAATAGCTGATCGTCAGCCTTCACCGCATGTGTTCCTTGCCCGCCCCACGGGAAGAAGAGCGTTTGACGACTGGTGACATTGATCCAATCCGAACTGCCTGGACGAGGGGAAATCAGGGTGTTAGCTTTGTCCCACGTAACGCCTACACCCCGGTAACGGCTCAGGTAGTTCCAAATTGCCTCCTGTCCTGTTTTCGCCCCGGGAAATGGCAGTCCTGGAAGGACAGCGCTTTCTAGGTGGTCGCCGCTCGAATCCAGCTTCGCGCTCCCATTATTCTTTTTTATGTTGCTTTGGACCCAATCCGGAAAACTGCAGGTGCGGTGAGTCGGATACACGACCATCCGGTATCCCTTGACCTGCTTAAACAGGGCTAACTGCCCAGGAGACAGTTTGTCCGAGAACTTGTCCGCATTTTCGGAAGTTATTTCCAATAGAGGCTTTTCGTCCTTGTACTTCCAATACTGCCCTCGGACCTTGCCGTAGCTCCACCCGGCATCAGGGACGTCGCGCCCAGAGAATTGAGGAATCGCTCCATCTGAACTAGCTGCCGAATTCGCCCCTGTAATCGTTCGCGGTGAATTCGTTTGCGCAAGCACCGCTCCGGTCACAACCAGTGCTGATGCTAACCCTGCAAATTTAATACGTTTCATTTTGGATTCCTCATCTTATTACAGATTCCCTGTTTCACTACGGTTTCGCTAATGTCTTCATAGAGATGCAATCGTCTCTAGGTATTCATGTTTTAATTTACGAAAACAAAAAAAATTTCTTTATCCAAATTCGGCAATCAGATTCTTTTTCGCTTACTCCACCCATTACGTCTCTATTCAACATGGCCGCGTTTGATCCGCACCTGCGAGCGCAGGACTCCACGATGGGATCGCTCAAGACAAGTGATCCATTCGGCTCGATGGGAAATTTGAAGACGAGGTGCTATGGGCAGCTTGTGACGTAATCAAACGGACCGGGCCCGTTGCACCGAAGTGAAAGATCTCGCGTTCTCATAATCGTGAGATCGCACGATAGAGAAAAATACGGCAGGCCGTTCTGTCTTCAGCAGCGGATTTTCGTTCAACGTCGAATCTGTTCAGCCCGAATGACAGGGAAAGTCGCCCGTATATCGAACAACTTTATTAGTCGGCGCTATCCAAACCGAGATGTTCCGCCAGCTCTTTATAGTCGGAAAGCCACAAACTCCCACCCTGCATGCTGGCATTGTGGACAGAGCGGAAACCAAGCATTCCTTGAATTCTCTTCGGGAGCGTCTTCGCAATCTCGATTGGAATAATCATTGCCGAAGCCTCTTCTGGAACTAGCCAGTTCGGATTGAATGCAAACGCGATGCCCCGTCGAACTCGGTTCGGAGACTTATTCTCCCCGCCACCATGCACAACCTTTCCGCTGATCCATAGCGCTGATCCTGGCTCCATTTCCGCCGCAATTGTCTGGTCCTGCGAACCTCGATTACTGAAGTCATTCCACAGATGGCTTTTTGGAATGACACGCGTCGCTCCAATCTCTTCGGTATACTCGGAGAGGGCCAGAAGGAAGTTGGTCAAGACTTCGGGCGCACCAGCGCCAAACTGGCGGAAATACGGATACACCTCGAAATCGCGATGAAGTGGTTGGGGTTTCTGTCCAGGATAGATGTCGATAACCTGCGCCGTCGCGAGTAGAGCGGAGTCTGCAACTGGTTTGAAAAATGCGTCAACGCAGTCGAGAATTTTCTCGTTTTGGATAATCTCTTCGCGAAATACTTTGCTGATCGTCACCAGATTCGTCATTCGCTTCGTCTTATTACCGAAGAAGTCTGCGAAATGTTCGTCCTCGTGAACTGTCTTTCCACCGAGATCAATTCCCTCGATCTTACTGTCAATGTCGGCATTTAGGCGATCTACCTGCTCTTTGCTAAGCAGATCCTTAATGATGACACCGCCATCCAACTCGACGATCTTGATCAATTCATCTACCGGCGTTGTTACCGGAACCGTCAGCAATTTAGACATATCTTTTCTCAAAAAATGAAACACGCTTTTTCCATCGCAGAGCGCTTCGTACCCACGGGGTGATCGAGCAACATCGACTTAAAGACTTTTTTATTCCCGACGCTACCTCGCCATTCATGCACGCCACAGATCTCGAATAAACATGTCGGCGACAATCACCCAGCGGGGGTTGCTTTTGGCCCAAACCGTCAAGCTCTTAAAGCAGATAATTTCTTCGGTTTGTTTATCCTTAACTTTCCAGTCAATCCAAGAAGCCGCACAACTTTCCCCGACATCCCGGATATCTCTGGCTCGGACATTAATAGGAATAGTCGCGTCGATGATTTCTGCGAATCGCTTATATATTGCGGTACGTCCCTCAACGGTTTCTGCTTCACCTTCTCCACCTATTACTGCAAATGGATCGAAGAGCTCTACGACACCATCAATGTCACCGTCTTCCCATCTGTTTTGTATTTCCACCAGCGCCGCTTGAATCGCCTTGCTAATTTGGCTTTCCACGGAATCATGGGTATGCATCGAACTTACCTCGTTCATGTAACCGAAATTCGGTTCGACTTCAAATATCTCTACCCGAATACTTAAATCAACTTTGGGAGGTTCACCGCCTGTCACGGGTGGCGAACACGACCGCTTGTGCGCAGATATTGGCGATTACTCCCGTGGGCTTCCGTAGTAGCAGCAGATATTGCTAAGCTTCAGCTTGCTGCGCTTCCCAAAGCAATTTTGCTTCGCGTGGACCGAACGGAATCTTCCCACCCGCTTCGTCGATCCAAATGACGTTGCCGTGCATCGTCAAAAAGAACTCCGTATCGTCTTTCAGGTTCGTCCTTGGATGCACGGCACCCGCATACTCATAGATGTAACCGGGGCCTTCGGCGGCATAGGGTTCGTGAACAACAATGCGCCCATACATCTGCCAACCTTCCGCGCACCCTTCATGCATATGAGGGCTAAGCGACGATCCGGCCGGACCGAAGAACAACACAGTCCACGTGTCGCGCTCCAAGTCAGTGTGGATAAGCTTCCATTTAACGCCGCCACTGTGAAATTTTTCTGGAAAGTCGAGCCATGGCAACGACGCCGCAACCACCCAGTCGGTAGGCTTTTGTGTTTCGACATTCATTATGTAATCCTCTATAGATTGTGGGCACACCACCGGATCAACCCTCGATTTAAGCCGTCACGCAACGACCAATCGCGACTTTCTGCTTCCGTACAAAATTTGTGGTTAGCAACGAATTCTTCTAGGCATATCAGCATTCCCTATACGTGTGAGGTATCACGCTGATGTCATGCAATTTACCTGCTAAAAACTGGTAGCTGTATCCGCTTTTGGCAAATCGTGTATGCACTGTCACACACCGCAGAGTTCGCCCCATTTCGGTGAAACCAAGTGTCACTTTCCCCAAAATGCGGATCCGAAGTGGTGGTTGCCCCGATTCTCAAACCTGCTGAAACCTGGTTGTATACGGGGCAGGCTGTTGATTTGATTCGCCGCCTCGCCAAGCGCCTTGCCTACAGCACCGAGTCATACAATGAGCCTTAGTTGGCCTGCCTTTTGCTTTGTAGTTGTAGCCCCATATTGAAGTTGAGAACCTGATGACTTCCCTGCAGTCACCCCACAATCTTGAATATTCTGTTTCCGAGTCCGCTCATGTGAGCGAGCACGCCGCAACGTTTCGCGGGTGGGCAGACAACAAAATGCACCAACTCGCGAAATACAGTCCGTTCAAAGGAGTGATGCGCGATCATCAGGCGACCTCTAATGTCAGATTCAGTTCAGAGCGCGTCGAGACTCCGGCCCTTGAGCAGATTGGCCAGATACCCCTCGATAAAGTGGTCTTCGCACAAGGGGTAAGCCAAGAAGAAGTATTGGTCAATGGCAGATTCGTTGGGCCCGACACTATCTATGTTGCGTCCGGCAAAAGTTTACATGCTGTGACCAAGAGTGCTGTCTTGACAAATTGGCTGATGGTCGATAAAGATTTTTTCTTTGAAACGCTTACGCCCGAGCGCTCGGTTTTTAGCGAAGAACTGCCCTTCGAGTTTTTTATCCGCGCTGGTGAAAGCCAATGTTTTGCTCTTGAAAGCGCATTCGAAGAGCATTTTGAATCGCTTAATTCGACAACCTCACCTTCAACTAATACTCAGTTATCCGGGACGAGAATTCTTGGCTGCGCAAATGCAATTTTGATGTTTGCATTGGAAAGTGAACGATTGCGTCTAGGTTCTAGCACTCGAACCTATATCGTCGAAAGAAGTTGTCAGCTTTTCTTAGAAAATGTTCAGAATGAGGACTTTGGAGTTCTCGATCTTTGCAACCACTTGCGTGTGAGTCGGCGCACCCTTCAATATAGCTTTGAAACTATCTTGGGCCTCTCTCCCATAGCGTATATGCGATCCGTTCGCCTGAATATTGCGCGCCGGTCGTTGCTTGATGTTTCGCTGGGGAAGATCCAAGAAGCCGCATTAGATGCGGGTTTTAATCATTTGGGAAGGTTTTCAAAATACTATTCGGATTTCTACGGAGAACTTCCATCTGAAACCGTCAACCGAGCCTTAAACGCATGACGATACACAGGATGAGGTCGGGCGCTTACTATCACTAGTTGCGCGACCGAGCGCGCGACTTAAAGGCCGTCGAGAATATTCTTGACGGCCTTGGCCACAAAACTGGTGCTTTCGCACGTGGGAGTGGAGATTAAAAGTTCATTGGCGGTTCGAACGCCCGCCGTTCGCTCTTAAACTAAATTCCGTCAGCCGATTGTCATCAAATTCGCATTACCGCCGGCCGCTGCCGTATTCACGCTGACCGAGCGTTCCGTCAGCAGACGCTCGAGTGCGTAGTCTTTATCGCCGCTTTCCAGCGCGCGCGCCGCGACGCCCTGCACCGACACGATCGGTCCCGAACGCTTCGCGATTTCCTTCACCAGCGCGAGCAGTTCGTCGCTATCGCCTTCGAACAGCACTGCGTCGAATGGCGTGTCGGCGCTCTTCTTCACGCTGGCATGCGACTTCAGCGACGCGGGCAACTGCGCCACCAAGTGTTCACCGGCCGCGCCTTCGAACAGCGCACGATTTCCCGTAGCCAGCGCGGCCGCGAACTGCACGCGCGCGCCGCTCGCCGTCGACGCAATACACAGCACCGCGCCGCGTGCACCGAGCGTATAGGTGTTGCGCTCGCCGGTCGGCCCGGACAACACCGCCGTCGCGCCCGCCGGCACATGCGCCAGATAACCGTCGCAACGTGCAGCCAGCTCGGGCTGACGTTCGGAGATCAGCCAGTCGCGCAGCGTGGTGAGCGCGGCGGTCGGATTGTCGCCGTTTTCGGTCGAGCGCGGGGGTTCCGCGACCAGCGTCTGAGCCAGCGATTTCGGCAAACCAGCCGGACGCGTCGCCAGCAGACGTTGCAGATACAGCGCGCCACCCGCCTTCGGACCCGTGCCCGACAGACCTTCGCCGCCGAACGGCTGCACACCCACCACCGCGCCGATCACGTTGCGGTTCACATAAATATTGCCGACGTGCGCGCGGCTGATCACGTGCGCGATCGTTTCGTCGATCCGCGTATGGATGCCGAGCGTCAACCCGTAACCCGTCGAGCGGATCTGTTCGAGCAGCTTGTCGAGCTGGCTGCGGCGATAGCGCACCACGTGTAGCACCGGGCCGAACACTTCACGCTTCAGTTCGTCGATGCTGTCGAGTTCGATCAGCGTCGGCGGCACGAAGGTGCCCTGTGCGCAACCTTCCGGCATCGGCAGTTGCTCGACCTTGCGGCCCTTGTCGCGCATCGCCGCGACGTGTGCGTCGATGCCGCGTTTCGCGTCGAGGTCGATCACCGGGCCGACGTCGATCGACAGACGGTCCGGATTGCCCACCGCCAGCTCGCGCATCGCGCCGGTCAGCATTTCAAGCGTGCGGTCCGCCACATCGTCCTGTAGACAAAGAACGCGCAGCGCGGAACACCGTTGACCGGCAGAGTCGAAAGACGATTGCAGCACGTCCGCGACCACCTGCTCGGCGAGCGCCGACGAATCGACGATCATCGCGTTCTGGCCGCCGGTTTCCGCGATCAGCGGAATCGGCTTGCCGTCCGGGTCGAGCCGGTTCGACAGCGTCTTGTTGATCAGACGCGCGACTTCGGTCGAGCCAGTGAACATCACGGCGCGGGTGCGCGCATCGGCCACCAGTGCCGCGCCGACCGTTTCGCCGTCGCCCGGCAGCAGTTGCACCGCGCCTGCCGGCACGCCGGCTTCGCGCAGAATGCGCACGGCTTGCGCGGCGATCAGCGGCGTCTGTTCAGCGGGTTTCGCGAGCACCGTGTTGCCGGCTGCGAGCGCGGCGGCCACCTGGCCCATGAAAATCGCCAGCGGGAAATTCCACGGGCTGATACACACCACCGGCCCCAGCGGACGATGCGTGTCGTTCGAAAACTCTTCGCGGATTTGCGTCGAGTAGTAGCGCAGGAAGTCGATTGCTTCGCGGATTTCCGCGACCGCGTTCGCCAGCGACTTGCCGGCTTCGCGCACCACGAGGCCCATCAGCGTGTGCATTTGCGCTTCGAGCAGATCGGCGGCACGCGCGAGGCAATCGGCGCGCGCGTCGACCGGCGTTGCCTGCCAGATCGGCGCGGCGGCGACCGCATGCGCGAGCGCGGCGCTCACATGTTCCGCGGTCGCTTCGACCACCGTGCCGACGAGGTCGCGATGATCGGCGGGATTGCGAACGTCGCGCGCATTGCCGACCGCGATTTCGTTGTCTTCGAGCATCGGCGCCGCGCGCCACGGATGATGCGCGCTAGCCAGCAACGCCGACGACAGCGACGCCAGCCGATGCTCGTTCGACAGATCCAGCCCCATCGAATTGAGACGCTCGCTGCCGAACAGATTGCGCGGCAGCGGAATCTTCGCGTGCGGCGCGCCGAGCGGGACGATCTTCGACGCTTCGTCGACCGGATCGGCGATCAGGTCCTTGATCGCGACGTTTTCATCGGCGATACGGTTCACGAACGACGTGTTCGCGCCGTTTTCCAGCAGACGGCGCACGAGATACGCGAGCAGCGTTTCGTGCGTGCCGACCGGCGCGTAAACGCGGCACGGACGGTTCAGCTTTCCGGCCGACAGCGGGCCCGTGACTTCCTCGTACAGCGGTTCGCCCATGCCGTGCAGGCACTGGAACTCGTACTGGCCGGGGTAGTAGTTGTTGCCCGCGAGGTGATAGATCGCCGACAGCGTGTGCGCGTTGTGCGTGGCGAACTGCGGATAAACCGCGTCCGGCGCGCCGAGCAGCTTCTTCGCGCACGCGAGGTACGACACATCCGTATAGATCTTGCGCGTGTAGACCGGATAGCCTTCGAGGCCGTCCACCTGCGCGCGTTTGATTTCGGTGTCCCAGTACGCACCCTTGACGAGGCGAACCATGATCCGGTGACGGCTGCGGCGCGCGAGATCGATGATGTACTCGATCACGAACGGGCAACGTTTCTGGTACGCCTGCACGACGAAACCGATGCCGTTCCAGCCCGCCAGTTCCGGGTCGAAGCACAGCGCTTCGAGCAGATCGAGCGAGATTTCGAGGCGGTCGGCTTCTTCGGCGTCGATGTTCAGGCCGATGTCGTAACGGCGCGCGAGGATCGCGAGCGAGCGCACGCGCGGCAGCAGTTCGCTCATCGTGCGTTCCTGCTGCGAGCGCGAGTAGCGGGCGTGCAGTGCGGAGAGCTTGATCGAAATGCCCGGGCCTTCGTAGATGCCACGGCCGCCGGCAGCCTTGCCGATCGCGTGAATCGCCTGCTCGTACGATGCGTAATAGCGCTGCGCGTCGGCTTCGGTCGTCGCCGCTTCGCCGAGCATGTCGTACGAGTAGCGGAAACCGCGCGCTTCGTATTTGCGGCTGTTGGCCAGCGCTTCGGAAATGTTCTCGCCGGTGACGAACTGCTCGCCCATCAGGCGCATCGCCATGTCCACGCCCTTGCGGATCAGCGGCTCGCCGCCCTTGCCGATCATGCGCGTCAGCGCCGACGACAGGCTCGTTTCGCTGTTGGTCGTAATCAGCTTGCCGGTGATCATCAGGCCCCAGGTCGCGGCGTTGACGAACATCGACGGCGCCTGGCCCATGTGCGATTTCCAGTCGCCCTTGCTGATCTTGTCGCGGATCAGCGCGTCGCGCGTCGCGCGGTCGGGAATGCGCAGCAGCGCTTCGGCGAGGCACATCAGCGCGACGCCTTCCTGGCTCGACAGCGAGAATTCGTGGATCAGCCCTTCGACACCGCCGCCCTTGCTCTTGCCGCGCAGCGTTTCGACCAGCTTGCCGGCCAGTGCCTGAACGTCGCCAGCGAGATTCGCGGGCAAACGCGCCTGACCCAGCAGAAACGGCACGCACTCCGGCTCCGGACGGCGATACGCCGCCGTGATCGCCGCGCGCAGCACCGACTGCGGTTGCACGTTCTGCGCGAAATCGAGGAACGGATGCGATGCGCCGTCTTTATCGCCGTCTACCGCAACGCCGTCGGCGAGGACGGCTGAGCCGATCACAGTTGATATCTCGGAAGGATGCTGCCCAAGCTCAACCTTTTCGAGGTACGCAAAAATCGCCTGCTTGATTAACCAATGAGGTGTACGGTCTAGGCGTGTGGCGGCATCTTTCAGCCGCGTGCGCAGGAGGTCGTCAACCTTGACGCCAAGGGTGGTGTTTGCCATTCGAATTTTTGAGAGCGACCGTGATATTTAAAATTGAAACGACTCGAGCTTCATCGACATAAAATTTTATTCAACTTACGCCCGGTCCGTATGCTTACCCAACACTTTTAGACAATACCCGTAAGCACCACTGTTTCTTAGCCATAATCGGCAACTCTAATATCGCGCTATCAACTGCTAACCCTCCTTCAGGACGACGACTGTTAAAGTGAAACAGTAACCGCCCCGCTGGCTGGATTATCTTCCAGCGTTGCTACGCTCACCGAACCACGTCTGTCAGAATAACTACCTTTTCCCAATGGGACCGTGATTAGCCTCATACCAACGTAATAAAGAGCGCCGGAAATTACGACCACAGGAATAGACGCGCCAAGATACTTGAATGGCTCTGCCATCGCGCTAGTCACCGGGTTATACAACCACAGGTAAATTGCTGCCGCGACGAATGTCACGGCAACAGCAACCCAATTAACCCCGCCCCAGAACTCATATTTGCTTTCTCGCGTCGCGAACAAATGAGCAAGATCCAAATGCCCCCGGCGCATTGCAAAGTAGTCCACAAGGGTTACGCCTGTTACCCCGACGAACATTACACCGTTGTACGACAGGAAGCTCATAGAAGCGGTCAAAAGCCACTCTGTCTTAAAAGCCAAATAGATGCCAGGCAGCAGCATGACAGCCAGGAGCAGCTCCCATCGTATTCTTGAGAAGATTTTTATCTGTTGTATAGATACCCCGGCAAGATAAACCATCACTACCATCGTCGAAACATTGGCAATCAATACGACTCCCATGGTGAGACTGCCAACCAATGGTCCAGCCAATGTAATCATCCACACTGTTGGATCGTTGGTACCGGCACTTATAGAAGCCAACGCTGCAACCGTCGATACGAGGGCTGCGCCCAGCAATCCAACACCAATAATCGATGGGCCCACAATATGAGATCGATTTTTCACCAAGCGCGTGAGACCACCTATCACGGGCCACCATGTCAATGAATTGGACATTCCGAGCTCAACAGCCAGCGCTAGTCCTCGAGTAGGATCCCGCGTAAGCATATGATCGACCGGAACCTGGCTTGTCCATAATGTGTGCCACCCAAATCGGTAAACAAGAATTCCTAGCATCATGGCCGTGATGAGCATGTGCAACGGCCCAACGTATCCATTGAGTCGCTCGAACATCTTTGGTCCTTTACTCGCAATCAACCAAACGAGTAACAGCGCTACGAGTGCAAAGCAAACCACCAGCTTCTCGTGACCGTTCCCGGTTAAGCCAGACTTGCTAATCGTTGCAACAATATTTGCTGCACCACGGGCCGTGAGAGCTTCGACGACGAAGGACCACCCTATCAAAGTGGCTAGCAATCCAAATAAAGGTACGACGATCCCTCTATAGCCAAACGAAGATTTAGCGGCATCGATGACATCCGTCCCATATCTGTGACTGGCCGCCCCGGATGCGAGGCCAACCGTAGCCATACCGATGATCAATCCGATCACGTACCCCATGACACCAATGCGCCAATCACCAACGAATGGCAAGAATCCGCCCATCAGAAAGGCCCATGTGGCGGCACTGAACGCGCAGCACGTCCATAAGAACGAACCGTAGGTCCCGTACACCCTCTCAGTAGCCAGAACTGGTAGTCGGCCTGAAAGAGCTTCTTGTTCTACAGAGAATCCGGATTCCGGGATTGAATTGCTCACGATGAGAACCTCATTATGATGCGATGTAAAGTGTGAGAATCCAAAGAGCAGCGCCAAAAATGCTCCAGATAAACCCTTCGACAAGCAGCGGCCTACTTTCATTCGAAGGCATAGTGTCAAACCGATCGCCTCCGCTCATCTCATTTATTTGCTTCACTAGATCTTGATTCAGCTTAAACCCATGCTCTTCACTGCTTTTTGAAACCGCAAGATTTAGTATTTTCATGTTTGACTCTTTGCTCCTCTCTCCAGCCCCTCGTCCGTGACGAGTCGTTGTCAAAATTGAAGACTTCGTACGATTGTCCACTCGACAGCCTGCGGTCTAGCTAGTTGCCAACGGTGCTTCGACCTCGTCTGACCATCTTGACTATCCGGGGACCATCATGCAGTTAAGAAAAATTCCTGTGTATCCACAATTGGCAAACAGTCCTGAACTCGCGCAGCATCCCATGCAAGCGGCCCTAAAACGACAAGAATCGCATACCATTCGATTTGACCCTAACATTTATCTGAGAAAAAATTATGCTCCCGAGAGCCGCTCTGGGTACGGACGGATGCCGCGTCGTACAACGAAGCTCATCCACTCTTAAGGTCATTACATCGGGGATTGCCAAAACCGGATAGGACAAGTGCGCCAAATGAATTAACTTCGGCGTAACACTAAATCGTATCCATAGCCTCGATCATTCGTTTTCGTCGCAAAAAAATAACGCAGCGACTGCATAATTGCAGATTAATAGGATAATTGACGAGATTTATAAAGAAGAATCTCAAATCTGAAGTGATTCTTGTTAACTCAATTTTTTTGTAAGTTTTGCTCCGACTGAATCCGGTACCCCGCTACTTGATATTGAATTTATTCAAAATAAAGGATTGGCATGACCATTTTAATCGTTCTCACGTCGCACGATACGTTGGGCGACACGGGCAAAAAGACGGGCCTATGGCTTGAGGAGTTTCTAGCTCCATTTTACGAATTTACCGACGCGAACATTCCTGTGCGACTTGCCACGCCCGCGGGAGGCATCGCGCCGATTGACCCACTGTCAATTGAAATGATCGAAAGTACGGATCTGTACCGTCGCTTCGCGAACGACGCATCTTTAGTAAAGCTGTTGCAAAACACAGAGCAGCTCGAAAAGATTGATGCACAGGAAGTTGATGGCGTGCTCTACCCGGGCGGCCATGGTCCTCTCTTTGATCTACGAACTAATCCTCACTCTATTCGCCTGATCGAAAGTTTGTTCCGTACTGGTAAGCCAGTGGCTACCATTTGTCACGCGGGTTGCGTATTGCTCGATGCAAAGGCTACGTCGGGTGCCCCTCTCGTGAACGGAAAGAATTTGACCGCGTTTAGCGACAGCGAAGAAGTTGCCGCGCAATTGGCCGAAGTCGTTCCATATCTTGTGGAAACGGAACTAAAGAAACTCGGGGCTAACTACTCGAGAGCTCCTGATTGGAATGAGTACATCGTTCGCGATGGACAGCTATTGAGTGGGCAAAACCCTGCCTCTTCTAGAGGGGTGGCAAAAGCGCTAATCGAGGTACTTGGAATTAAGGTCTAACGTAAGAAAAGCTCGCAGTTCAGCGCCGCCCCTGGTAGTCAGGGTCGGCGAGAATCGCGCCCGCGAGGAATGGAGATCTAGCCTTGTCAAATGTATTTGACTTGCGTCGGGAAATACGAACACCGATGTTATTCCCACCAACTTTTCTGAACCGGGATGGTAGAGGACTGGCGCAGGTTGCTAATCTCAGTTCGCACGGGGCGCTCCTTTGTGCTCGGAGCGCCTTATTTTTGCCTGGCGATACGATTGCAGGCTGGCTTCAATCGCTAGGCATCGACGGTGATGAAAAGTTTCTCGTTGTCGTACTCAACGTGCGCTGGGCGCGGTACGACCGCAAGATGGGATGGGATCGGTTAGGCTGCGCGCTACAACTGACGGATGAGCACTCCTTGCCTGCCCTCCGACATTTAATAGAAAATGCCGGCCCGTAGCTGAGGTCGGTCGAAATCGGCGAAGGCGAACGCATTAAGCAGCAGTACGATCCAGATAGAATCGCTGCGTAAATGCGGCACTACGTCGCCTGCTGGCCGAATATGGTGTGGTCACTGCGCAAACGGCATTGAAAGTACGGCAGCAACTTCCGGCGATTATTGACGATGGACGCAATGAACTGACCGCATTGAGTCGATCAATGATGCGCGATATGTATGAGCGACTCGTCCTGCTGGATAAGCAGATATCCCAGTACGATGAGTTGATCCGTCAGGTACGTAAGACATCTCCTGTCAGCCAGCGACTGGAGAAAAATTTGTGGTGTCGGACCGCTGATCGCAACCGCTGTCATCGCTGCAGCGGGAAGCGTCACAGAATTCTCCAATGGCAGACAGTTTGCGGCGTGGCTGGGCTTAACCCCACGCCAGCATTCCTCGGGCGGCAAGAATCGCCTGGTTGGTATCACGAAGCGCGGTAACGGCTATCTTCAAATTTTTCTGGTACATGGCGCGAGATCGGTGTTTCAGCAAGCGATAAAGCATACGGACACGGCCTCTCAATGGCTACTAGAGGTTCAGGCGAGACGCGGAACAAACATCGCAGTCGTGGCACTCGCCAACAAGATCGCCAGCACAACCTGAACACTGCGCACACGAGGTTTGGAGTACGCACCACCAGCATGAGCTGGAGCACTTAACCGGATGCTGGCAATCGATTTACCTCTTCATTGGTGCACAAGTGATCTAATTCAATGGCAAAACAGGTCGGACCGTCGGCGACAAAACCTGCGCAGTCTTACGGCTCTCGAAGCCTTGGATATAAGTAGGAGTTGCCGGGCGAAATCCATTGGGGCTAGGCACACGCGTGCCACAGAACGGCCGAATGTATATATGCAATCTCGCACCTGCTCGCTATAGAACAGATTTTAAGCCAATCGAAGGCCAGGATAGCGACAGCGCCAAGGGCTAAGCCAGCAGGCTTTTCACTACGTTCACCACTTCCTCCCTGAGCCAGGCATGCGCGCGATCTCCGTTATATCGCGCGTGCCATGTACTAATCACCGGAAGCAAAGGCACGGAAACAGGTAGTGGTACCGTGTGAAGGCGCAAGGCCTTCGCCATCTCGGCGCAGGCCCGGATTGGCACGACCACCATCAAGTCTGAGTTACTAGCCATACAAAGCCCTGCCGCCGCAGTGGGTGCCGATGCCACGACCCTGCGCTTGAGGTCCAACGCCGAGAGCGCGTCATCCACCGGGTCCCGCAACCTCCCACGCCGCGACACGGTGATGTGCTCGGCAGTTGCGTAGCGCTCCGCGTTCAGTCGTCGTCCCGCCAGCGGGTGCCGCGCGTGCATTGCGACAGTTAATGTGTCGTGGCCCAGTACGGCGTGCATCACATCTGGCTGCGTCGGCGTTGCTGCACCGAGATGCAAGTCCACCTCATTTTGTCGTAGAGCGGGTGTCTCGTCGCCTGCTTCGGCCACCAATCGCAGTTTTGCCCCCGGTGCCGTTGTACGCAGACGGCCAAGTAGTCGTTGCCCCAACACGCACGCCAGAGCGTCGTGGCACTGCACGGTGAAAATCCTCTCGATCTGAACAGGATCGAAGCTGCGCTGTTGCGCCATTACTGCGTGCGCACGCGTCACGATCGCGTGAATTTCCTCCCGAACCGATTCGGCATAAGGAGTCGGCATCATGGTGCGGCCCGCCCGCACCATGATCGCGTCGCCTGTCATGTGCCGGATACGGTCCAGCGTGCGGCTCATCGCGGGCGAACTGACATGCATTCGATGCGCCGCACCGCCGACGCTGCCCGCTTCGAGCAGCGCATCAAACGCGACAAGTAAATTCATATCCAGTTGCATATAAGTTATCTAATTGTTGCCGAGAAGTAACTTGATGTTAATCCGTTCAACGTCGAAACTGAAGTCATGCCGCTCGCGATTGATACGCCGGACCAACAACATGACGGGAACGTATGGACAACATTGAGGTAACTATGTCGACTGCGGCACGGCTCGCGGACGAAGCGGCGACTGTGGGGCGTGACGACGCCCTGATTGCCGCGACAGTGGCGGCGGTGAAATTGACTGGCTCCGAGATGCTACGCCATTTCGATACGCAGGCACGCTCGCCGACTAATCTTCCAGATCTGGTCGGCGCGATACACGCCAATGATCGACGTTCACTGGAAATCGTGCGCAGCCTGCTTGAGCGTGCGCGGCCGAAGGCTGGCTGGGTGGAGGACGAACTCGAAGGTGGGAGCCTGCCCGATAGCGAATGGTGGATTGTCGATCCCATGGAGGGCAATATCAATCACGTGCAGGGGCTCGCCCAGTGGGGCGTCAGCGCAACGCTGGTCCGCGATAACGTGCCCGTGATGACAGCTGTCTACGAGCCGGTAGCAGGACGCCTCTACACGGCGGTGCGTGGCCACGGCGCAGCTTATGCAAATGAGGTGCCGATGCGCGTGTCGGCCAAAACCTCGCTCGAAGCAGCAATCGTGACCACGGGCCAAGCGAAGCCCGGCGAGAGTGCGGAAACGTACCGGCGCATCGGCGAATCGATCACCGCGATGCTGCAGGCGGCGTTGGTCGTGCGGATGACCGTCCCAGCTACATTCGAGCTTGCGCAGGTAGCCGCCGGCAACATCGATGGATTCTGGCAATTCAGCAACGTCCGGTCCGGACAGGTAGCCGGCGCGTTGCTCGTGTCCGAAGCGGGCGGTGTGGTCAGTGATATAGACGGTCGACCGTGGACGCTGGCGAGCAATGACTTCCTTGCCAGCGCGCCTGGCACGCACAACGAATTCGTCGCGGCACTCAAAAACGTCGCCTGATCCGGGCTTCTATCAACGCTACAACTGGCACTATTCAAAGGACGAGTCATGAAAATCAGCATTCTGGGCGCAGGACGCGTGGGCGCAACCCTGGCGGCCGCGCTGGCGGGGAAAGGCCATGACATTACAATTGGTCATCGCGACCCGCAGACTGCCGAAGTGAAATGGCAAGGACCGCCGGTACGGCATGCATTCATCGCCAACGCCGCAGCAGCCTCGCCGCTTATCATCAATGCCACTCCGGGCGACACTGCGCTCGCTACCCTGACCACGCTGAGCAATGCGTTGACTGGAAAAATCCTCGTGGATGTCTCCAACGCGACGACTCGCCTCCCGAACGGCATGCCCGGCGGGTTGCTTTATCCCGGAAGCAGCCTTGCTGAACAACTCCAATCGGCCTTGCCTGACACACACGTCGTAAAAGCGCTCAATACGATGATATTTAGCCTTATGGCGGCGCCGCAAAGTTTGTCAACGCCCGCCCAGGCATTTTTGAGCGGTAACAACAATGAAGCCAAGATGCAGATGCGGCAGCTACTGTTGGACTTGGGCTGGCAAACTGACTGGATCGTCGATCTGGGTGGGATCGAATCAGCGCGAGCGACGGAGGCGCTGATCCTGATGGTCCCGTATCTGATCAAGGCGCAGGGGTTCAAGCCATTTGCAATGTCGGTATCTTACTAATCGTGTGTGCGCCTTGGGAGTGACTGCCTATTCTGGGCGGGTAAAGCTAACGCCTGTCGATCGGCTACGCCAATACCGTCCGGTTACGAATGACTGGCGTCAGGCCAATTGTCGTCATCTTCGGTACGGTGCCTGGTGACCGCGAGGGCCGAATTCCCGTCTTGCGGTGCGACTAAACGAACGTCCGTTGTACCTTGAAGGCTGCCCCATATGTCGCGCTGGGACCACCCGCCGAAGAGGGTCCGCCCCTCGACCTTAGAGCCTGAATCGCCGACAATCCGCAGTAGGCGAATAAACTTTGATGGATCGGATGGACTCTTGGCAAACTCAACTGGCTAGAAGGGTATTACTTTTGACCGTTCTCGCGGCGGTCGCACTCGCGCCAGTCATTCGATGGCGTATGAAGCTCCGGACTTTGGTGCTAGGTGTCGTAGGAGCGCTTCTGATTCTCCCCGTTCTGATATTTTTGCTCGTTGCACTCAGTCTAGGCAGCACCGTTTAACCCTTTCAACTCGCGCGTCGGCAGTAGCACTGCGACTGCGGGTTTTCTATCACGACGTTTTTCAAAGAACGAGGCCGCATGGAAACCGATTGGAATCTGTTACGTGAAGCAATGAAAGCCGCGATCGATAGCTGTGAGGCCTTAGAGGTCGCTGGATATGCTGAGGAGCACCGAGAACGGTCGGTCGTAATAAATGGACAACAAGTGAGCATTCAAGAGTTCTTGACCAGCGCTTGGGCACTGCCCGAGAGCGTGCGTTATGCAGTAATTCGGCAGCGACACGATGCGGGGGCTGACGCTCCGTACATTCCGGAAGCTGCAAGGATCCTTGTGGCGGTGGCCGCTGCATGCGCGGAAATTATCGGCGCAGGGAAAAATCCCCTGGGGCCGATGGATTGCGAACAATGGCCGATTGGTACCGAAATCATTTCGATCCCAACATTAGGTTGGCCATCGACGTCCAAGAGAGGTCGCCTCGCTAAAGCGATTTTTCTGCGCTGTCCATAAGCTGCGTAGCGCAAGAGCAAAGCATCGGATTACAAGGATCGGTGAGTAAAAATAATGTGATTGACCGAACTGTTCCCGTACCGCGCTTTCTTGTCCAGTGGCGTAACACGCGACGCTCCATCCTTGCAATTATCACTTTCGCAAGCGTATTAATCGGGCTGATACTGCCGACAGACGTACTAGATCTTGTACCCGCTCTCCGAGAGTTCTGCCATTCGATTAATCGTCTTTTCCCTGTCGTAGGAAACTATGCCGCAAGGTCTAATTTTCCACAAGTGACTGAGCTCTATTTCTCAACTCACCTTCTCCTCGGCCCACTGGCTAGCGTGTGGGCTCTCACCGCTCGTGATTTAGAAAAGGAGCGTCGCTTTCGTGAGGCCGGATTCGGGATTAGTCAAGCGCTGACGTTTCTTCTTGCTATCGCGCTCGCTATATGGGGATTACGTTTCGGCTATTTTTCAAATCCTGGCTACGACTTTAGAATAGCTCCAATTAACTCTTCGCGCGTGGCGTTGGCGTTTTTCGGCTTCTTTATCGCTGGAAGTGGTCCGTTCATGTTTGCTGCCGCCGTGTATCGAACCTTTGCAGTTCTTTTTATCAATAATTATAAGGAAAACGCATGAAAGTTGCCCTCGATCCGTCGCATATTTCCTTCACACTTATAGATAGATGAGGATGAGCTGTCTCGCTGAAGCAGCTTGTGCATCTCGCGTCCATAAGCGGGGGATCGCAAGGCAGCGGAATGTCCGCTTTAGAGAGTTGAAGTAGTCTGCTGTGGGTCGACTTCGGCAAGTCGTCGTGGGACCGGGCGCGGCCAGTTTGAGACGTTCGACATCGTGGCCAAAATCGCTGACAATCGACGCCGAAAATTATCTTTTAAGTCTCGCTCCACTTCATGCGCCATTTCACCTATCTGGCATCGGGAAGCGACATGGGCCGCTGGACAAAAGTCTTATTTTGCGGGGCGATAGTCGTCTTTATCGCTTCGATTGCAATTGGCGTCGGCTTGTTCAAATGGCAGGGAGTGAGCTACGAGTTCGTGCGGGATTCCGGCCCCTCTCCCAGATTAGGACCATTGATGCACCCGTGAGAGCCAAAGTAAACTGCTGGATCACGTCCAAACCTGCTCGTTGTGCGCAATGGTCGACGAAACAATGGAGACGCAGATGATATTTTTTGCATGCTCGATGATAGGCGTTGGCGCATTCGAGAGTCTATGGCGCGATAACAACGGCCATCAATTGTGGGTGGACGCAGGTGTGCTAACTGAGAAAGAAATTGCGGTGCTTCGCTCTACAGGAGCACTCGTCACGAGTTTTGCGGGCCATGCTCGCGCGGGAGACGCCGAGGAAATGGCGTGCGCCGTTGCCGTAATTCAAGAGCACCACCCCGCCGAACCGATTTGGATCGAGGCCATGTGAATTGAACGGTAGTTTTCTCGTTCGAGGTGTTCTGCGTTCGTTATTACTCAGCCCCGGCCGCCAGCTGCCATTCGACATAGACGTTCACATCGTCGACAATTAAACGCCGGGTTCGCACCGGCAGCGATCTCAGGCTCTCGCGCTTTCCAAAGTAGCCAGTTTAAGCACGAGCATTCATCCGCCATTCATAAAGGAAGTCAAGACGATGATTGGCCTAACCAAATCGAATAATTTGTCGGCGCTGATATTTTCTTCCGCTCTGGTGGTGATGTCAGGTATTACGCTAGGCGCATCTTCCGATACGATCGACGCCGCCGTACCTAAACTGGGCGGAGGCAACATCGAATTTGCAATCCCATCCGCTTTAAGGCCAACAGTTGGCCTCGGTTTTTTCACCCTGTCGACAGATCTCCCGGGTTTTCCTCACCCGGACTATTCCGGTACGCAGGCACGCAGTGTTTTTCTGATCGTGCGTACACGTCCACCGTACGGAACATTAGCGACAGATATTCTCAGTGGGCGACAAGCTAACCTGAAGGAACTGCCTGAACAAGATGGCTACCGGGTGTTCATCGAACATGTTCCGGGGGCGACCGTAACAATCAGACATTATCTTTTCTACGACGAACACCATAATCCAGTTGTCGTTAGCGATCCGGGGGAATGGAGTCGTTCCTATGGCTTGGAGCACGCCTTCGGGGAGGGGTACGAAATAAAAGCAATTATCAACAAAGAGTACGGTGTCGATTTCAAAAAAATCGATAAAGACACAATGAATTTTTTCGCTTCGATGATCCGACGGTAAGAAAATGGTCCGGCCGGTGTCGACTGGCTCGATACTCCGTTTCAAAATAAAAGCGTGCTCGGGCAAGGCTGGTGTTTGATGCGGCATGTTCGGATTGCCCGCGATAGCCGCAATGACAGTGGGTCGAAAGCAATTGTGTGTCCGTTTAGAGGAGAGGTGAAGGTCCGTTGTGGGCGGCGGATTCAACCGGTCGAGCAACGATTTGGTTAAGTCGCTCCGCTGTAATCCCGCTATCGGGGTCGACGACCCGCTCGGGGTGCGTGACCTTGAGCCGGGATGATGGGGCGGCCTTCAGCGCTGCTCCACCCTGCCGGACGACTTGGCTAGCCGGCTTGTCGACGCGCAATCCCTTGAACGACGCCTGACGGATCAAGCCGTTTCCGGTCCACTCGGCAAATTCGACCTCGGCAACTAGTTTGGGTATAACCCACCGCTCGCTGCCAGCGGCACGCCGCGGCCTTCGGCGTGACTTCGATTCGACAACGTCAAAGGGCACAACGTTCTCTTCGAGGGGCGCCAGACGACTCCACAAGTCACTGGCTGTTCGTGCGCCCCAGCCGGTGCCGACGCATCCGGCATCATGTAGCAGAGCGCCGTCGTAGTAGCCAAGTAGCAGACTGCCGACTTCGCCGTCCTTGCCTCCCTGTGCAGTAAAGCCACAGACAACAAACTCCTGCCGCAAGCGGCATTTCGCCTTCAACCAGCTTTGTGTCCTTCCGGACTCGTACGGCGCGTCCCGACGCTTGAGCATTAGTCCCTCGAGACCCAGCTCCGCTGCCGCCTCGAACATTTGCGCCGGCGGTGCCTCGAAGCTCTGGCTGAAACGTATCTGATCACCTTCGTTTTCGAGGAGTTGCGAGAGCAACGCGCGCCTGGTCCATAGTGGCGCCCCCTCAGGTCTTTGCCGTCAAGAAACGGCGCGTCAAATAGGAAAAATACGATGCTTTGTTTGTCAGCCCCGTCGATTGCATCCTGAAGAGCGCCGAAGTTGGGTAGCCCATTGCGCAGTACGACGATTTCGCCGTCCAGCCACGCGGTGGTGACAGGAAGCCGCTCGACTTCAGTTGCCAACCCGGTCAGCTTCTTCGTCCAGTCGTGACCGCCGCTCGTGAAGAGCCTTGCGCGGCCTTTTTCGACTCGAGCGAGCATTCGGTACCCATCAAGCTTCGCTCCAGTTATCCAGTCGCCGCCCGACGGCAGCCTAGCCGCGAGCGTAGCTTTTTGAGGTACAAGCTTGTCGGGAAGGGATGCCCTTATCGCAGCAGACAGGTCCAGCTTCATTCCGCTTTCCTTCGGGTGTCACTCGTTTCTAGGCTCCCGGTCTCCAATGAGGCCAAGCAGTTTGACCGTGATGCTGTCGGAGAGCGCCTTGATAACGTCGCATCGAGCAAGCGGCTGCGCCTACTCATTCCGCTTCTTGAACAGCGTCCATTGGTCTTGCTTGTCCCTTGCGACAGTCGCTGACTGTACAGCGCTCTGGACTTGCCTGTCAGCGCCTCCCGGAATTTCGGAACTGACGGTTAGGAACACGATACATACGCTGTCGCAATTGACCTACCTTTTTCGTCCATCCGAGCGAGTCCAGTGCGCAGTGAGCAACGTCACGCTGCCAAAGACAAGCACCGAACAGACGAGAACCAGTTTTCGCCCAAAACGATCGGCTGCGGGGCCGCATAGAAACGCCGCCGTCGCAAGGCCAGCGAGGCCCGCTGCGAACAAAGGTTACATTGACAGCGATGGGTACAACCGTACCCGGCCACAATTTTACGCGTGGCGATCTACTTAAGCCGCAAGAAAGGATTTCTTATTCAAGACCAAGATGAATTTCTAAACTCGCAATCGAACGCATCGCCCCCACCAAATGCTCGCTACCACGCAATCGTCATCAGTCAAGTTTTTGCTCGACAAATCGTGTCAACCTTAGCTCGATATGGCGCGGCGCATATTCAGTCGTTTAGCGTATTTCGCCACTTCCGGCGCGTTTCGGTGCTCACAGATCAGCCGCTCCAAATTTCCGCGCACCGGCTCTGGAAACGGAGTAACCCGTCGAGTCGAGAGATCCACGTGTATCGACAGCTGCTCCATCGTCGCAGCGAGATACCGATCGCGCGTTTGAAACAACTCGAATAGGACAATCAAACGTTTTTCATCGCATTCCAGCAACCTGAGTTGCAGGCGCAACGGATCACCCTTCAGCACTTCGCGGTGATAACTTGTGTGAAGTTCTACTGTATAAATTCCGGAGCCCGACGCCTCTGTATAATCCAAGCCGACTCCACACTCCTGCAATAACTCGAAGCCTAACCGGTCAAACACTGCAACATAACACGCCGCATTCATATGACCGTATGCGTCAATCCAGTCGGATTCCACGATCAATTCGAGAGAAGGCAAAGGCATCGTATTAATTCGTATTATAAAAGATGATTACAGATTATCTAAGCGTCGAAATCAGCCATCGACGAACCGTGGCAACAGCAGGGTCGTTCCACATTCGTTCCGGAGCAACGAAGTAGTACCCCCCAAGTTGGGTCGAGACGCCGGGAATTACTTCGACCAGTTCACCCCGAGCAATCGCATCGTTAGCTACGAGATCGCTGACAAGCGCGACGCCCTGCCCCAGTTTTGCGGCTTCCATCGTGAAATGGCCGTGCCACAGTCGTGGTCCGGTCAGATGAGGTATGTCCGTCACGCCAATTGCAAGCAGCCAGTTCTCCCACTGATCGCTCGAACGCTCATGAAGCAGCGGCATGTCGACAATACCCTGGGGCTCGCTCACGTTCGGAAATCGCGATACGAGGATAGGACTCGCAACGGCAAGGATTCGTGGACGCGCGAACAGCTCAGAACGCAACCCTTCCTCCTGAACCGGATCTTCCAGATAAATAATTTCGGCATCGGCTTCATCCTTTTCGAAATCTGGTCTCGACGCGGTAGGCTGAAGAATCAACTCGCGCCCGTTCAGAGCCGCCTCCAGATCCGGTAAGCGCGCGAGAAGTTTGTAAGAGGCGAGGCCCGCCATACAGCAAACGTGCAACGCATCACCGCTGCCGTGGGACAACTCCGAGCACGCGTCGGCTATTAAATCCAACGCGCGCTTGGCCTTCGCGGCAAACCGTTCCCCCTCCCGCGTCAGTTGTAACCCGCGCCCGAACCGCTTGACCAGACGCGTGCTAACCGTGTCTTCCAGATTCTGGATATGCCGCGATATGACGGTGTGCGACACCGCCAGTTCATCTCCGGCTGAACGAATACTTCCGCTTCGGCTAAATGCTTCAAATGCACGTACCGCGATCAAGGAGGGTAGACGTCTACGGTGCATGAACGACTCCAAAAGAGCGAGGAAACCCTTAGCCAAGGTCAACTATGGTTCAGATTTGGCGAGTATAGCGATTGAAAAATCCACGCAAAAATTATTTATTGTGCTTTTTTTGCACCAATTAAAATTATTGAAGCTGCTTGTCGGACCGCCCCCCCACGGACAAATATTTGCTATGGACGAGAGTTCGTCGCAATCATGGATGTGGAGTCAACATGGATATTTCGGGTCGGGCTGCGATCGCAGGTATTTTTGAATCACCGAGGCGAAGCGCTCCTCAGATGCACCCTTACGCTCTCCAGATGGAGTGTGTGTTGGGGGCACTCAGTGATGCCGGGCTAACTCTCAACGATGTTGATGGACTTTGTGTTGCATCGGGCGATTGGGCCGAAGGCGGCGGTGTTAATAGCGTGACCGAATTTGCTGAATACGCTGGAATTCGACCGACCTGGTTTGATAGCACCGATGTTGGGGGATGTTCATACATCGTTCACGCGGGGCACGCCGCTGCGGCCATTGCAACCGGATTGGCCAAAGTCGTTGTAATCAGTTATGCCGCTACCCCACGCTGGTGGCCTCTCAACACCCCCTCTTTCGATCCATTCGTTCTACCCGCTGGACCTGGACAGTTCGAATTGCCGTACGGTCCCACCCTTATTTCTACGTATGCGATGTACGCGCAACGTCACATGCATTTGTATGGAACAACGGCAGAGCAACTCGCCAGCGTCGCGGTGACGTTCCGCCGCCACGCCGCAGGAAATCCGCACGCGCGTCTGCGTGACGTCATTACAGTCGACGACGTCCTGAATTCTTCGATGATCGCATCGCCTCTGCACAAACTTGATTGCTGCGTGGTGACAGACGGGGGAGGTGCAATCGTGATGACAAGCCGGGAGTTCGCTAGAGACTGCAAGAGAAAGCCCGTCTATCTCTCCGGATTTGGATCTGCCACCGTACGCACCCAGTTGAGTCAGATAGACAAAGATATCAAGACGCCAGCGAGCCTGTCCGGACCAGCTGCATTCAAGATGGCAGGCATGAAACCTGGCGATATCGACGTCGCACAACTGTATGACGCGTTCACCATCACGCCCTTGCTGGCACTCGAAGATCTGGGCTTCTGCGCAAGAGGAGAAAGTGGCCCCTACACGGCGGATGGCAACCTTTCCCTAGGAGGCCAGTTGCCAACGAATACGGACGGTGGCGGACTCGCATCGAATCATCCGGGCAAACGCGGCATCTTCACGCTGATCGAAGCGACACGTCAGTTGCGTGGAGAGGGGCCGGGAGTACAGGTACCCGATGCAGAAGTAGCGCTCGCGCACGGGATCGGCGGCACGTTTTGTGCCGCCGCGACCGCCATCCTGACCATCTAAAGAGGCCGCTTGTCATGAAAGACAAAATCATGCCCGTGATGGACGCAAACAGCGAGCCCTACTGGAAAGCTGCACGCGACCGTCGATTGCTGATCCAGCGCTGCGCGCGAACCGGGCTGTTTCAATGGTACCCGCGTCAACATTGCATTCACGACACCACCTTTGTACCTCAATGGGTCGAGGCTTCAGGATTCGGCGTGGTGTTCTCGTATTCCGTTATCTTTCGCGGCGGATTCGAAAATGAACCCTACATCTGTGCGCTAGTGGAATTGCAGGAAGGCGTCCTGATGCTTTCCCGACTGGAAGGAATCGCACCGGAGCGCGTTCGCATAGGACTCGACGTTGCGGTCGACTTTCTTCGCATCGACGATACCGTCACCCTACCGATCTTCAAGCCGAGAGATAAACCATGAACGCAAATGTAGGACTCCGAAACATTTATCCGGGGCACATATATAAGTCCAGCCGCATAACCGTAACCGAAGCGCACATCGTGTTGTTCGCCGGCTTGAGCGGCGATTTCAACCCGCTCCACATGGATGCAACCTCAGCCTCCGACAACGGATATGGACGCCGGATCGCGCACGGCATGCTGGGTCATAGCATCAGCACCGGCCTGAGATCGGGAATGGACGACTGGAAGATTGTGGCCTTTCTGGAAACACGTCGAAAGTTCGTCGCGCCCATCATGATCGGCGACACGATTCATTTTCGGGCGACTGTTGCCGAGGCTAGACCTAGCCGGTCGGGCAAACCTTTCGGCGTAGTACGCGTGGAGATAGAGATGCTCAATCAGGCGGACCAGGTAGTACAGAGCGGTGAAGATACGTTCGCGGTTCTGGACGACGGGGAGAGTACGTAATGACGGCCAATTTCATCACCATCAGACGTCTGGATGGCAAAACCGCATTCGTGACAGGTGCCGGCGGCGGCATAGGCCACGCTGTTTGTCAGCGCCTTGCCTCTGAAGGCGCGCGAGTCATCATGGCCGACCTCAATGTCGATCGACTCAAGGAAGATGCCGCAAGGCTTGCGAAGGAGCACGGTGTGACAATTGAAGCTGTCGCCCTCAATGTCTCCGATCGCTCGTCCTGGGAAAACGTTTCGCGCTCTCTCGAATCCAGCCATCAGCAAGTCGACATTCTTGTCAACGTAGCCGGCATTGTGCGTGACCGTTCCCTGACGCGGATGTCCGATGACGAATGGTCTTCTGTCATCGACGTGAATCTTCGCGGCTCATGGCTAGGGTGTCAGTTTGCATTCGAATGGATCGGAAAGCGCGGCTGGGGTCGGATTGTCAACGTCGCTTCAACCGCAATTTATGGATCGTTCGGTCAATCAAACTATTCGTCATCGAAAGCCGGCGTCGTTGGACTGACGCGCGCTGTCGCATTAGAGGGCGCAAAGCGAGGAATTCTCGTCAATGCAGTCGCACCGGGCATTGTGGAAACATCCATCCTTGCCGATGTTCCCAATGACATTCTCGAGCGCTGGAAAGAACAAATGCCTCTTAAGCGCCCAGCCCAGCCGCACGAGATCGCGTCCACGATCGCCTTTCTCGCGTCGAACGACGCCAGCTACATCACCGGCCAGACGATTGTGGTCGATGGTGGCGCAACAACTGGCGACTACTGAACACCGATTCGCACAATTCCAAAAAACTGTCTATTTAAATCCACGCGGAGAATCACCATGGCTCAATACTCCAGAAGAGACGTCCTGAAACTAGGCGGTGCGATCGCAACTGTCGCGGGTCTCACCTCAGCAAAATTCGCATTCGCCGCAGAAACACCTGCCGCGGCCAAACTCTATATCGAAGCAAAAAAAGAGGGCGAACTCAATCTCTACTGGGGTTCGTACGAACAGAAAACGATTGAGGCGATTCGCGACGCTTTCATCGCTCGCTATCCCGGCATCCGCGTTAATTTGCTGCGCCAGGGATCGCAGACCGTCTACACGCGCCTTCGTCTCGAACTACAAAGAAATGCGCCCAACTGCGACTCACTCGGCACTACCAATCTGCTGCACTACACCGAGTTGAAAAAGATTAACGCTCTGCTTCCGTATGTACCGGAAGATGCCAGATTTCTGCCCGAGCAGTTCCGTCAACTCGACCCGGACAACATGTACCACATTGGCGCGATCAGCCTCACCGCAATTAACTACCAGTCGCAACGCGTCAAAACTGCACCGGCATCGTGGAAAGCGCTTCTCTCGCCCGAATATGCTGGAAAAATTACCGTCGGAAGTCCGGCGGCGTCCGGCGATGTGGCGCATTGGGCATTGGCCATGCGCACCAAATTTGGCGATGGATATCTGCGTGACTTCGCCAAACTCAATCCCAAAGTGGGTCAATCAAATGTCGATACTGTCACGGATATTCTCGCCGGCGAACGGATCGTTGGCGCAGGTGCCCCAGTGTCGTATACGCTGGCACAAAGGGCTGCCGGTCAACCCATCAACGTACAGTGGCCCACGGACGACACCATCCTGAATCTGGGATTGACCGCGATCCCTGCCAAAGCACCTCATCCCAACGCGGCCAAGCTCTTCAATAACTTCCTGTACTCGACTGAGGTCTCCCAGATCCTGTCTAGAAACCTCTGGCCGACTCTCCGCACTGATGTTCCCTGGTCCGACGGGCAATCGCTGGACAAACTGAAGTGGTACCGCAACAAGACAGACAATCTGGAAAAGCAGATGGCCGATACCGTCGCGCTCTGGCAATCCATTTTCTCGTAGTCGACGGACAAATCGTCCGTCACCGCCTTCGCCCCAATTTCGACTCACGACCCATACGTATGGCTACAATCAAATTAAACCGTCCGACTGACCAGACACGAGGTATACGGTTCCGAATGCCGTCCATCGGCGCCGGTCTTGCTATCGTGCTGATCGCATCGGCCGCACTCGCGATGCTCATTGTCTATCCGGTCGGTTGGGTCATCTCGAATGGCTTTCATGATGACGTGACTGGGGCGCTCTCGTTAGCCAACTTCACCCGTGTGTTCGGATCCCAATCGCTGCTGCAGCCGATCCTGAATTCCGTCCTGCTTGCTCTGTCGACCGCATTTTTCTCCACGCTGATCGGCGTGCCGATGGCATGGCTGGTTTCGCGTACGGACATGCCGGGGCGCACCCTCGTCAAGTTTCTGACAATGGGCGCTCTTATCACGCCTTCATTCATCGGCGCACTGGGTTGGATACTCCTCGCAGCCCCCAACTCCGGGTGGCTAAATCATGTCTGGCGGATGCTGGCGGGCGCTAGCAGCGAGCCTTTGCTGAATATCTACTCAATGGGGGGCGCCATCTTCGTCTGCGCGGTATACACCGTCCCCTACACGTTTACCATCGTTTCCAGCGCGCTTGAGAACATGGCGGTTGAGCTGGAGGATGCCGCGACCACATTGGGCAGCGGTATTCTGCGCACGATGCTGACAGTGACGATCCCGCTGGTGATGCCCGCCGTAATGGTCGGCTTTATTCTCTCTTTTATTCAAGGCGTCACCCTCTTTGGTGTTCCTGCCTTCCTCCTTACGCCTGCACATATTTCAGTCGTGACGACCCGACTTGCCGATATGTATGAGGCTTTCCCACCGCAACTGGACCTTGCTGCCGCCTATTGCATGCCGCTCCTGGCGCTGACCGCAAGTCTCTTCTATTTGCGTAAGCGAGTTCTGGGCCGGCGTCGGTACGATCTGGTCGGGGGTAAGAGCCGCGGCACCCGCGTCGTCAGGCTGGGCAACTGGCGTTGGTTAGCAATCCTGCTGGCGATGTTTGTACCCGTAGTGACGACTTTTCTTCCCTATGCGGCTATTCTCATCGTGTCTCTAAGCAAGGCGTGGGGACTTGGACCTTCCGCAGAGAACCTGACACTCCATTGGTATCGGTGGGCTCTCCTCGACAATCAGCAAACTCTTACTGCAATCGTCAATTCTCTAAAGGACGCCACACTTGCCGCAACTGGGTGCATCATTCTCGGTACCGTCATTTCGTACATGGTCGAACGGCGCCTGTTCAAAGGCGCAATATTGTTGGGCGCTGTTGCAACGGTTCCTATCGTCATTCCAGGCATTGTTCTCTCGGTTGGATTTTTCTCTGCCTATACGCAACCTCTGTTCGGTTTATATGGAACCTCGACTCTATTGATCCTCGCGTTCGTCGCGACTTTTCTACCAATCTCTTATTCACACGGCGGGTCGATCCTCAAAGGGATCAGCCCGGACCTGGAGCGCGCCTCGCGCATTCTGGGATCCGGCCAGGTTCAGGCTTTTACCAACATTACCGCTCCGTTGATGGGACCCGGCCTGATTTCCGGCTGGCTTCTGGTGTTTATTCCGATTATGCGCGAACTATCGGTCGCGATATTTCTGGTAACACCGCAGACCAACGTGATGACAACGCTGATCTACAACTATAAAGACGGTGGAAACTACGAGGCCGTCTGTGCGACAAGTGTGGTTCTCCTGATCGGCACGATGTTGATCGTCGCTCTTGCCAATTCCATTTCACGAGCGAAACGTCGCCTCAAAACCATCAATCGCAAATCGGATTCACAATCATGAAAAGCATTCGCATCAAAGGATTGCGCAAACAATACGAAACTTATACCGCTCTTGCAGGCATCGATCTCGACGTCGAACAAGGTGAACTACTCGCGCTATTGGGGCCCTCCGGGTGTGGAAAATCGACGACACTCCAACTCCTGGCCGGCTTCGACCAACCTACGTCGGGTGAGATCTGGATCGGTGACAAGAAGTTGTCTGCCCCTGGACAGGTGGTTCCCCCCGAGCGGCGGAATATATCTCTCGTATTTCAGAGCTATGCCGTGTGGCCGCACAAAACTGTCGCGGAGAACGTCGCGTACGGGTTGGAAGTCAGACGCACGCCCGCACGCGAGCGCGACGAACGACTGAAACAAGCTCTGGACATGGTCCGACTGACCGCGCTGCGAGACCGCTACCCATCAGAACTGTCCGGCGGTCAGCAACAGCGTGTCGCGCTCGCGCGCGCCCTCGTCATTGAGCCCAGTGTGCTTCTACTGGACGAACCACTGTCCAACCTCGACGCGCACCTGCGCGAAGAAATGCGGTTCGAGATCCGACGGGTTCACGATCTACTCGGCTTAACTACGGTGTACGTGACCCATGACCAGTCCGAGGCACTTGTGACGGCGGACAAGATAGCCGTGTTGAAGAACGGCGTCATACAGCAACTCGATACGCCGCAGAACGTCTATGAGCGCCCTTCGAACTCTTTCGTCGCCACGTTCATCGGAGCAAACAACGAGCTGCCCGGCACATTGACCGAAACAGGTTATCTGAAAGTCGGCGAGCAAATCCTGAACGCCGAAAACCGTAGCACCGTAGGTAGCGGAGGCGATGTCTGTCTCTGTATCCGTCCGTCTCGGGTGAAGCTGACTGAACCATCAAACACTAACGGACCGAACGTCTTGCGTGGCAAGGTAAAGCGCGTCGCTTATCTCGGCGAATGCAGCGACGTCGTCGTGGACGTCGTCACCGGGCACTCCGTCAGAGCGTTTGTGCCCCCGAAAGAGAGACTCGTTCCCGGCCAGGAGGTCGACGTGCATCTTCCGGTGAGCGAATGTCAGATTCTCGATGCAACCAAATCGTAAAAGGAGAAGTAGGTGAATCAAACGAAGAATGAGATCTTGCAAAAGCGCGAAAACGGCGTTCACTGGATCATGTTTAACCGGCCCGAGTCAAGAAATGCAATGACTGTTGGCATGGAGCAGACGATTATCGAAGTCTCACGTCAGATCAATGAAGATCCGGAAGTGAAGGCTGTGATCTTCACCGGGGCGCCCGCGGATCGCCCATCTTTTATGGCCGGCGCGGATTTCGATTCCCTAAAGAAGGCGACCACGCCAGAAGAATTCGTCAAGCTTGAGCGGAATGGCGAAGCTGTTCAGATCGCGGTCGAGCAAATCAAGGTGCCTACCATTGCAGCCATGGCCGGCGCCTGCGTGGGAGGCGGCGCACTACTTGCTGCCAGCTGCGACGTGCGAATCGCCAGCCCGTCCGTCAAGTTTGGCCTTCCGATTGCGCGCACGGTAGGTAATTGTCTCTCTGTACAAAACTATGCGCGGCTCACGTCCACTCTAGGTTACGCACTGACCAAAGATATGATCTTTTCCGCCCGCCTGCTGACTGCAGACGATCTGCTTGGCGTCCACGCCATTCGGGAAATTGTCAGTGACGCTGACCTCCATAGCAAGGCCGAGGAGATCGCAGAGCAACTGAAGACCCTCGCACCACTGACCCTCTATGCCACCAAAGAGGCGCTACGCAGGCTTCGGGATCAGCCTGTCGCGGCCATTCCTGACGATGACCTGATCTCGGCATGTTACGCGTCCAGCGACTTCCGCGAAGGCGTGGCCGCTTTCATGGAGAAACGTAAGCCCCGTTGGCTCGGTCGCTAATCCAATTCTCGTCTCTCCCTCGCAACGCATCAATGCAAAACGCCCCGCTTTCGCGGGGCGCATTTACTTTGGCTTCCCAACTTCAGATTACCTTCTGACCCCTCAAAGTCTCAACGGTCTCCTCCGATCGACCAAGTTCTTTCAGGATTTCGCCAGAATGCTCACCCAGTCGCGGGGGAACGCCTTCGCTACGAAGGTCGACATCGAGCATATGGAACGGGGAGCCGACATAATGGATGCCCGATTTTGGTGGTACTTCCACGAGAATGCCACGGTGCGCTACCTGAGGATCATTGACGACCTCAGGAATGGAATTGATGGGGCTGCACGGTACGTCGGCCGCTTCCAGAATACTCAGCCATTCGTCGCGAGTGCGTTCTGCAAAACGCGCTTTGAGAAGGGGTTCGAGGTCCGCGTGATTTTCAGCTCGCATCGAACCATGCTCGAATCGTGGATCGTCCATTAGCGGCTCCAGCTTCATCGCGTGACACATACGCTCCCATTGCGGTTCGGTATCGACGCAAATGGCAATTGGCAAGTCCGCCGTGTCGATCGCCTGAAACGGCGCGATCAACGGATGGCGGCTGCCCAAACGGCGAGGAATATCACCCGTATTCATATAGCGCGATACTGCGTTCTCCATCAGTGCCAATTGGCAATCCATCATCGACACGTCGATAAACGTGCCTTGACCGGACTTGTGGCGTCCCTCCAGCGCTGCAAGCACACTGACCGCACAGAACAGCCCGGACGCGATATCGCCGATGGAAACGCCCACTCGTGCGGGCGGACCGTCGCTTTCACCTGTGATACTCATCATCCCCGAAATCGCTTGGGCAACGACGTCGAAGGCCGGCTTATTTTTGTAGGGACCGGTCTGGCCATACCCGGAGATGGAGGCGTAGATCAGCCGGGGGTTGATCTTCGATGCATCCGCATACCCGAGGCCGAGTCGGTCCATCACCCCTGCCCGATTGTTTTCAACCAGAATGTCGCAATCCGCCAATAGCTCACGGAAAATCTGTTTTCCCTCGTCGCTCTTCAAATTCAGCGTCAGACTACGCTTGTTCCGGTTGACACTCATGAAGTAAAGGCTCTCTTCCTCACGGAAAGGTGCAACGGCGCGCGCAAAATCACCGCCGTCAGGCCTTTCGACCTTGATGACTTCTGCCCCCATCATACCCATCATCCAGGTGCAATACGGTCCCGCCAACATTTGAGTGACATCCAAAACCTTCAACCCACTCAGCGGACCTTTAGATGTTTTCTCTGAAGCCATAATTTTTCCTATTGAATATTGCGCGATTTTTCAAAATTACAAAGCACGAGTTGCCTCGACTGAAAAAAAAGCTTTGCAGGCGGACACCGATACAGATCGGCCTTTGACAGAGACGCTTAAATTTCTCCACCGAATTTTTTCATTCGTATGCAACGTGAACTTCTCCAAGACAGGGCCGAAGACGTTCAACATGGAACATGATCGATTTCCCATCGGACTTCCGTTTCGTGACCGGTGCTGCGCGCCACTCCCGTCTGTTACAAGTATTCCGAAGCCGAAATCGCGGAACAAGCACCTTCTAATCCGCTGATAGGTGCATAAATTGCACCGTTGCCTGAGGCCCTCTTGCCGCTGTTGCAAAGAGATCGTTCAGTGCGTTTGGCCAGCCGGATGTCGGGCAACTCACCGTACGCCAGCGCAACTCTCGTCTCCCGTGGAATGAACCTGGCAAAGAGCACGCATTGATCAGTCGGTGCACTTTTATACGTGATGTCGAGCGAATGTGTCGGAGGTGAGAGATAGAGACTGTGCTCTGCCGATACCGCTCAGTTACCTTAAATCTACAGCTTCGTTCTGTTAAAGCTGCTTGTCCACAATTTCTGGCCTGCAAATACTTCGAACCGTATCGCGAAGAATTTGTGAACTAAATGATCCATGGTCCTTTCTGTCACACCAGCGGATCCGAAACGTGGGCAGCTTGCACATTGTTCGCTATGCAAATGAAGTCCCGTCATAAATCAAAAAAAGGCGACGTGCGGAAATATTTCGCCTCTTATCTAAACGAAGAACAGGAGAATCAATGAAGAAGATCACGTTAGCCGCGTCCGCCATTTCGGTCATTGCCGCCTCGACCAGCGCGCAGGCCCAAAGCACTGTCACGCTTTACGGTTTGCTCGACGTGGGTATCGGCTATGTAAAGACGACCTCGGGAAACAGCTACCAGATGCTGTCCGGCAATCTGCAAGGCAGCCGCTGGGGGCTTAAAGGTCAGGAAGATCTTGGCGGCGGTTTGAAAGCCATTTTCCAGCTGGAGAACGGGTACAGCGTGGCGACAGGGAAACTAGGCCAGGGCGGCCGAGAGTTTGGCCGGCAAGCTACCGTTGGACTGACCAGCGCATCGTGGGGTACAGTGAAACTCGGACGGAGTTACGACGCCACGGTTGACCTCGTCCAAGGGGTGACAGGAGATCTCTACGGCGCGGTCTTTTCAACACCGGCTAATGTGGACAACAACGACAACAGCATGCGAGTGTCGAACCAGATCAAATACATCAGCCCAAACTACGCCGGTCTGCAGTTCGAGGCGCAGTATGCACTTGGGGGCGCTGCGGGTGCGGTAGGCCAAGGTTACACGTATAGTGCCGGCGCTGCGTACACACACGGTGCACTAAGCGTCGCGGCGGCATACTTCCAGGCAACCAATCCGAACCCTGATGCGGCCAAGCGATCTGGGTGGACCAGTACAACCGCCGATTCAATTTTGAACGGCGCATCGATTACTGCGGGATATGGAACCGCTCATACGATTGCCATCTCGCAGGTGGCCGGTCAGTATGTGATCGGTCCTATGACCGTCGGCGTCGGCTATAGCAACACCCTCTTCAAGGCGGATGGCTTTTCCACCTTCAACTCCACCCAAAAATTCAATACCGGCAGAGCCTTCATCGGATATCAGGTGACGCCGGCCATCACTACTGCAATCGGGTACGCCTACACCTCTGCAACTGGCAATGCATCGGCACACTACAACCAGATTAGTGCAGCCAGCATGTACGCGCTATCGAAGCGTACCGATGTGTATGCCGTCGCAGGCTACCAGCGAGCCAGCGGCGAACAGCGCACGGCTGCGGGCGGCATTCAAAGCGCGCTTGCTTCGGTGGGAGATTATGGAGTTGACGGCACAAAGGACCAGACTATCGCGATTGTCGGAATTCGACACAAGTTCTAAGCGTCGACATAACGACTAAGCGAACGGCACTTTCCATTCTTACTGGACGGAAAGTGCCGGTCCCCAGTTACGACTTCTCTGCGACTTACTTTGTGCGATTACCTGTCGGATACCGAAAAAATTGCATTGAAAATAAACTTGTACGCCCCAGAAGTTTGACCGCGGAAGTTAACTTCAGGTCCGATCAGAATCAGTCGACCTTTCCCGACTTCTTTGGATACGATCGCAGCCGCGCCAGCCAATTCATCTTCCCGGAGCGCGAATCCGCTCTGCAATATATCCCGCCCGTCAAACCAGCAAGCGCAATTGGAACGCTCACGATGCTTGTTAGAAAACACGGGGCTATGGTCAAAAATCAGATTCACGTCGTCGCCCATCCCCCACGCGAGCGGATGCTCATTATCGACTTTTGCTTTTACGACCGACAAAGGAATATATGGACGTCCATCATGTCTGGAAACAGGACAGCCCAATGGCGAAGCGATATTCGTACCGCTGCCAATTCCAACCACGGAACCGCCAGACGTCAGAAAATCACGGACGTTTTGCAATGTCTTTTCGTCCTCGACGTCCCCCAGCATATGGTGGTATCTGTCAGGAATATCCATGGGGGAAATCGGTGTGCTGTCGAGCGAATTGAGGTAGGCGGCAGCTTCGTCTACAGGCTCGCCATCCACAGCGTCTCTAGCTGCCTTATTGATACTGCCGTCCGTTAGAAAGAGAACATCGAATGTATCGCCCCAGTTCCCAGCCATCAGATCACCCGGGTACATCACTGTGTGGGGGAATTCGAATTCGTCCAGAGTCCACTGCAACCATCCTGCAGATCGCACGCCGCCGAACTTACTGACGATCCCGATTCGCGTGCCCCTAATCTCCTTCATCGTAAAGCATGGAGGCGCGCTTTGCGCAATGACGTCGAGTCCCAACTCCTGGATCCCACCACTCACTACCTTTAAAACATCCGTGTCTTGCGGTATCCAGAAAGCCCCTGAACGTAAGCTGACGCCGTCAAATACACTGGCTTGACATATCCGATGCACTTTTTTTCCCGCAGCAAGCAGACGGTTGATCAACCGATAGGCGTGATTAGACTCACAGCCCACCACAAACCCGATAACGGCTGAATGGGCATAGCCTCCGATCAAACGCCCTGATGGAATAGCAATAGAAGACTCAATGGTCTCAAACGGCCCGTCAAATCCTTCCAGGATGCGATCGAATTCGATGCCCATCTGATAAGCCAATGTGTAACCTGCAGCGTCGTACGGAAGCTCAATTGGACCGCCGGAGAACAACGGCATAGAGGGCCACTCATGCGATTCGAACATATCCAGGATGAACGGGCGATACGGCTGCGCCGTCTTGACGACCAGACTACCCGCTGCATAATTTCGGGTTCCAACGATAAACGCTCTTTTCGCACGCTCGACGCGTACACCCCCGCGAAGCAGCACATTCGCGAACGATACTGCGTTCGCGAAATCAGGCTGATCCGACGGGATGATATATCCGCGCGGGTTCCGAAGCGCGGGCTTACGCAAAACGGACGCGTGCCGCGAAGGGTCCGCTTCGCTCCAGCCTCGCAAATTCCCCACATGGATTCCGGATGCCCGGTCAAAAGCATCGTAGATACGCTGCGACTGAAACGGATCCGGTGTCGTCAACGAAGCTAACTGGCTTGGCCCCATCGTCCACGTGTCGCGATTGCCGGCTTCGATTGCGTCCCGATTTGCCGTGTAGGTTGCCATCAACAACCGCTCTCGATTAGAGGCGACCCAGGCGAGGACCGCCTTCTGCGCCGAAATCTGATATTCGATTGTCGTTGCCGCTTGCCAGATTTGTGGAGCAAGCGCTAAAGGCTGTATTCCACTTGGCACATGACGCGCCGGGACGAAAGGAATTCGCTGCGGATGTGGGGTGCCGATCACCTCCGAGAGGATCCCCACTACGTTATGCAAATGAGCCGTCGTCGTAGACATGCCATTAGTCCATGCCGTATACGGAGCCGCATTCTGCATGTACGACCCGACCTTGCCCTCCGCGATGAGTCGATGGTGAACGGCCATGCCCAGTTCAGCGCTCGTCGCGAGGACAAGCGGCGGAGTATAAGCGTTGTTCGGGTCGCGGAAGGGGGGAACATACATCGCCCCCCCTAGAGGCCCCGTCTGATGAGGGTCATACGCAACCTGCGGAAACCACTCCCGGTACATGACTTCTGCTACGTTTCGTGTTTCCGCTGTCGCCGTGAAATGATAGTCACGATTGATATCGGAACCCGCATACCGAGGCATCAACTCCGGCGTCGCAAAGCGCCATTCCACCGGCCGTTTTGCGGGATCCCGCTCACGCATATACTCGCACGCAAAGTCCTCGTGACCATCCGGATTCGCATGTACCAGCAACAGCACCACCTCATCCAGAATTCTCAGGGTCTCCCGATCCGTTCCTGAGGCCAAGCGCCATGCCAGTTCGAACAGGGTCTGCGTCGGGAGAATCTCGTTATGGTGAACACCGGCATCGATAAATACCACGGCCTTGCCGTCGCGCGCCAACTCCGAAGCGCGACCATGATCGATATCGTAGGGTTGTGCCAGAGTGCGGGCCAGATCTCGATGTTTGTCAGCATTCACCAGATTGTCCGGCGACGAGATGATCAGCATGTACTGACGTCGCCCATATCCGGTAGCCCCGATATCCACCATTTTGATGCGTGACGATTGGGTCGCCAGCAAGGTCCAATATTCTACCAATTGAGTATAGTTAGCGAGATAGTAATCTTCGCCAATCTCGTGCCCCAAGAACTCTTTGGGCGATGTAATAGAATTCATTTCCAATCTCATGGGAGCGGTCGGGTGTGAATCTAGGAAATCAGAACGAAATAGTCGTAAGCAAGACGTGCCACATCAGCGATTATCGAGTTTCGGTAAGCCATATTTTCGGGTGAATCTTTAACGTACACTGCTAAAGCAACAGTGCCCCGTCCATCCGGAAGTGTCAGGAATCCGACATCTGCTGCGGCACCGAGCCCGCTGCCAGTTTTATTGGCGAACGGCACGCCCTGCGGTAGCCGGCCTTTAACACGTTCCGGACTGGTCGTCGTGCGACTCATGATGTCAAGAAGCAAATCACGCGATGCTCTGGTTATTCCTTTTCCAGACCACAGCGCATTGAGCAATTCGATCATCGTGTACGGTGTGCATTGGTCACGCAAATCGTTGCGATAATCGGTTTTTTCGCCGTGCATCCGGTTTCGCGCGTCGATCACGTCGAAGGATGCGTTTCGCAGCGCATCGCGCTCCGAAACGTCAAATGGAAGCTCCGCAATATCGTGCAGTACACACAGTGCGTGGCGCATGGTGTACCGTGATTCGAAACCTTCGATTCCAAGCACGGTTTCGACATAGTCGGCGACAGCCTCCGCCCCTCCTGCCACCCGGAACATCACGTCCGTCGACGTGTTGCAGCTGCGGGTGATCATCGGTTCAAGTAAGTTCATCACCGAGAGCGCGACCCCATCATGCAAAAACTCCTCACCTAGCGGCCCCCCTGAATTCATCTCACTCGACTGGACTTCGATCCAATCGCTCAAGGCCAGCTCACCTGCATCCACAAGGGCCAGTACCTTCATCGCGATGGCGATCTTGATGGTACTTTCGAGCGGGAAGCGGCAATCCTCATGAAGCCCCAGTCGCTCTCCGGTCTCTACATGCAACGCCGACACACCCACGCTGCCCCTAGAGTATTCGATAATCCGCTGTAACTCCGCGACCGCATTTAGTTTCGCAAGCGTGGCGGCGGGTCGGCCAGGATGAACGGGCGAAGCAGTCTTACTGTTTTCTGTCATAGCAACGACTTTAAATTCGGTTTAATCGACGACACCGGCTCTCCAAGAGACGAACATGAAGCGCCGGCAATAGATAGCAACCCAGTCGGCAATCTAGTCGCCGAGTTCATCCCAGCAAACGCGGCACATTCGCGCCAGATGTTCCGAAGCTGCGTGCTGACCGGGCATTCCGTCCGGCATTTCAACCGGCACATCGACCGCATAAGCCGTCATGACGAAGCGTGGCTTTCCATTTCGGAACACGATGCCGGCGTCCATTTTTCCGTGCTTACCCGTACCGGTCTTGTGAGCGACTTTGGTCCCCAACGGCAGGTGAGCCGGTAGCTGTGTCCGATAAACCTGCCGGATCAGGATCTCCATAGCAAGCTGACATAGCGATTGCGAACATCCCAGCCGTTGAGCCGCCGCATCGTCCTGGCTTCCGGCAAGTACCATCTGAAGAAGATTGCCTTGATCGATGGCACTCGTCTGAGCCACGAAATCGAAGTCGTGGTCTGCAGGCATATCTCTTGGCGGGACGAGTTCGCGAATCAATGTCGCCGACATGCCGAGCCGTTGACAATAGTTATTGATTGCATTCAGCCCTACCGCTTCCCCGACGAGACTCGTACACGTGTTGTCGCTTGTGATGATCATCTGGACGAGCGCGTCGCGTAACGGAATAGTCAGCCCAGGCGTCATGAAATAGAAAACTCCCGACACGACGCCCTGCATCAGGCGTTCGTCGATCACCATGCGTTGGGACAAATTTAATCGCCCGGCATGTACGGCTTCAAGCGCAGCCAGCATAAACACGATCTTGCGCGTACTTTGCGACGGTACCGGCATTTCCCCAGCGCGATGGATTTCAATATTGCTTTTCAGATCCTTGACATACCATGTCGTTGTGAAGGATTGGGCGTCACAGAGCCTATCCAGTTTTTCTTTCAGCCCGTTCATTGTCTTCATAAGGTTTTTCATCTTGATTCGAGGGGTAACGACAGTGCCTGCTGAATGGGCCTGGCGTTCTCAAGCGCAGCAACCAACGAAAGCGCCGACTGCTGCGCAGTCATGTCCAGCGCGCGATCTGTCAACACGCGAGCTGAACGGGATTCAACGAGATTTGATACTTTCGCGGCAACCCATTCATCGTCCCACTGTGGTTGCAGCACGTGTTGAACGGCTCCCCCGTTCTCCATCAAGGTCTCGCAAACGTACTGTTTTCCGCTCACCCACGCTCGGACGGCACTTGGCTTGTTGCGGACGCTGCGTTGCGGATTTGTGCGAGCGTCTTGGGAAGGCCACGGTTGACGATGCTCCACCACTTCGATTTTTCTTCGAAATGCCGCGATACGGGGATGATCAGACAGTTCTTGCGAGCCCCACTGAGCGCCCGGCGGTATTCCGAAAGCAAGCATCGCCATGGTGTGCGGAATGCTGAATTGCCTGGCGGCGAAAGTCGCAGGAGTCTGATTGACGGCGTTTGGGGAGAGTCCGGCAAGGCCTATCTCGGCGACAATCCTTTCCGTGCGCTCAAGAGCGACTGGAAGCTGGCTCGTGAGCGCAAGCATGTTTTTCATGGGCCCAATGTTGAGTCCACAACAGGGCCAATCCTTGTAGACAATACGTCGGATACGCCAGCTCGACCCTAGCGATTCCGACAAATACTTCGGCTTAGCATGTTCGGCACAGAGGATGCGAAACAGGCCCCAATCGTCTTCCGTAAGCGATGTTAATCCCGTGGAACCTGCTGCGGCAGATACCGCCGCCATCACGCCGGCCAACGTGCACCATCCCACGTCGCAGAACTTCGTGTTGGGCGAATTCGGCATTCTGCCCCATACACCGCCAGTGGGAATGGGCATGGATGCTCCCGCGATCGCATACGCCTCGGCGCTCGACGATGCGTCTAGCTTCAACAGTTTCGACGCCGTCGCGACAGCCGCATAGACCACCGGAGCGGACACACTCCAGATGGGCGCATATTGAGGCTTCCCTTCGATCTCCGTGAAATATGGCCCAATCGCATCCATGACGCGCGCGCCCGTCTCATAGCCAGCCGCAATCGCGGTCAACAATTCTGCGCCACTGGCACGGCTAATTGCCGCCAGCGCGAGCGCGGCAGCGACCGGCCCGACGCCAAAATGCGCACCGTTGTAGCCCTCGCTGAGATCCAATGCGTCCCCGAGGCGCGCATAACCATAGGCTCGACTACCTGGCGCACTGGCGCCCCCGAGCACAGCCACGGTGCCTGCGACAATCGGCTCCATCTCCGAAGCACGCGCAGCCACAATGCACCCCATATAGTCCAGGAACATTCGCTGGGTTTCGCTCCGCACGTCGTCGGGTATGTCTTCCAACCTGAGGGAGAGGTTGAATCTGATCAACGCCTCAACGCTCATAATGCAATGTCATTCAGATGGCAGGCACTTCGGTGGCCTGGAGCAATCGTCTTGAGCAACGGAGCATCTTCCTTGCAACGGGCCATCGCGTGCGGACATCGCGGGTGGAAATGACACCCGCCGGGGGGAGACAATGGGCTGGGCAATTCGCCTTTCAGAAAAGAGAACGGCTTTCTGGTGGTGTCGATGCGTGGCACTTCCTCGAGGAGTGCCTGTGTGTAAGGGTGATTGGGCTTCCCGAAGACCTCCTCGGTGGGCGCCTCCTCGACGATTCTGCCAAGATACATAATGGCCACCCGATCGGAGATGTGCTCGACCACGCCAAGATCATGGCTGATAAAAAGATACGTCAAACCGAGACTTTCCCGCAGGTCCATGAACAGATTTAGAATCTGCGCCTGGATCGATACGTCGAGCGCCGCCACGGCTTCGTCGCAGACCAGAAACTCCGGATTGACAGCAAGCGCGCGAGCAATCCCAATTCGCTGACGCTGACCGCCGCTGAACTGGTGTGGATAGCGGCTTTTGACGGCTGGATCGATTCCGGCTCGTCTCATCTGGTCATCCACGTAAGCAGAGTGATCGCTATCGACAAGCCCATGGATCCGCGGCGCCTCTCCGACGATATCGCCTACCGACATTCGTGGATTCAACGAGGCAAATGGGTTCTGGAATACCATTTGCACCCGCAACTTCCGTTGACGGTCTTCGAGCGCCGAGAGCGAATCGACGTCAGATCCGCGCCAGAATATGGAGCCTTCCGATGGTCGCATGATGCCGGCGACCATTCTTCCCAAGGTTGATTTGCCGCAGCCGGATTCCCCTACGAGGCCGACCACCTCACCACGTCGAACCGTCAGACTGACGTCGTTCACCGCGTAGACTTGCGGCGACAATTTCGCGGCGCCAATCCGTGCGAGTGAGCGGACCAGAAGATCGTCTCGAGCCCCGAAGCGCTTCGAAACACCTCGGAGTTCGATCATCGGTTCGACTGGGTCGGTTGGCATCCGCGGTTCAATCGCTTCCATATCGCTCATATTCATGCTGGCGCTTCCGATTTCGAATTAGGTTGTGCTATCGGATGGATACATCGGAACGCGTGACTGCCCAACACCGTCTCCGACACATCGGTACATGCCCCGTCTGCACTGGCACACCGAGGTCTGAAGGCACAGCCCGCCGGCAGATTCAGAACATTGGGTGGCATTCCAGGGATCTGATGCAACCGTACTCCGCGCGGGTTGCGACTTGGCACCGACGCCATCAGTCCCGCGGTGTAGTGATGCATCGGGCGATTTAACACGTCCTCGACGCCGCCGTGTTCGACAACTTTGCCCGCATACATCACGGCGATTTCGTCGGCGAGTCGCGCGACCACAGACAAATCGTGCGTGATCCATATCAGAGCGGTATTGCTCTCCCGAACGAGCGCGTTGATCTCGGCGAGTATCTGCGCCTGGATCGTCACATCGAGCGCCGTAGTAGGCTCGTCCGCAATGATGAGATCGGGCTTGTGCAGCATCGCGATGGCAATCGCGACACGCTGGCGCATGCCTCCCGAAAATTGATGGGGATACGCGGCAAGACGCTCTTCGGGACTGGGAATTCCGACTCTGCCAAGCGCTTCGCGGGCGCGAACCCGAGCTTCACTGAACGTCACCCTTTCGTGCGCCCTGATTGCCTCGATCATCTGCGTGTCGATACGCAGCACCGGATTAAGCGTCATCATGGGATCCTGAAATACCATGGCCATGCGCTTGCCGCGCAAACGCCGTCTTTGTTCCCCTTTGATTGTCGACAGGTCGCAGCCGTCAAACAATATCTGCCCGCTCACGATGCGGCCCGGCTTTTCGATCAATCCCATGATCGAATAGCCCAGCATCGACTTGCCCGATCCGCTCTCGCCCACCAGTCCAAGAATTTTGCCTCGCTCGAGACTGAGCGATACGTCGTTGACCGCTCTGACTTCGCCGGCGCGAGTGGCAAACGAAGTACGCAGATTTCGCAACTCCAGTAATGGACTCATGCCAGGCTCCTGGGACTCAACACATCTCTCAGGCGGTCACCCACCAGGTTGATCGAAACGACCGTCAGAACAAGAGCAATGCCCGGATAAAAGCTGATCCAATATTGACCCGACAACATGTACTGGTAGCCATTTGCGATCAGCAGTCCAAGACTCGGTTCGGTCACGGGCACGCCCAGCCCTAAAAACGACAATGTCGCTTCAAGTGCGATGGCGCGGGCCACCTGAACGGTCGCAATCACAATGAGCGGCGGAAGAATGTTCGGGAACAGGTGACCAAATAGAATTCGTCGTGTTGGAATGGCAAGACACTCCGCGGCTTCCACGTATTCCTTTCTGCGCTCGACTAATGTCGTGGCCCGTGCCGTTCTTGTGTACGCCGCCCACTCGACGATGATGAGCGCCAGCACTACGTTCATCACTCCTTTTCCGAGAAAAGCCAGAATCATCAGTGCGACGAGAATCGCCGGAAATGCCAGCTGAAAATCGACGATTCGCATGATGACCCCCTCAGTTCTACCGCCCACGTAAGCGGCAAACAGACCGAGCGATGCGCCGACCACTGCAGCAAACAACGCTGACGCGACCCCGACGCCCAGCGATATTCTCAAACCGTAGAAGATAGACGACAAAATATCGCGGCCTTGTTCGTCCGATCCCAATAACATCTTCACACCGCCGCCGGAGATCGAACCGGGCGCCAATCGGCCGTCCATGATGTCGATGTGGGTGAGGTCATACGGATTCTGGGGGGACAGCACTGGCGCGAAGATGGCTATGCCAATGACCAGTACTAACACGACAAGGCTGATTACCGCGATCCATGAAGAGAAGAACTGCCTGGCCATGCGGCGCGCGGGCGTTTCCGGCTTTTGCTCGACGACCGTCGTCGACGCGAAATCAACGACATCGACGGCCGGAGGACTCGATTGGGAGGACATGACTTTTAATCCTGGCTTCTGATGCGGACACGCGGGTCCAGCAATGTGTAAAGAACATCAACCAACAGATTGATACTCACGAACAGGAACGCGATCATCATCAGATAGGCCACGATGACGGGCCGATCGAGTTTGTCGATACTGTCGATAATCAGCTTTCCCATGCCTGGCCAAGCAAATACAGTCTCGGTGACAACGGAGAAAGCGATCAATGAGCCAAACTCCAACCCCATAACCGTGACAACCGGAATCAACGTGTTCTTGAAAATGTGCACGAAGATGATCCGCGTCTCGGTCAGACCTTTCGCTCTTGCGAACTTCACGTATTCCATCGGCAGCACTTCGCTCACGCCGGCTCGCGTGAGCCGCATCACGAGCGAGGTTTCGAAAAGCGCTAGAGTGCCTGCTGGAAGGACCAGATGTTTGAGACCGTCGAAGGTGAAGAGTGACCATTGCGCCCCGAGCAACGCTATTGTTTGGCCTCGACCGCTGCTCGGAAACCAGCCGAGATTAACGGCAAATACCATGATCAGAAGGAGCCCCACCCAGAATGACGGCAAGGAGAATCCGACGATACTCAGCGACATCGACGTTTTGCTGAACAGCGACTCGGGTCTAAGCCCGGCGTACAGGCCGAGTGGTACGCCAACGAGAATTGACAATATCAAGCCGCAGATCGCGAGCTCCACGGTTGCCGGCATTTTCTCCAGAATCACCTTGATGGCGGACTCCCCGTAAACAAAGCTATTGCCCGCATTCCCGTGCACCACGCCGTGCAGAAACGATAGATACTGCCTCCACAGCGGCTGATCGAGGCCGAAGGTCTTCATGACATGGACGCGCTCTATCTGACTCGCTTCCGGACTGATCAGCATTTCGACCGGATCTCCAATCACATTAACCGCGACAAACACCACAGCTGTCATCGCGATCACGATCAGAATCGCCTGTAGCACCCGGCGGCTCAACCAAAGTGTCATACCATCTCCAGATCAAACGGGTTTCGCAAAATAGGCACTCGAATGCCCCATCGGATTGGCCAGATAGCTGAGACGATCCTTTCGCCCGGCCCATGTCGCTTCTGTATAGAAAACCGGGATGAGTCCCACATCCGCCATCAACGCCTTCATGCCTTCGGCCAATGCGGCATTGCGGCGGGCCGTGTCCATTTCATTACCGGCACGTTTGAGCGCTTCATCGACGTGAGGATTGGAATACATCTGTCGATTCGATCCCCCTAGTCCCGCTGCCGCATCCTTGGTTTGCGCAAGGTACTGCATGGTGATTAGCGTGGACGGAGAATTGAATCCGAGGATAAAGAGCGAATACGCGCGTGCAGTCGCTTTGGTCGCGAACACGGACATCGGCGCTACCTCAACTGCGGTGGTAATGCCAATTCGGCTGAAGCCTTGCGCGATTGCCTGTGCCACGTTGGTATCGTTCGGGAAATATCCGTTCGGGCCATGCAGCGTCATGCGGAAACCATTCGGATAACCCGCCTCGGCCAAGAGGCGCTTCGCTTCCACGAGGTCCGTTTTCAGCGCCGCCATGTTGGGTGCGCGATCAGGAACGGCGGTAGAGACCATCTGATCGGCGACCGTACCCTGACCCGACATCAAACGGGTCACAATGCCGCTGCGGTCGACAGCAAGCGAAAGCGCCTGCCGGACCCTCACATCCTGCAGCGGGTTCGACTGAAGTGGTTTCCCGTCCTTGTCGAACACGAAGGGCGAGTCCTTGCGCATCGAATCGGGGAAGAGATAGATAGTCAGGAATCCCGTTGTCTCGAACAGCGCAAGTGCTTTGTCCTGCTTCAACCGATTCACGTTTTCGACCGGCACCGTGTCGATCAGATCGACATCCCCGCTTTGCAAAGCGGCGATACGCGCCCCAGGATCGGAGATGTACTTGATGACCACGCTGTCCCAAGCCGGTTTGCCGCCGAAATATTGAAGGTTCGGGCTCAGCCGCAATTCCTGACCATTCGCATACGAGACAAACTTGTAGGGTCCCGTGCCGATCGCTGCCTTGCCCGATGTAAAGTCGGCGGTCGTAGCGCTCGCGTGAATCTTGCGAGACAGCATGGCCACCTGAGTCAGACGCCAATCGAAAATTGGGTCGACCGTGTGGAGCTTGAACCGGATCACCGTCCGGCTCACAATCTCAATCGACTTCACATTACGGGTACTGGCCGTGAAGGGCGACGAGGAGCCAACAACTTTCGGTACGCGCTCGTAACTGAACAGCACGTCTTCGGGTTCAAAGGGTGTGCCGTCGTGGAACTTGACGTCGCTGCGCAAAGTTAGCTCCCAGGTCGTGTCGTCCACAACCTTCCAGGCAGACGCCAGATTTGGCTTGACCACGCCACTCGAACTGTCGCTCAACAGAGTGCTGAAAATTTGCTGCGTCGCCTGCACGCTGATGAATGCGTCCTGGAACTGCGGGTCGAGCGACGTCGGTGGCGACGTGACGCCCATACGGAGTTCACGGGAACCCGCTGCCATTGATGGCAGTGGAAGAACATCCATCACAGCACCGGCCAGACCGATTTTTAGAAAAGAACGTCGTTGCATGGGAGTTCGCCGAATCAGTGTTTTGATGTTGGAAGATTCGCGCCTTATTGCGCGGTGATCGCGTTCGCCAGCGTCAGCCCATCGGCGCGCGGAACATAGGCATAGCCCTTTCGGGTCACCCAGTAGTTGACGAAATTAAACAGGGGAATCACCGCGAGGTTGTCCAGCGCCACGCGGGATGCGTCCTGCAGCAACTTCTCCCGCTGCAGGGTATCGACCGTTCGCAGCGCGGTATCGACCTGCTGGTCCAGCGCCGGGTTCGAATAGCGAGACCAGTTGTACGTGCCTCGAGACTTGCCGGGATCGACAGTGCCAAGCAGGCTGCCGAGAATCGAGCCGGCTTCGAAAGAACTGTTTCCCCAGTTGTCGATATAAACAGGAACACTCTGGTTGCTTGCCAACTTGATACCGATCGACGTCGGCACAGCATTCACCTTCGTGCGTACCCCGATTCTCGACCACATCTGCGCGATGGCCTGCGCCACTTCAACGCTATAGGGAACCCGATCGTTCGTTGCAGTCAACGTCAATGAAAATCCGTCCGGATAGCCGGATTCCGCCAGAAGCTTTTTTGCCGCGACTGGATCGTATTTAGGAACACCAACATCCGACAGCGATGAAAAGACCCCCGGCGGCAAAAACTGGCCCGTCGGCTCTGCCGTGCCGAACATGATTTTTGACGCCAATCCGGACCGGTCAATGGCGCCCGAGAGCGCCTTTCTCACGGCGAGATTGGTTAGCGGTGACGGGGTAATCCGGTTCCCGCTTGCATCCGTTACAGGTTCGGCGTCCGCGCTCGCCTGATAGAACGGCATGACGTAAGCCACGCGCAAACCTTTTGCGGAGAAAAGACGAAAACGGGAGTCGTTACGCAGGCGTTCGATGTCTTGTGCCGGAGGTGTCTCGGCAACGTCGATGTCGCCGGCAAGGATACTGGTCGTGCGTGTCGCCGCGTTTGTGACGACTTCGTAAGTCACATGTGCCCACTGTGGCTTTCCGTTCCACCAGTCGTCATTACGCACGAGACTAAGGCGTTCGTTCGTGACGTACTTTTCGAACTTGTACGGGCCCGTCCCAATCATTGCGCGGCCGGAGTTGTAGTCCGCTGTGGTCGATATTGAACCGGCCTTCTGGGAAACGATTTCGATAAAGCTCAACTGCATCGGCAAATTCGGCGTGGGCACAGAGGTAGTAATGTGCACGGTCAGGTCATCGACCGACTCCACCTTGACGATCGTATTGATCAAACCAGAAAACCCGCCCGGCGCGCCCGGAACATTTTTAACCCGATTCAGACTGAAGACCACGTCTTTGGCAGAAAAAAACGACCCATCATGCCAGTGCACTCCCTTTCTTAAATTGAATTCCCATACGGTGTCCGAGATTGATTTCCAACTCGTTGCAAGTGAGGGCATCAGCCGGCCTGTCGCGTCTCTCGAAACAAGAGGTTCGAAGATGTTCAGCGCGACCGTGTGATTAGGCGTCGCGTTGTAGAAATGAGGATCAAGTGAGGTAATAGCAGCAGATAGCCCAATCCGGACTTCCTGCGCTTGTGCCGGCGCAGCGTAAAGCATCTGCAACCCCGCACATATGAAGGTTAGAAAAATGAGCGAACATCTTGAAATAGACACTTTTTAAGTCCCCCGACGAAACGTTGAACGACGACCCTTTCATTGCGATGGGTACCGTGGAACACATCTGGATACGAAAAAAGTTTTTCACTACAAAATGACTCGAACAAGCAGCTTGGATGCTGACGATGTGTTCTTTAAACACACCATTTTTCGAACCGGCAACGAGAGGCGACGGCGAATTCAGGTCGCCGTTGGAACGATTGATTGGCTATATGGGATGCGGCCGGTCGCGCACGCAACCGGGCCGTTGAAAACATGCTTGAACGAGTTCGCCAGTATGGAGAAATTAAACGCTTGCGACACAGCTGCGTCGCCAAAAGCGACACACTGAAATCAACTCGATTTGATGAATTCAGTTCACGTGAATTCGCCTGCCGTGGCGCGGCAAGGTCAAATCGAAGCCATTCCTATGATGTCCGCCAGACGTTTCTTTGCCTCGATTTGCACTTCTGCTTCGCAAACTTCAGTGACGCGTAGGCTGGCGTTTACGATCGATTGCGCGTCTACCTCGAAATAGCGACGCAATTCAGCTCTTGAATCGCTACGGCCGAACCCGTCCGTACCCAACGTGATGTAGCGGCGGCCCTCCGGCACATAGCCGCGCACCAGTTCTGGCAATGCCTTGACGTAGTCGCAAGCCGCCACGATCGGACCACGTGTTCCGCGCATGTGCTTAGTGAACCAGCAGTCTTGAGTTTCACGCTTGCCGCTTCGCCATTCCCGCTCGCTGCGCATACCGTCTCTGGCTAGCTCGACATAGCTGGTCACACTCCAGACGTCGGCGGAGATATGGTGCTTCGACTCAAGCTCTTCAGCAGCCTTCAATACCTCGCTCATGATCGCGCCGCTGCCAAAGAGTTGCACGCGTCTTTCGAACGGTCCGCCTGCACGAAAACGATACATACCTCTAACGATACCCTCTTGAGAGTCGGCCACGAAAGTCGGCTGCGGGAGGTTTTCATTAGTGACGGTGATGTAGTAAAACTCATCATGTTGCTCGGTGAGTATGCGTCGCATGCCATAGTCGACGATCACCGCAAGCTCACCAGCAAACGATGGATCATAAGCGCGGCACGTGGGAATCGTCGATGCGAGCAGATGGCTCGATCCGTCCTGATGCTGCAATCCCTCACCCCCGAGCGTGGTTCGGCCAGATGTCGCGCCAATCAGAAAGCCTCTGGCTCGCTGGTCCGCTGCCGCCCAGACCAGATCGCCGATCCGCTGAAAGCCAAACATGCTGTAGTAGATATAGAACGGCAACATCGCCATACCATGGGTCGCGTAGCTGGTGCCGGCTGCCGTCCACGACGAAAGCGCGCCCGCCTCGGTGATGCCTTCCTCAAGGATCTGTCCATCGCGCTGCTCGCGATAGGAAAGTATCGACGCGTCGTCTTCCGGCTTGTACAGTTGACCGAAAGGTGCATAGATGCCCACTTGACGGAACAGATTAGCCATTCCGAAAGTGCGCGCTTCGTCTGCGACGATCGGCACGATTCTCGGACCCACAACCGTGTCTTTCAGTAACGCGCCAAGCTGCCGCACAAACGCGGTCGTGGTGCTCATGACCTTGCCGTCCGCGTTCAGGGAAAAGGCAGCCACGCTTTCAAGGTCTGGCACTGCCAGCGATTCGGATGAAGCACGGCGCTGCGGAAGGTGACCGCCAAGTGCTTCTCGACGATCGAGCATGTAGCGCAGTTCATCGCTGTCCGTTGGGAGCCGGTAGAAGCACGCATCCGAGACTTGCGCATCAGTCAACGGAAGATTGAATCGGTCCCTGAAGGCGAGTAGATCGTCTTTGTCCAACTTTTTCTGTTGATGTGTCGTCATGCGGCCTTGGGCTATAGCACCCATGCCGTAACCCTTCATCGTTTTGGCCAGAATGACCGACGGCTTGCCATTCCGGACCGTCGCAGCAGCAAACGCCGCATGAATCTTGACGGGGTCGTGACCGCCACGTCTAAGCGACGCAATATCGTCATCTGAGAGTGAATCGACCAGCGCTTTGAGCTCCGGCGAACGGCTGAAGAAAGTCTCGCGATTGAAGGCGCCGTCGTTTGCAGACAGCGTCTGGAATTCACCATCTACCGTGCTCGCGAAAATGCCCTCAAGCACACGGTCATGATCCCTTGCGAACAACGCGTCCCACTCCGATCCCCATAGACACTTAAAGACATTCCAGCCAGCCCCGGCGAACAACGCTTCAAGTTCGTCGATGACGCGTCCGTTCCCCCGCACCGGGCCATCCAACCTCTGCAGATTGCAATTGATCACAAATACGCAATTGTCCAGCTTCTCTCGGGCCGCGAGCGTCAACGCACAGGTTGACTCGGGCTCGTCCATCTCGCCATCACCGAAGAATCCCCATACCCGCCGCTCACCTGCCTGTTTCAGTCCGCGATTCTCCAGATAGCGGATAAACCGCGCCTGATAGATGGCGTTGAGCGGACCCAGACCCATCGAGCCCGTCGGAAACTGCCAGAAATCAGGCATCAGATAGGGATGCGGATAAGAGCTTAGGCCACGGACACCCTTGCTGCTAGCGACGATCTCCTGTCGATAGTGGCCTAAAGACTCCTCAGAGATTCTGCCCTCCAGAAACGCACGCGCGTACACACCAGGCGCCGAATGCGCCTGAAAGAAAACAAGGTCTCCTCCTTCTGGCGAATCGGGGCCACGAAAAAAGTGCTCGTAGCCGACTTCGAAGAGGTCGGCTGCCGACGCATAGCTCGCGATATGCCCACCGAGCTCCCCTTGTGCCCGATTTGCCCTCACGACCATGGCAAGTGCATTCCAGCGCGATATGGCGGAAATGCGTGCCTCAAGCGCAAGATTTCCGGGATACGCCGGCTGCTCTTCCACGCCAACCGTATTGATGTAGGGCGATACCAAAGGAGGCCGCCAGCCAACTTTCCGCGTACGCGCATGGGCAAGCAATGCGTCGAGCAACGTTCGCGCTCGGGCCTTGCCATCTTCTTTTCCCCATGCATGTAGCACGCCGTCAAGTGCATCGCACCACTCCTTAAGTTCGCCCGGATCCGGGTCGGGCGTCGTTGCTTCGGGTGCGTCATCCTGTCTTGCCATCGTCGTGCTCCCAGATTCGTGGTCTGTGTCCATCGCGCCCAATTGCCGTCGGCGATCGGGCGCCACAGGTTATCAACCGTCCTTGAACAGGAAGCTGTATGCGTTCAGTGCAGGCGCGCCGCCGAGGTGCGCATACAAAACCTTCGAGCCTTCCGGAAACTCGCCTAGACGAACCATATCGACCATGCCCTGCATCGACTTGCCTTCGTATACCGGGTCGGTCATCATGCCCTCCAGTCTGGCGCTCAGCCTGATGGCCTCGAGCGTTTGCTCTGACGGAAGCCCGTATTCGGGACCGCCGTATCGAGTGTCCAGTACCACGTCTGAATCGTGGATGGGTCGACCGAGTTGAACCAGATCAGCGGTATGACGCGCGATCCGAAGGATCTGATCGCGGGTCTGTTCGGGCTTGGCGGAAGCGTCAATGCCTATGACTTTGTCGGCCCGGCCATCCGCCGCGAAGCCGACAACCATGCCCGCCTGGGTGCTGCCGGTCACGGAACAGACCACGATGTAGTCGAACTTGAAGCCCAGTTCCGCCTCCTGCGCCCGGACCTCCTCCGCAAAGCCAACAAATCCTAGTCCACCCAGTCGATGCTCCGAACATCCCGCGGGAATCGGATAAGGCTTGCCACCCGCGTCCCGAACACTCTGCATAGCCTGTTCCCAGCTTGGCCGGATGCCGATGTCGAAGCCATCGCTGACGAGACGTACATCAGCGCCGAGCATACGTGACATCTGAATATTGCCGACGCGGTCGTAGACAGCGTCCGAGTAATTAACCCAGTTCTCCTGCACCAGCACGCACTTCAGCCCAAGATGGGCCGCGACGGCCGCCACCTGTCTGGTTTGATTCGACTGGATTCCTCCGATCGAAACGAGCGTATCGGCGCCTTGATCCAGCGCGTCAGGAATGATGTATTCCAGCTTTCGCGTCTTGTTGCCTCCAAAAGCGAGACCGCTGTTGCAGTCTTCACGCTTGGCATAAAGGTGCACTTTGCCACCTAGGGCTTCACTAAGCCTGGGCAGCGCATGAATAGGTGTGTGCCCAAAGGTAAGTTTATGGCGGGGGAATTGACTGAGGTTCACGTACGCTCTCCGATCTGATGGGGCACTGGAAAAAGACGCTATATGTTCGCGTCATTGCACTTACAAATCGTATAGAAAAGAGGACGAAACGTGGTTGCGAAGAATAATGGATAGATAGACTATCGTTTAGTTAAAGTCGCAGTTTTGCTGATCACAATATCTTTCCTTCTCTCATAGGCGAAATAAAATTGCGTTCGAACAAACAGAAGCCCGTTTTGCCGGGCTCCGAACTAGACCGGATCGATAAGGCCATCCTGCGTGCGCTTCAGAAAGACGCGTCCATCTCCAACGTCGCACTGGCGGCCAAGGTTGCACTGAGCGCACCCGCCTGCTTACGCCGCGTCGAACGATTGAAGAGCCTTGGCTTGATTCGCGGAGTCGTTGCGTTGCTGGACGCGGCGGCGCTTGAAGTTGGCATGCTGGTCATCATCGGTGTCGTGCTGGACCGCTCGACACCGGAGTCTTTCTCCGATTTCGAGAAAGCGGCGCAGAAAATTTCAGGGTGCATGGAGTGTCACGTCGTGACTGGAGAGTTCGACTATTTCATGATGCTTCGCACCCGGGATAACGACAGCTTCAATCGTCTCCACGCTGAACAGCTTCTGTATTTGCCAGGCGTCCGTCAGATTCGAACGTTTATGGTGCTAAAGCAGGTCTTCTCTACGACACAGCTGACTATCTAGAATCGTGCATCGGTTGATCTCGTTCGATCCAGAACCATATTTGAATTCACTTTTCGCCATTCAGTGCACCGAAAGCCTTTTTGAACAATGACGCTGACAATATGTGCGGCTCACACAACGAGAATTGATATAGATCCTAGATTTTTCGTCGTGGTGAGTGAAAGTGCTGATGAAACGATCCTTGACGAGGAGCGATTCCGTCAGATGAAAAAAAGGCGGCGCATGTAGCGCCGCCAAACCAATCTCAGACAGATTGGGCAACAACGAAGCTTTCGTCCGGTGTGCCATGTTCTTTCATTATTATCAGGCTCCGTCTGCGTCACTCCGATACGCAAATCTGCACTCCAGCCTCCTAGGGACAACCTTCCGCTGCAAGCATTTAGTCAAAGTTCTATGAGTCTCAGCGACGTGCTGGTATGACGAAACCTACGCGTTCCAACTCAGGATCTACGTGACCACCTCATCGACTACACATACACCAGCCGACATCATGTGACTCCCATACACATATACTTGATCACGAGATAGTCGTCGATTCCGTAATGGGAGCCCTCGCGTCCGAGCCCCGATTGCTTAACGCCGCCGAATGGCGCGACTTCATTCGAGATCAGCCCGGTGTTGATGCCGACCATTCCATATTCGAGCGCTTCGGCGACCCGCCACACGCGGCTGATATCGCGGCTATAGAAATACGAGGCGAGACCGAATTCGGTATTGTTGGCCAGCCTCACGACCTCTTCATCCGATGAGAAGCGGAACAGCGGCGCAAGCGGCCCGAAGGTCTCATCACGCGCGACCTGCATGTCCGAGGTGACGTCCAGAAGCACGGTGGGTTCGAAGAATCCGTGTCCTAACGCGTGACGCTTGCCGCCGGCGACAACACGCGCGCCTTTCGCCAGCGCATCTTCAATATGCGACTCGACCTTGCGTACCGCCGCTTCGTTGATCAATGGCCCTTGCGTGACGCCTGCATCGGTGCCCGCGCCCACCTTCAGTTGTTCGACCGCAACGCGCAACTTGTCGGCGAACGCCTCATAGACCTTCTCGTGCACATAGAAGCGATTCGTGCAGACGCAGGTCTGACCGCTATTGCGATACTTCGACGCAATCGCACCGGCCACGGCGGCGTCCAGATCGGCATCGTCGAACACGATGAACGGCGCATTGCCACCGAGTTCGAGCGACACCTTCTTGACTGTCGGCGCGCACTGCGCCATCAGCAGGCGGCCCACCGGCGTCGAACCGGTGAACGACAGCTTGCGCACCACCGGATTACCGGTCAGCTCGGCACCGATCGCTTTCGGCTCGCCGGTCACGACGTTGAACACGCCGCGCGGCACGCCCGCGCGTTCGGCGAGCACCGCCAGCGCCAATGCGGACAGCGGCGTGGCCTCGGCTGGTTTAACGACGATCGGGCAGCCAGCCGCCAACGCCGGGCCGACCTTACGGGTAATCATCGCGGCAGGGAAGTTCCACGGCGTGATCGCTGCGCAAACACCCACGGGCTCTTTCACGACGACGATCCGTTTGTCGCTGGCCGGCGTGGGAATGGTGTCGCCATAAACCCGCTTGCCTTCTTCCGCGAACCATTCCAGGAACGATGCCGCGTACTGGATTTCGCCCTTGGCTTCCGCGAGCGGCTTGCCTTGTTCGGTCGTGAGGATCGTCGCCAGATCGTCGGCGTTTTCCAGCATCAGGTCGTGCCATTTGCGCAGGACCGCGGCGCGTTGCTTCGCCGTGGTCGCTCGCCATGCGGGCCATGCCGCGTTCGCCGCGTCGATCGCGTGACGCGTTTCGGCCGCGCCCATCAGCGGCACCGTGGCAATTGTTTCGCCGGTAGCGGGATTGTTGACCGCGAAGGTTGCGCGTGCGTCGGCGGCTCGCCACTCGCCCGCGATGTACGCACGTGTCTGGAGCAGGGTCGGGTCTTTTAAAACTTGCGTGGTCATTGGATCAAGGTCTTTGTGGTCGTCGAATCGGAGCGCGGCCTGGAGCCGCACGGCTTCCACTCAGGAAATCAGGCGGTCACGGCGAGGCTTTCGTTGATGACGTCTTCGAGAATGCGCATGCCTTCGTCGAACACGGCGTCCTGAATCGTCAGCGGGAACAGGAAGCGCACGACGTTCGAGTAGACCCCGCATACGAGCAGCAGCAAGCCGCGCTCGAGCGCGCTAGCCTGCACGCGCTTCGTGAACTCTGCATCCGGCTCGACGCCGCCCGGCCTGCAGAACTCGACCGCCACCATCGCGCCTGGTCCGCGTACGTCCGCGATTTGAGGCACAGTTTTCTGCAGTGCGCCGAGCTTCGCTTTGACCCGCTCGCCCAGCACGCTCGCGCGTTCGCACAACTGCTCTTCGTCGATGATGTCGAGCACCGCGTGCGCAGCAGCGAGTGCCAGCGGATTGCCCGCGTACGTGCCGCCCAGGCCGCCCGGCGCCGCCGCGTCCATCAGGTCGGCGCGGCCCACCACTCCGGAAAGCGGCATGCCACCCGCGAGGCTCTTCGCGACGGTCATCAGGTCGGGCACCACATCGTAGTGATGCATCGCGAACAGCTTGCCGGTGCGGGCGAATCCCGTCTGCACTTCATCGGCGATCAGCAGGATGCCGTGCTCGTTGCACAGCTTGCGCAGCGCGCGCACGAATTCGGCCGGCGCCGGGTAGAAGCCGCCTTCGCCCTGCACCGGTTCGAAGATGATCGCGGCCACGCGCTTCGGATCGATATCGGCCTTGAACAGATACTCGATGGCCTTCAGTGAGTCCGCGGTCGTGACGCCGTGCAGCGGGTTCGGGAACGGCGCATGGAACACGTCCGACGGGAACGGGCCAAAGCCAAGCTTGTACGGCGCAACCTTGCCGGTGAGCGCCATGCCCATCAGCGTGCGGCCGTGGAAGCCACCGGTGAAAGCGATCACGCCGGCACGGCCAGTCGCGGCGCGAGCGATCTTGATGGCGTTTTCGACAGCCTCCGCGCCGGTCGTGAAGAACGCGGTTTTCTTCGGATAGTCGCCCGGCGCGCGCTGGTTAATCTTCTCCGCGAGTTCGACGTACGAGGCGTATGGCACGATCTGATACGCCGTGTGGGTGAAATGGTCGAGCTGCTCGCGAATCGCGGCGACGATCTTCGGATGACGATGCCCCGTGTTGCACACCGCAATGCCGCCCGCGAAGTCGATGAAACGGCGGCCTTCAACGTCCCACAACTCGGCGTTCTCGGCGCGCTCGGCATAAAAATCGCACATCACGCCGACGCCTCGCGGCGTGGCGGCATCCTTGCGGCTCTTCAGTTCGGCATTCTTGCTGGTCATCGCGTTGGCTCCTGGTTTCGCGAACGCCACGCTCAGGGCGCGGCACATGGAGCGACTATAATGAGATTTGGCTCTTAATTTCAGAGCCATTTTTATAAATATGTAGGAGCCAATTTTGCGAACGAGCGTGTTGTCCGACTGGCTGGCGCAGCGTCTGGACCGGGGCAACGGCCAGCCGGTGTACCGGCAGTTGCATCGGCTGTTGCAGCAGGCGATCCTGTCGCGCGAGTTGCCCGCGGGCAGCAAGGTGCCGTCGTCGCGCCTGCTCGCGCAGGAGTTGGGGATTGGGCGCAACACCGTCACGCAGGTGTATGAGCAGCTGGTGCTCGAAGGCTATGTGAGTTCGGCAACCGGACGTGGAACCTTCGTTTCCGACACGGCGCCGGACGAGATCGTCGGCGTGCCGGACCAGCGAAGCAAGGCGCACGCGCCCGACACGTCCGCGACGGAAACCGGCACATTGCCGCCGTCTTCCTCCGACGCGCGGCGCACACTGTCCGCGCGCGGTGCGCAACTGCTCACGGGGGCGGGCGTGTCCAGACGTCAGTGGGGGGCCTTCATGCCCGGCGTGCCGGACGTCACGAAATTTCCGTCGCGCGTCTGGAGCCGCCTGCACAACAAATACTGGCGGCGCTCACGTCCGGATCTGCTGACCTACGCGCCCGGCGGCGGCCTGGCTGCGCTGCGCCAGGCGCTAGCCGACTATTTGCGGACCTCGCGCTCAGTGCGCTGCACGCCCGGGCAGATCATCATTACGACGGGAATTCATCAGTCGGTGGATCTGGCGGTGCGCCTGTTGTCCGATCCGGGCGACGTGATCTGGACCGAGGACCCTTGCTACTGGGGCGTGCGCAGCGTGCTGCATGTATCCGGTCTGCAATCGCGGCCGATCGCTGTCGACGCGGAAGGCATCAACCCCTCACCGGACGATCTCGCGCAGCCGCCGAAGCTGATGCTCGTCACGCCGTCGCATCAATATCCGCTCGGCATGGTGATGAGTCTCGCGCGCCGCCGCATGTTGCTCGAATACGCGCGGCAGCATCAATGCTGGATCATCGAGGACGACTACGACAGCGAGTTTCGCTACGGCAGCCGCCCGCTCGCGTCGCTGCAAGGGTTGGATACGGCGGGGCAGGTGATCTACGTGGGCAGCTTTGGCAAGACGCTGTTTCCTGGCTTGCGCATCGGTTATCTGGTCGTGCCCGAGGCGCTAGCCGAGAGCTTCGCGACCGCCAGCGCCGAGTTGTATCGCGAAGGGCAGTTGCTGCAACAGGCGATGCTGGCAGACTTCATCGCGGAGGGCCATTTCGTCTCGCACATCCGCAAGATGCGCGCGCTTTATGGACAGCGCCGGCAGACGATACTCGACGCCGCCGCGCATCGTTATGGCGAGGCGTTGCCGGCGGTCGGCGGCGATGCGGGTCTGCATCTGGTGCTGCAATTGCCGGACGGCAGCGACGACCGTCTAGTGGCCGCCGCCGCGCTGGAGCGCAACATCATCGTGCGACCGCTGTCGGGGTATTACGCGCGGCCCTCGCTCGCGCCGTCGGGCTTGCTGATCGGCTATGCCTGCGTGCCTGACGAGCAGATCGTGCCTGCGTTCGATACGCTGGCGGGGGCGATTGATAAGACGCTGCATTTCGAAACATGACCTTCGGGTATGCAAGCTCGCGGGGAATGATTATCTCGAGAAACTCGATTACCCCGTTGGATTGCGCTTCTGCAACCTCCTACAGCAGGCAGCTACAATCACTGCGACCCTTTTGTGGATAGCAGCACGCAATTCAGCTTGAACGGGCCCACTTAATCAACGTCTTCTCCAAAGTCACTTGCTGGACTTCAAACGACCAATTGGCCCTGATAGGTAACCGTCAATCGCGGCCTAAAGAGCGAACCTTCGATGGCTCGCCCAAAGATCAGATTTCGCGACAAAGCCATATTCTCGTGTCCGTCCTCGAGGTAATCGACGTAAGTTCGACTTAACCAATAGAAAAACAAAAACAATCGAATTCTAATCATCGCATAAATTCATAAATCTGAATCTCAGAGATATCCGCGCGTTTATCGCCGTGGCACAGGCGGGAAACTTCACCAAGGCCGCACAACGGATGCATCTGTCGCAGCCTGCGCTGACCGTGCAGGTTCAGCGTATCGAAGAGACTGTCGGCGCCCGGCTATTCGACCGCAATAGCCGGAACGTGTCATTGACTCCAACTGGGAGGGAGTTGCTACCCGCGCTCCAAAAAGTGTTGCACGACATGGAGCACGTACTGCTCGATGCTCGTTCGCTCGGCGACGGATCAAGTGGCACAGTGCGCATTACCTGTCTGCCGACATTCGCAGCGAGCGTTTTGCCTGATCTCGTACGGGAAGTGAAAAAGCTCGTTCCTCGCGCTTCGTTTTACGTGCGCGACGTGGTCGCCAGCATGGTCAACACGCTGGTGCGTACCGAGGAAGTGGATATCGGTCTGACCGGGGCCGGGGTGACGGATCCGGCATTCGAAGTTATTCACACCGCTGACGATCGGCTCGTCGCCGTCTTCCCAAAGCAGCATCCATTGGCCAGACGTTCCCGCATCACGATGGCGGATCTTGAAAACGTACCGCTCGTACTGACTGCGCAAGGCACGAGCGTGCGCGCCGTCGTAGATAACGCCATCGCCGCTGCCGGATTCGCCGTTGAGATTTCGTGCGAGCCCACTTACATGATGACGGCGGTCGCCATGGTTCGCGCGGGGCTCGGCGTCACCATCCTGCCGGCGTCCGCGCGCGAGGTCAGGGCCGAACCGGGTCTTCTGGCGCGCCCCGTCGATGAACCCGCATTCACACGGCCGATCTCGCTGACTCGATATCCTGTTGCAGAAGCGTCGCGACAAGGCCGCGGCCAAGCGGTTTTTCAAGCGCGTGCTGGCGTCGTGTCCCGAAGTGCCGTGCAATATCGTCACCGACCAGTTGCGCAGCTACCCGGCGGCGAAGGCCGAAATTCCCGAACTGGCAAACGTCAAACTCGTTTTCGTCAAAGCCAGTGCGCGGGTGAACAACCGTGCCGAGAATAGCCATCAGCCTACGCGTGAACGAGAGCGCCGGATGCGTGGCTTCCGCGACCCGAAACGCTCGCAAGCTTTCCTGTCGAGCTTCGGACCGATCCGCCAGCACTTCGCGCTCAAGCGACATTTACTGGGTGCATCACTCTATCGCAAACAGCTCGCCGCACGCTTTGCTACGTGGCATCGCTTCACCGGGCTTACCCAAGATCCGTCCGATTTCTGAGCCAACGGTGCGCTCTATCGGCTATCACGTCATCAACACGTCAACGTGACAATGCCCTCGTGAGCAAGAATAGCCCAGGCGGTTCTGAACATTTTGTTTGCCAGGGCTATCGCCGCGACATTTGCTGGGCGTCTCGCCTGAATCGCCTTTTTGGCACGCCGTCGGTACTTTGGTGTGACACATAACAGAACGTGCCCCATGTATCAATAAGGTACGCAGGTACGGGTCACCGCGCCTTCAGATCGAGCCGAGCCGTATCTTTCCGCCCGTACCGTTCTGACGAGGAACGAGCCCCAGAAACGCTGCGAACTCGCGGCCTTACTTGAATGCCTTCGCGGCTCCAATTGTTGCCACCAAAGCCGTTGCAGTCAGCCGGCCGATTCCCGGTACTTCGGAAATCGCACGGCATGCTGCCTCCTGCTTCTGCCATGCATCAATCCTCTTCTCGAGTTGATTGATGTCTTCCTCAAACACGTTGATGCGACGCAACTGCTCGAGGAGGTTCAGAACTATTGATCGTGGTAGCGTGTCCTCAAGTTCTGCCATGTGATCCCTGATCTCATCGAGCCTTGCAACGCGTCCTGCGCGAAACGTAACGCAGAATTCACACAGCAACCCCCGCAGCTGATTTATTTGCATTGTTCGAAACTTGACGAGCAACGAGCGCATACGATGAAGGCTAGCATCACCTGCTGATCCTCTGTCTTGGCGGCAACAGTACGCATGCCGAGTTGCTGTACTGCTGTCCAGATTGCCCGGGCATCCGCCGCGTCGGTCTTGTTCGTTTGCACAAAAGGTCGAATGAATTGGGCGTGTAATAGCACCACCTCGTGTCCGAGCGCGCAAATCTTACGCGTCCACCAGTGAGCACTTCCGCAAGCTTCGAGGGCGACGCGACTGGCGGGGCGTTGCGCCAGAAATGTAATCAGATCGTCACGTCCGAACTTCCAATTTGCGATCTCGCCAGTTGGGTGCCGATTCCATACAACTGGAACACCCGCTTTGCAACATTGAGTCCGTATGTCGTCGCATTCATCTGGGGCCTCCGCTCCTTAAGTGGTTGTGGCGCAACTCCACTCTGGCATATTGATGCCGTTCGGACCTGGAGGCCTCAGTCGTGCCTAATTCCCCGGAGGGAGGGCGGTATCCATTCCACCTCGGCCAAGAAGGGACACCCGCCATCGCCGTTACGAAGTTATTTAACCGGCAATTTTCCATCGAAAATCAACATTCGCAGAAGACTTAAAACCAGTTACCTACCCTGAGGCGATGCGCAGGATAGCATTGGCGAGTTCGCTAGAAGTGCCAATAAAGCTGATCGGTTCGTGGTACTCGATGGCGCTTTGCTGCATGCCGGGCTCACCCGGTTCCGGCCGCAACACCATTGTCACCCCGCCGCATCGATGGATCGCCGCCAGCCCCCGCGAACCGTCATCGAGCCATCCCGATAAAACAACCCCTATTCCTCGCTTTCGTGCATATTCCGCGACGGATCCAAAAAGAAGATCAACAGTCCGATTTCGAAATACGTCAGCTTCCCCATTAATTAATGCGGCCTGGCCGCAAGCTGAGACAGTCAGATGCGCGGTAGGATGGCCGATGTAGCACACCCCTGTAAGCAGAGGTTCGCCCTCTTCCGCAATCCGCACCGGCAGACGTAGCTCCCGCTGCAGGACGCTCTGCAGGCGACTTTCGTACTCAATCGGGCGATGGAGAACCACGAGAAAAGAAGCATTGCAGTCCGGACTTAATTCCTTGAGCAAGTTGATAATGTCCCGCATCCCTGCCGGGCCAGATGCGCCGATCGCCACATACCACGGCAGCGGGGTATCCATACACCTCCTCTCTTTACTATCAGTACAGCGTACTCTAGCAATGATGCCCGCGTTGCGGTGCGGTTACAAGTAATCGCGTTCCTGCGGCCTTCCAAGCCGGGGGAGCGTTGCGCTCCCGTTCCCCGGGCGGCGCTCGAACGGCGTCAAAGGTTAGTAGGGGACGTTGATGATTTAACGCGGGACGTGATAAAGCGCGTGAGGTCTGATACGGCCAGTTTTTGCCATTCGACACAACATCCTGAATCGCCGACAATCGACCGATCCGCGACTCAATGAACCGTCAGCCCTATGAAAATCGCAGCCCTCTCCGACATTCACGGCAACCTTGCGGCATTAGATGCTGTGTTAAATGACGCCCATCGACATGACGCCGACGTTATCGTCAACCTCGGAGATATTTTTTCGGGCGCCCTCTATCCATCTCAAACGGCCGATCGGTTAAAGCCTCTAGGGCTGCCCACGATTAGGGGCAACCATGAAAGACAGATCCTTTCCAGCGATCCGTCTCGATTGGGACCGTCGGACCGCTTTGCCCGCCGCTCTCTACGGGACGATCAATTGGCTTGGATACGCGAATTGCCTGCAACACTGAAACTTGTCGAAGACGTGTTGCTTGTGCACGGCACGCCGAAAAGCGATATGCGTTACTTCCTCGATACTGTGACAGAACACGGTTGCCGAGTGGCGACGGTCGATGAGGTCGAAAGTCGCGTTGGCGATACCAACTCGACCTTGATTCTTTGTGGACACACGCATCTGCAACGATCCATGAGACTCGCTGATGGGCGTCTGATCGTGAATCCCGGCAGTGTTGGGCTGCAAGCTTACGAGGACAGTCTCCCGTTTCCACACCGTATGGAAATGGGATCACCACATGCTCGTTATGCCCTTGTCACTAGGACTGCGTCGGGATGGGACGTCGACTTTCGGGCCGTCGAATATGACTGGCATGAGGCTGCAAATGTAGCCGCATCGAACGGACGCCCTGACTGGGAAACTGCCCTTCGAACCGGATATTGTTAAAGGTTTTTACGCGGTTGCAGAATGGAATGTCCGCTTTCGAGAAACGCCACCGTCGCAAGTGGGTCCATAGTGTGTGAAAACGCATTGATCGCCTAAACTGAATCAACGCACTGAGACCGGCTGACTCATGAAGCGATTCGTTGAAGGCGATGACCGCAAGCAAGTCGCACTATTTCCCGAGTGTGTTGATGACTACATCGGACAGGACAATCCGGTGAGAGTCATCGTTGCCTTCGTCGATGAACTTGACCTTGCGGAACTCGGTTTCAACGTACCAAGCCGGCAATCACGGGCCGCCCGTCCTACCACCCGGGCGTGATGCTCAAGATCTACATCTACGGGTATCTGAACCGGATACCCTCCAACCGGCGGCTGGAGCGTGAATGTCAGCGGAACGTCGAGTTGATGTGGTTAACGGGACGTCAGACTCCGAATTTCAAGACGATCGCAGACTTTCGCCGTGACAGCGGTGCGGCCATTCGCAACGTATGCCGGCGTTCGTAGAACTGTGTCGCGGGCTAAAACTGCTACCCAGTGACATGGTGGCCATTGACGGTAGCAAGTTCAAGGCATCAAACAGTCGCGACAGAAACTACACGACAGGCAAGGCATTCAGCGATATCTCGACCTGATTGAAACCGCAGGCCGGACCAGTCCGACGGGTTTCGATGTGAAGACCGTGCGCCTGTACGAGAAGATCGCCCGCTTGCGACAACAGATGCGTGTGCTCGCACAGGTGAGCAAGCAACTAACGAAGCAGCCGGACAGACAGCTGTCGATGACGGCCCCCGACGCAAGATCCATGGCAACGAGCGGAAGAGGCTCCGGCATAGTGGGCGACAACGATCAGGTCGCCGTGGACACGAAGCATCACCTCATTGTTGAGCACGAGGTGACCAACGCCGGAAACGACCACGGTCAACTCAGCAAGATGGCACTGTCCAGGAAGAGCGCGGTGGGCAAACAGAAGCTGAAGGTTGTTGCTGACCGGGGCTATTTTAGCGGGCCGGAGATACGAGCATGTGATCTGAACGACATCAGCGCGTATGTCCCCAAGCCACTCACCTCCGCATCAACGAAGAAGCGCCTCTTTACGAAGGCCGACTTTGTCTATGAGGCCAAAGGCGATATCTTTCGATGCCCCGCCGGTGAGCGAGCCATCCACCGATTCAACACCGTCGAACATGACATAACTCGGCGGGTGTACTGGCCCAGCACCTGTCCACGTTGTCCGATCAATGAACGCTGCTCCCCCAGCGACTATCGCAGCATCCGACGGTGGGAGCACGAAAACCCTCTGGAAGCGATGCAGCGTCGGCTTGACCGGAAGTCCGATGCGATGACTATCCGTCGAAGTACCGTTGAGCATGTCTTTGGTACGCTCAAACACTGGACGGGTCCCGCACACTTCCTGACGAAGACTCTTGGGCTAGCGAGTACGGAGATGAGCCTTCAGGTATTAGCCTACAACCTCAAGCGAGTCATGAACATACTTGTGGTTGCTGGAACGATGAAGGCCATGAAGATGGCTGCAAGCTGAAGCCCAGAGGGGCTTTCTTGCGCTCGGGAAGTTCGATTGGCGCATGCCTGACGTTTCAAACTCGATCGACCCGACTAGCAATCGGCCGCCATGCGGCAAACACGGGGTTTCCACACACTCTGGACTCGTTGCTGCCCGTCGATCAACACGCCTGAAGTTCCAAAAGCGATTTCGAAGCTTCTTCCTGACTTTAGGCACGCGTGATGCTGCCCGGCGGGGAGACTATCTGCCGATAGACGATTTCGAAACTTTCGCTACGGGGACATCCATGAATATTCTTTTCGTGGACGACGACAGGGAGCGAGGCGAACTCCTAAGCCGCAATGCATGCAGACTGGGGCACATCAGTTCGGTAGCCTATACCCGTCGAGCCGCCGTGGAATATGCGAACACTGCCTGCTTCGATGTGATTGTGGTGAACATTGCGCCGCAACGGGGTGGACCGCGAAGCTTTGGGGCGGGCGATCCGGCAACACGGTCTCTCCCGGCGGGCAGTACTGGTTCAGGTTGGTCCACACCCGACAACCAAACGCAATCGGCGCCGGACTCCGGCGATCGATGGATTGATCATCCCATCGAACCACGCGACATCCGCAAATGGCTGTAAGCGTCGCACCACGCCTTGCAATTACCCACATCTCAGCCACGAAACCTGGTAACCTGGCACGCGTTATAGTCGTTGCGCGAGCGAGATGGCTAAAAAAGAGCGGGCAGACGAGCGAGCCTGGTTCGAGACGGAGATTGAGGCGAGCAAGTTTCAGGATGCCAGATTGCGCAAGCGCCTTGGCATGGTGCTGGAACAGTTGTGGTCGGGCAGCGCCAGACGATCCCCTTTTGCATGTCAGGATTGGTCTTCAACGAAGGCAGCTTACCGATTCTTGTCTAATGAGCGGGTCAGCGAGCAGGAGATCTTGAGCGGTCACTCCATGCAAGTGCAGAGCGCTTCAGGTCGACGCGGGGCCCCATGCGTATCCTTCAGGATACGACGACATTCTCATATCAGCGTGAGCGTCCAGAACTGATCGGCTATACAGGCGAAATGGCCATCAAGCGTTGAAAAAATGACTCGTTAAGGCTGCTGACACAATGCGGCATCCTAATGCATTCCAGTCTAGATGTTACTGCCGAGGGATTGCCGCTAGGTCTGGCCGCCGTAAAATTCTGGACCAGAAGCAGGTTCAAGGGTACTACCGCGCTGAAGCGATACATCAATCCTACACGCGTACAATTGATGAGAAGGAGAGTTACCGCTGGCTGGAGAACATGCGCCAATCACCAGCGCTGCTCGGCGACCCGGTTCGTTGCATTCACGTTGGCGATTGGGAAAGTGACTCTACGAACTGGTTTGTATAGCGTACGATCTGCGCACCTATTTTCTCATGCGGACCTGCGTTGACCGACTCGCCGGCGATGGCCAGCACACCATCGCAGACAAAATGGAACAGGTAAAGGTCAAAGGACTGCATCGTGTGGAGATGCGTGATGCGAAGGGGCATCCAATGACTGTAACCCTTGGGCGTCACTACCAGCGCATGACGGTGTTGCCGCCCATCGGCAAGCAAAGCCGCTACCCGGCGCTGCAATTCACGGTGATCCACGCGCAAGAGCGCGATGTGCCGCCCGGTCGTCCGGGCATCGAGTGGAAGCTGCTGACCAATCTCCCGGTCCAATCGCGTGCAGAAGCAATCGAGAAGCTCGACTGGTACGCCATGCGCTGGAAGATCGAAACGCTCCACAAGATTCTCAAATCCGGATGCAAGGCCGAGGACTCGAAGCTACGCACGGCCGATCGACTTGCGAACCTTATCTCCGTATTCTGCATCCTGAGCTGGCGCATATTCTCGCTGACAATGACAAGTCGATGTGCGCCGCAAGCTCCAGCCGAGGCAGCCTTCACCTCAACGGAAATAGAATTACTCCAACGCATAGTCCCTGGCTTGCCGCTTACCGCACAGGCACCACTGCTTCTGCGAAACCTGATCAAGGTCGGCCGGCTTGGAGGCTATCTGGCTCGAGCCAGTGATGCGCCACCAGGCAATACCGTCCTGTGGCGTGGCATGCGGCGCCTCGCCGATATTCAACTAGGTTATGAACTCGCCCTGAATGGAAGTGGGTAATTGCAAGGTCGGCGACACGTTTACAAGGGCTTTCAATGAATTGATCGACAATCGTAGCCGCCAGTCACGAGTATAAACAGTTCGATCTTGAGCCGATAAATGAGGCCGTCACCGGCTGCATTAGAAACGCGCGGCCCGCACCCTCCGAATTCGCTGCCGAGTTCGACGAATACGCGCCGACCAAGAGCGAAATGTCGCGTGACATTGCTTCAGGCTGTCGCCCTGCTACCGTCGCTCAGAATGACTCGGTGATACCCACGTGTGCAATCAATTGCGTGCGATTGGAGGAATTACCGTTAGGGTAAGTGGCGGCCGTTGCTCCGTTGCCCGACGCGATCTGATAGGTCAATGTCGCCTGAAGCTGCGCACGTTTTGACAGTGAGTACAGATTGCCAGCTTCCACCATATTCCAGTGATCTGATCCCATACTCGAATAGGTGTAGTTAAGTGTGACAGCTTCAGCCGGAGTCAGACGATACAGCATGCCAACGTCCTGATTGTCGAAATGCGTTGACGCATCCGCGCCTTTGATATCCGTACGTGTGAACAGTGCGTTGAGCACCAGCGTATCCCCGACTTTGTAAGTCAAACCAATTCCGAGATTGTTCACCCCGTTTGACTGAAACGTTTTTGTACTCGATAGCGTCTGACCAAGAAAGCTGGTGTATCCAAAATACGTGTAAAGGTCGAGCACGCGCCGCTGCGTTGCCATATACGTAATCCCTGCCGACAATGGCCCATTGTCGTAAGTAACGAAAGCGCCCGCCGTATGCCCTGTAGCATCCGATCCGGAAAAGCCGTACATTGCGCCGGCCCGCACGCCGAACCAGTTGGGACTTTTATACTTCACCGCGTTTTCGATCTGATAGCCATTCGTGAGACTGTCGAGATTGCCGGCGTGATACGCATACAGGTTGCGGTTCCAGAAAGCATTCGAGTAGCGAATCGCGACATCATCCATCAGGTCCGACTGTCGCCCAAGCGTTAGCGTGCCGTAAGGACCGTCCAGACCCGCATAGGCCTGCCGGTCGAACAGAATGCCCGACTTGATCAGGGCGCCAGTGTTGACGTTAAAACCGCTCTCGAGCATGAACACCGCCTTGGTGCCGCCACCCAGATCCTCACTGCCAGTCAGCCCCCACCGAGTCGGGGCGCCGATACCAGACGCTGCGCCAAGGGCCGAACCTCCTTTCTTGTTGCTGATGTAAGTTAGACCTGAGTCGACCTGCCCCCATAACGTCACCGAACTCTGGGCTTGGGCGAGCGTGCTACACAGGAGACTACATCCTGCGAATATCAGTTTTTTATTCATGGCTTCGGGTGATGATTTGTTCAAGAGGAGAAGTCAGTTTCATCGTCCAATTGACCATACGCGGTCAATTCGTCAACAGATGGTCAAATCATGAAGCAAATCAAAGCTGCTTATCAAGCGAAAAATTAATTGCCGCCACTTGACCTTCCATAATTGACCCGACAATAATCACTCCCTTGGTTTATTTGTCCACCAATGGAAACATTAATAGAGCTGCCGGGCAGAGTACAGAAGCACCGTCACGGCGTGGGGAAGCCGCTATCCCTCTGCCTGCGCGCACAAAGCCCAATCGGCAATGTTTTTACTGAAATCAGAGAGGGACCATGCTTACTGCCAGACGTACCAATGTGCGCTATTTGATGTTGCTGCTCGTGTTTGTCGGAACCGTCATCAACTATGTCGACCGCGCAAATCTCTCTGTTGCCGCTCCACTCTTGCGGCATGAGTTCGCGTTAGGGCCTGTTGAACTGGGCGTGCTTTTTTCCGCCTATTCATGGACGTACGTGCTTGCGAACATTCCAGGCGGATGGATCGTCGACCGTTTCGGATCACGTGTCATGTACGCTCTCGCGTTGCTCATCTGGTCAGCATTTACCGTCGCCCAAGGATTCGCAGGCCGTTTTTCAACCATCTTCGGCCTGCGGCTAGGTGTAGGCGTCGCGGAAGCGCCAACGTTTCCGATCAACAATCGTGTTGTCTCCGTATGGTTCACGCAACGCGAGCGTGGCAGCGCTACAAGCGTCTATCTGGTCGGCCAGTACCTCGGCATGGCGGCATTCACGCCCGCTCTCTATTGGATCGCCAGTTCTTTCGGCTGGCGCGAGATCTTTTATGTCACGGGTGTAGCCGGCATAATCTGGGCGGCCGTCTGGTATCTGTTGTACCGCGATCCCGAGGCGTGCAAATGGGCTAACGCTGCAGAATTGCATTACATCCGCGTAGGAGGCGCGCTCATCGGTGCCCCACGTGCTCGAGCGTCGGGTGGATTTCCTTGGAGCAAACTCGCTCTCGTGTTTCGCAACCGTCAGATTATCGCTATCTGCGTCGGCAAGTTCGCGTCGCTCTCGTCGCTCTACTTCTTTCTCACCTGGTTTCCGAGCTACTTGATCAGCGAACGTCACATGACCGTGTTGAAGGCCGGTGGAGTTTCGGCCGTGCCCTTCATCGCGGCATCCATCGGTGTGCTCGCGGGCGGCGCACTATCCGACCTGCTGTTGCGGCAGGGCGCAACCGTGGGAACCGCTCGCAAGACACCGATCATCACCGGTTTGCTGCTCGTGCCAACAATGACCCTTGCGCTGCTGACCAACAGTAATGCCGCGGTGATTGCAATCATGTCGTTTGCGTTTTTCGCGCAGGGAGTCGCATCGGCCTCGTGGTCCTTGATTGGCGACATTGCACCGAAAAGCATGATCGGTATCACGGGCGGCGCGGTGAACTTTGCGGGTAATCTGTCAGGAATCGTTACCCCCATTGCGATCGGCTTCATTCTGCGCGAAACCGGTTCATTCGGCTGGGCGCTTGGTTTGATCAGCTTGTTTGCCGTGCTCGGCGCGTTCTCTTATCTGGTGTTGCTAGGAGAAGTAAAGCGCATCGAAATCGACGAGCCAGTTGATGCAATGACGATGAGCGACCGATAAACACACTGGCTGCGGCGCAGAGACCCACATATGGCGAGAGGCAGACCAATGCGCGTCAAGGTCTTTCTCATGCCTGTTGTCGCCTGACCACTTCAATAAGGATTCAATGTTGGGGTAATGCTCATTGGCGCGGAAATGCGGCAATCCGGTCATCACGAATCAATTGCAGCGCAGGTTCCTGGCAGAAAAGCTAGGACAGCTCGTTCAGACGAGCATTTTTGAAGCGGTGCCGGTGGCCCGTCTGGTATCGTTAAGTCCAGCACGATCAGTTTTGGACCGGGTAAGATTGGTTGCACTGTGGCAACCACACGTACGGTCATAGGAACCATTATGTCTGACTACACCGATGCGGCTTCGGATGCCGAAGATACCTACCTCGTCCCAGCCCTTGAGCGTGGGTTGCGTATCCTTGAGCTATTCTCCCACCACGATCCGGTGCTCACGCCCAACGACATTGCAATCCGGCTCGGCCTGCCGCGTACCACCGCTATCCGCCTCGTGCAAACCCTCGCGTCGCTTGGCTATCTCGAGCGTGCAAACCGCGACCGCGATTTCCGCCTCGGACCCCGCGTGACAAAGCTCGGCTTCGAATACATGAACTCGATGGAATTGACCGACATCGGTATGCCTGTCATCGAGAGACTTCGTGATGAAACGGGTTTTGCAAGCTATCTGCTTGTTCGCGACGAGCGCGACGTCGTCTTCATCGCGAAAGCGTGGACGCATGAGCTGACACTTAACCGGATCAAGGTGAACGTCGGATCGCGCATTCCCGCGCACGCCTCCGTGCACGGCCATGTATTGCTGGGCGATCTGAGCGAGGCAGCAATGGAAAAACTCTTCCCTGAGCCGATGCTGGCTACCTACACGCCTTACACGCCTCGCAACGCGAAGGAAGTCTACGAACGAGCCCAGAAGTATCTCGCCGAAGGATGTGCAGTCAGCGAATCGTCGTTCGAGCCGGGCATTTCGGTTGTCAGTACTTCTGTACGCGACAACTCGGGGATGATCGTTGCCGCCGTGACCTTGACTGTGGCGCGTCCATTTCTGGAGAAGACGCTGGTCGATCAAGGACTGGTGGGCCGCGTTAAAGCAGCCGCGCAGGATCTGTCCGAGCGACTTGGTTATTGTGGAAAAAGTGCTGGCGCACCCACGTAGAAAAAGCGAATCGCGGGAGACGCGCGACGGTCCTGTTGTTGATTTACTGAGATGGACCCCGCGCCCCTTCGGGGAAGCGCGGTACATACTGAATGTCGTCTTCACCAGACCACATCGGGAGGTTCATCGATGGAAATCGATATTCTCGGCATTGATCTAGCCAAGCACGTCCTCCAGTTGCACGGCACTGAACGCAGTGGGCGGCCTATCCACCGCTCCAAAGTCGGTCGTGAGGCATTAATCGAGACAGTTCATGTAGTGGTCAACTTACGCCAGACACCGAGTTAAGTTTTTCTTCTGCGACTGCCGGCGCTACACCGTCATTGAACTGATTCGGTCGAGTCCAGTTGTATCGCTGCATCAGGTAATAGCTGATGTCACGATGGGCTTCTCCAGCACTCATGTATCCACTGCCCGGCACCTATTCCGATTTCAAGCTTGGGAACAGGGGTTCCATCGGGCTGTTATCCCAACAATTTCCACGCCGACTCTTGCTCCGCCTGATTCGATAGCGCCACAATTGCTGCTGGAATTTTCGGCTGAGATATTGACTGCCCTGGTCGCTGTGGAACATCAAGCCCGTAGGTCGACCGCGTTGCTCGAACGCCATGTCTAACGCCTTTACCACCAAGTCGGCGTCGGGGCTCGTCGAGAATGACCAGCCGACAACGCGGCGTGTGAACAGGTCCAACACCACGGCCAGATAATGCCAGCGCCCCTGTGTCCATAAATACGTGATGTCGCCGCACCAGACCTGATTCGGTGCTGACACAACGAACTCCCGATTCAAGACGTTCGGAATGTCGATGCGTTCCAACGTAGCGCGCTTGTATGCGTGGTTGCCAGGTTGCTTGCAGATCAGGTCGAGCTCTTCCATCAGACGGCTGACCTTGAAACGCCCAATCGTTGCGCCTTGCTCGCGCAGCATGCCCATGATGCTGCGGCTGCCTGCCGAGCTTCGGCTCCCGACATACACTCGTGCACGCGACTGCGCAGTGCCATTCGTGCCACGTCAACGCTCTCTCGACGATGTCTGTATGCGTGAAAGCACGACCGGGGTATATCGAACAACTCCCATAGCATTGTCACCGACACGCCGTCGCCGACCTGGTCGGTTATTTCGTACGTTCTATCCCTTCCGACATCAGCAGCGCAGTAGCTTTTTTTAAAATGGTCTTCTCCCTCTCGAGGCGTTCAACCCGCGCTTCCAGCTCCTGGATGCGCTGCTGCTCTGGCGTCATTGCGGGACTCTGAGGCGTGATGCCGTGCCATTCCTGGTGCAGTTGTCGAACCCAGCGACGCAGAACCGACTCCGCGACGCCTACCTGTTGATTTGCACCGAATCCTGACCCACCGGGGATGCGGACAAAATCCTGGACTACTTTGGAGGTAGTCCATGTATTCATACGAAGACCGCGTTCGGGCGGTCGAGCTGTACCTGAAGCTCGGTAAGCGCCTCAAGGCGACAATCCGCCAGTTGGGTTACCCGACGAAGAATTCTCTCAAGGCGTGGTGTGAGGAATTCGAGAAGAGTGGCGATCTGCAGAAAGAATATGTTCGTGCCAAGCCGAAGTACTCAGAGGAACAGAAGAACCTTGCACTTGAGCATTACGTCAATCACGGGCGGTGCGTCAGCTTTACCCTCCGGGCATTAGGCTATCCCTGTCGCCAGATACTGACAGCGTGGGTTCGCGAGCGCTATCCTGAAGCCAGGACATACGTGGTTGGCAAGCGAGGTCGACCGGCCGCGTCATTGCCGTCCAGGCAAGCCGCAGTGTACGAACTGTGCACACGGCAAGGAAGTGCGGAAGCGGTGGCGCGAAAGCTGGACGTCGACAGGGTGACGCTGTACAACTGGAAGAACCAGTTACTCGGGCGAGAGGCCCCTGCATCCATGAAGCGCGACAAGAGATCACCCGCAGAGACGGATCGGGACGAACTGGAGCGGCAGGTCGAAGAGCTCCGGCGCGACATCCGCAATCTGCAGCTTGAACACGACCTGTTGAAGAAGGCGAATGAACTCGTAAAAAAAGACCTGGGCGTCGACCTGCCACTCCTGAGCAACCGGGAGAAGACAGCGCTGGTTGACGCCCTGAGAAAAGAATACGGTTTGGCTGAGATGCTTGCGCGGTTGGACCTGGCGCGCAGCTCCTATTTCTACCATCGGTCGTCCATACGGCTTGCCGACAAATATGCAGAGGTCCGTTGTACCGTTGCTGAGATCTTCGAGGACAATCACCGATCCTACGGCTATCGTCGGGTGCAGGCAGCGCTCAGCCGGCAACGGGTGTTTCTATCGGAGAAAGTCGTGCGTCGCCTCATGAAACAGGGTGGCCTTCACGCAGCAAGGCCCAGGCGTCGCCGATACCGTTCTTATATCGGAGAAATCAGCCCTGCCCCAGATAACATCATCAATCGCGATTTCCATGCTGATGCCCCGAACGAAAAGTGGGTCACGGATATCTCCGAATTCCAGATTCCCGCGGGGAAGGTATATCTATCGCCCATGATCGACTGCTTCGATGGCATGGTAGTCAGCTGGACGATTGGCACAAGCCCCGACGCAGAGCTCGTGAATACCATGTTAGATGCGGCTATCGAGACCGTGACCGAGGACGATGAGACGCCAATCGTGCATTCAGATCGGGGTGGCCACTACCGATGGCCGGGCTGGCTATCGCGGGTTGCAAAGGCTAATCTGGTCCGGTCCATGTCGCGTAAAGCCTGTTCACCTGACAACGCGGCCTGTGAGGGATTCTTTGGCAGGCTGAAGACCGAGATGTTTTATCCAGGAGACTGGCGTTCGACGACCATCGCGGAGTTCGTTGAGGTACTGAACGGCTACATTCGCTGGTACAACGAGAAGCGGATCAAGGGCTCCCTTGGCTATCTCAGCCCGATCGAGTACCGAGAAAGCCTCGGGCTAACGACGTAAATCAGTCCAGGAAAATGTCCGCATCCCCTGTGGGTCAGGATTCCATGCAAATCAACAGTCCATTGCCTGATTCCATGATGAAAAAACGGAAGTGGCGGCCGCGCAGTACGCCGTCACCCCTTGCGTCGGCCCCACACAGGCGCCCGCCGTGGAGTGTATCCGAAAGCTGCAACGCGTAGGTGCCGGACGGCTTATACCGGTACGGACCGCCATAGCGGAAAAGTTCGTGATTGCGCGCGGATAAAAACGGTCGCGACGTGGGTGACGCTCTTCGCCAAGACCGTTACCCGGATAGCTGTTCACCCCACCCTGCCCTAAAATTTGAGTGACTGGGTGTTGGGTCGAGCGACTTGAGACCTTGCAAAGAAAAGCGCCGCCCCGTTTTCGGGCATCATTTCACGGTCCCATCCCAGCCGCCATGACAAAGAAAAAGCCTGCCCGTCTGCTTCGCGGTCGCTCCACATCGGCTGTTTCCGATGAAACGGGATGCTGCTACAGGAGTTGTGCTGCGAACCCGGTTGCCCATGGACCGTCGGCTGCACGGCGAGGCTGAAGGATTGGCCCTGAATCACCTCGCGCAGGTTGGCATGATCACCGGCTTTATTGCCCGTGAGGGTTAAGGGCATGTGCCGCTGGCGCGCGTCGCGGTACTCAAGCAGGCACTGGGCGATGCGTTGCTTGCGTTTGCTGGTTTGATGAAAGCGGCAAGCTGGCGTGCCGGTCTCCGTCCCTGACTGACAGTCGGACTGCTGTGGTCAACGAAAATAACCGGACGGTTACGACTGTTCGCCTCGAAACGTTTGCGAGAACGAGCGATCAACTTGACTATCTGATGGAACAGGCGGCACGCAAACCTCGCTCGGCATGCGCGCGCCGAAATGCGTTCCAGGAGCCGAGAGCGGTTCGAACACTCTCCCTCTTCTGACATCGCTTTCCGCGTACCTGGAGGGAACGCTTATTGCGGCAAGAACATCACTATTCCCGGAGGCGATGTGAAAATGTTCAGTGCTGCTGTTTTCGATGTGGACGGGACGCTCATCGACTCTGTCGATCTGCATGCACTCGCCTGGCACGAAGCATTCGCCCAATTCGGCCATAAGGTCAGCTTTGCTTCAGCACGCAGCCAGATCGGCAAGGGTGGCGACAAGCTTCTTCCCGTCTTTCTGAGCAGGGCAGAGATCAAGGACCATGGTGACGCGCTTGAGCAATGGAGAAGCAAACGCTTCAAGGATCAATACCTCAACTGCGTGCGACCATTTTCTGCGGTGCCAGACCTGTTTCACTGGCTGCAAGGTCGGGGCACGAAAATCGCGGTTGCCTCCTCGGCCCGGAGAGCGGAACTCGATATCTATCTCGACATCGCCGACATAAAGAATACTGTCGATGTCACGGTGTCGTCCGAGGACGTCAGCGAATCGAAGCCGGCGCCTGACATCTTCGCTGCTGCCGTGGAGAAGCTCATGGTGTCGCCGCGCGAGGCGATCGCCATTGGCGATACGCCCTATGACGCGCAGGCGGCGGGCGGTGTTGGTATGGCGACTATTGGTGTCCTCTCCGGTGGATTCTCCGAGACCGAACTGAGAGCGGCCGGGTGCTCAGCGATATACACAAGCGCCTCCGGCCTCTTAGCCTGTGCCAACGAGGCTTTTTCTAAGCCAGCAGCCTGTTGACAGTCGAGTTGTTGCTGGGCCGCTAGCCCGGATTGCCACATCACTCACGCGTCATCTTCTGGCAGTAACCTGTATCGCACGGCCCTCAAGAACAGGGCCGATCCTGGTTGCGGTCATGATCGAGGACGAGGCGATGAGGACAGTGAATCTGCGAGTGCCGTGTGACGAGACGTCAGCATCGCTCGATGATCTGACTGCATGGGCGGGTCTCACAGGCATCGATGCCGTTCCATCTTGCGACAAGACGCAATGCGCGGGATGAAGATGGGTAATCGGCGCGGCTGTACACAATCTATGTAAGTGACAGTTTTTTTGAGCAGTTTTCAAGGTGGCGAAGCTTTATCGAGCAATAAACCGCTGGGTTGCACATGGCGATTCTATTGCTGTGCCGGTCCTTTTCCCTATGACCCGGGAGGTCAGAATGAACACACCCGTAACCGAAGAACAAATCCGCACCGTCGCATTTTCGCTTTGGGAAGAAGCAGGAAGTCCGGAGGGTCAGGCGGACGAATTCTGGGAAAAGGCCCGACAGCAACTGGGTGTCGACAGCGCCCCCTCCGACCCTGCCAGTGAGGGTGAACCGCAAACTGCCTGATCCGGATCATTGCGTGACTTCAATGAGCGGAACCAGTGCATGTCGCAGAATGGCCAATGTATTTGCTCTTCATCCGCGCGATAGCAATGCATGGTCCCGCTGCGGCGAGAGTTTGCTCTATTGATCAGCGTTGATTCGTGACCTGGAAGCCTATAGGGTCTCGCTCTCCGGGAAATCATTGATTCCCTTGTCCAGAGGGATGTGTGTTTGGACGGCTCATCGTGCGCGATGGGCCATTTTTTCTCCGCGCATCCGCTAAGGGTGAATCAGTTCATTGAGAACACGGTCGCCAAATAAACTCGCGCTGTCCTGCTGCCCCGCGTTGCGCCAGCAACCGTACCCGTACTTCGGTCGACCGGATAAGCGCATTCGTCATGGCGTACCTGCCTTCGCCGGTCTTACACGGCTCGCAAGGAATGTCCGCCTGCTACCATCCGGGAACTGCACGGCGACCTGTGTACTGGTTGCCATTGTGATTTCACCGCGGCCATATCGCGACACGCGCACCGCATCGCCAGGCGTCCACGTCTGTTTCGTACCGCCGTCGGACGCTTCCTCCATTGCCATAGGGCTACCCGGGATAATCTTCTGCGCCGCCCCCACGCTGATCTCCGGCGGATGCATGCAGTTGTCGCATACCTTGCACCGCGCGAACTCCGGTCGCTCTCCGTAATAATCGAGAATCGTTCTCCACCGGCACCCGCCTGTCTGGGCGTAATCAATCATTCTCTGCAGCGTTTTACTGTCACGCATGCTCATCTGCTCGAACTGCGCGGCGGCGTTAGCAATGACATCCACCGTCGACCCGGCGCCTCCGCTGCTGGACAGGCACCGCTCGAGCACCCGATACCGCCGTTGCCGATCGCGCGCAATCAGACGCGCGTCCACCAGCATATGCAACGCCACTTTCAGCTTGCCGCTGCCGCTATCATTCAATTCCCGCTTCAGCGCTGTGATTGTCCCGCCTGGTCCAGCTTGCGCGCCAGCGGACTTCACCGCGTCATAGACCCGTTGCGCGAGCGCAAGCCCCGGATATCGGCCTGCCTGAAAAAACTGCTGGATGCGCCTGTCGTTCAGATCGAAGAGCAGCACACAGTCGGCCGGTTCACCATCGCGTCCGGCCCGACCCGTCTCCTGGTAATAGGCATCAAGACTCCCAGGCATCTGGTAATGAATCACAAAGCGGATGTCGGCCTTGTCGATGCCCATGCCGAAAGCGTTGGTCGCGACCATAAGCCGGGTAGCGCCGGACATGAACTGCTCCTGTGCCTGTTCGCGCATGCGCGCCCCCAGCCTGCCGTGATAACGAGAAACGGACTCGCCCGCCTCGAGGAGCCAGCCGTACACGCGTTCCACGTCGGCGACGGTCGCTGCATACACGATGCCGGTACCACGCATCGACGTAATCAGTTCGCGCAGATGTTCCTGCTTCGCTTCAACCGCACGGCGTGCTCCATCCTTGCCGCCCGCAGCGCTGACCTGTACAACCCGGTAGCGCAGATTTGCGCGCAGCGTGCCAGTGCGTACCACATTTGTGTCGCGCAACCCGAGCGACCGGATTATGTCGTCAAGCACTGCGGCCGTGGCCGTCGCTGTCAGCGCGAGCACCGGTGGCCGGCCGAGCGTCTTGACGGCGCTGCCAATATCCAGGAAAGCTGGGCGGAAATCATGCCCCCACTGGGAGACGCAGTGTGCTTCATCGACGACGACGAGGCCGACGCGCAAACCGGGACCCGAGTGCAGCATTTCGATAAAAGCTGGTTGAGCCAACCTCTCTGGGGTGACGAACACGATGCTGCACGCACCGGCGGCCACCCGTCTCAAGGCTTCACGTTCGGCCCGCGCACCAAGTGTACTGTTGACCAGCGTGCAATCGATGCCAGCGGCCAGCAGCTTGTCGGCCTGATCCTTCATCAATGCAATCAAAGGGGAGACGACAAGCGTGATGCCCTCAAGATGTAGCGCGGGCAACTGGTAGCAAAGCGATTTGCCCGCGCCCGTCGGCATCGTGGCGAGCGTGTCCCGTCGCTGCAAGATACTGCGGATAATGTCTTCCTGACCTTTCCGCAAGCGCGTGATGCCGAACATTTCGCGCATTGTTTTGCGCATGCTGCGCATACGCTGCTCCAGCGCTCGATCGGGTGTGTTACCGCTCGCGGATAAAGTCATCTGTTCTCCAGGTGGGGAGAGAGCCGGCAACCGGCGGCATTCAAGCGGACGCAGAACCAGCGCGGCAACCATCATGCTGTGCATGCGAACGCCGAACAATTCAGCTTCAATGGAATCCGGCGCCACCGTGACCCAAATCCGTCCTGTTCACTTTCAGCGCGGCGTAGGCCTCGCCACAGTCAGTGCTGAACGTCGTCGGATCCAGCCGGAGTGGCCGGGTCGCCCAAGGTGTTGATGACTACCCCGCGCGACGCGTCGTCACCACGCCTGGCGACCAGACCATCGCCGCCTGCGGCGCTGTCCGGCAGAATTACCAGCGAAGGTACGGCCCGTCGGTTCTCGTTCGTCTCTGACAGGATCGAAGCTATCGAAGCGGGATCGGAATAGTCCCGCACAAGACCAACAAGCGCGTTGTGGGCCTGAAAGCCTATGTCGCCGAAATGGCGCCAGTATGCGACCTGCTTCTTCACCGTCGCGGGCAACAACCGCATTGGCAACTCTATGCACTCCGCCGCCGACTGCGGCGAGAACACGGCGCCCGCGAGGGCCCGCTGCTCAAGCAGCGATGTCTTCAGGGTCTGCACATTCAGTTCAATCACCCTTTCCACGGCGGTGTAGATTGCGCCAAGCGAATCGATAAAGAAAGCGGCCGGAATCGCAAGATCACGGCGAACAGTTTTGGTCGGGATAGCTTGTTCCATGACGGCTCCAGTGATGTCGAAAAAAGAGTTTTTGCGGGAAAACAATCGTAAATGCGATGGTCGCCGGAAGTCGGTCGCCGCCCGCGAGCGGGAGGCCTCGGATCGCCAACTCTCGCGGGACGACTGCCGCACGAAATTTCCATCGCAGGACTCGTCCCCGCAATTTTTTGACCTGCCCATCCGGCTTTGTCGTCCCGCTGTCTGAAGTCGATCATCAAGAGCCTACGCGGCCGTATCCCCGGACATTCCACTGAGATACGCGTTCCGAGTTCATCCAGGTGCGTCCTAGGAGATTGCGTCGGACCCCGGTCACGACACTTTCACCCACGCCAGCCCATGTTCTGATCAACGGCTGTTTCCACCAAACTACATGGGCTAGTGAAGTTGCGTCGTACGATCGCCCACGTCATTTGGTAACTTTGCCTCGAGTGCCGCCTTGCGCTTCGTGATCTCTGCGCCGAGGGTTTCAAGGTCCGCATTCGACTTTCTCAGTGCGGGGAACAGCTCGGACTCTTCCTCCTCAATATGGTGGCTCACCATCTCCGTCAACACTTTGAATGTTGCGTCAAATCCCTTTTGCCCCGGCTTTAGCGTGCTGAATTTCTCGATCAGAACCTTGACGAGGTAATGCTCGACGAATGCCTCTTCAACATCTGGCCGCTTGTCCTCGTCAAGGGCCTCCTGAGCGGCAGGGTATAAGAGTTCTTCCTCAACCATGGCGTGAATACTCAACTCTTCGCATGCCCGCCGGACGAGCGTGCCTTTGCGATCCAAATCATGCTCGTCGGCTCTTTTAAAAGCGTCGAAAAGTGTTTGCACAGCACGATGGTCAGCGATGAGTACACTGATCGCATCTTGAACCGACGAAGCCGGGTTGCGCTTCGAGACCTCTACATCGGGAGTGGCTTTACGGTGGGTCTTCATGGTTGTGCTCCTTGATTTGGGTTGTGGGACATGGCCACCTGGCGTTTAGCGTCGTCGCGCTCACTGGCCGAACGGAATAAAAATCCGAGACTGTCTGCGGGAGGTTTTCGCACGACCAGGCGGCCATCACCTGGTCTGCAAAACTGAGAGCGACATCTGGCGGCATCGCGCTGGCCGGCGACCCGGCCGGCAAATCCCCTAGATCTTGCTCGTAGCCTGACCAGCGCCGAGATCGGCACCCGTCGTGGGATCGACATCCGTAGCCGACGCCGTCCGTGCAGCCATCCCCTTCAGCACCTCAAGGTCCTGCTTCCCCACGTTGACCTGAGCGGTGCCGTCGCCGCCATCAACAGCGGGCTTCGGCGTTTCGTCAAACTGCCACTCTGGCCCGTCGTTCCACGGGCCTCGCATGTCATCGCCCTTCGACAGGTCGTAGTACACGTTCGTAAATCGGGGGTCGCCAGGCAGTTTTCCCTGCGGAAAGTTTGGCTGAATCGAGTGCAACGCTTTTTCGAACGACTTCTGGTGCGCGATTTCCCGCGTCATCAGAAAGCCCAGCGCTTCCTTGATACCCGGGTCGTCGGTCACATTGATCAGGCGTTCGTACACGATCTTTGCGCGTGCCTCGGCTGCGATGTTGGAACGCAGATCGGCTGTTGGTTCGCCAATGGTATCGATGTAAGCCGCCGTCCACGGCACACCAGCAGAATTGGTCAGTGCCGGACCACCACCATAGAGCAACGCGGTGGTGTGTGAATCGTTACCTCCGCCAGTGAGAGAGCGATAGAGCTCCGCTTCCTCTTCTACCGCTTCTGCAAGTTGGCCCTTCGCGCCCTTGTTGAGCATGGCAACGATGGACCCAATGATCTCGAGGTGACTGAGTTCTTCGGTTGCGATGTCGAACAGCATGTCGCGGCGGCCGGGATCATCCTCCGCCACTGCCTGGGTGAAATAGCGGCATGCGGCAGCCAGCTCGCCCTGTGGGCCACCAAACTGTTCGAGGAGAAGATTGGCGAGGCCCGGATTCGGTGCGGCCACGCGGACGGTGTATTGAAGACGTTTATTGTGGGTGAACATGAAATCTCCTTTTTCGGGGCATAGAGGTTTCCCGGTGCGTAGCGCATCCGGGTGCACAGGTGTTCTCCTGAACGTGGCAACCCGCGAAACGGCTGCCAGTAAAAACAGGCGTCCAGGTCTCAAAGCCTTTTATGCTGGCTTCGGCCAGATAGCGGTGCGAACCGCAAAAGAAAAATTGCTCGCACTCAGAGTTCAGCATGGACCGTGCCGCAGATCGCCTGGATTTCGACCGCTCGTACCGAGCCATGCTTGAGTCATAGCGTTCAAATTGGCAGCACATCCCACGGACATCCTGAATCGCATGTGACTCGTCAAAGAGGTCGCAGAGCTTCGTGTTTCCTGATCCCCGAGCAGGTGACGGATCGAACTGCCATGAGCCCTCAGGCACAGACGATGCGCACTCAATTCCGGGTTGGATTAATGACCCGCTACTACCGACGGAGGAAATATGGCGAAGTTGACAGTGAATGATGAGGAGAAGGCCCCCAACGCAGATGGTGCCTCGTCCGGGCAGGCCAGGACGGCCCCGAATTCCGTTTCGGACGACAGCGCGCGGCGGGCACTGGAAGAGGGCGACAGTGAGAAGATTGATCGCACCCTTGAGGAACTGAATGTCTCGACCACTGAATCAGGTAAAGATCAGTCGGCTAAACCAGATACCGAGGGATCAAACTCATCGAGCAAAAATCTCGATGAGCAAAGCGATTGATAGTCGTTTTTATAGTTGTTTCTTGCGAGACCGATCCATTGATGCCGACAGGTAAATTCGCGCAATTTTTTAACTACCCTTCGCTGGAGAGCACATGAACCCGGAACCATCCGATCCTGTTGAGCGGGCTGATGAGCGCAGGCAGGCCCAAGGTCACGGCGACGTGGAAGAAAAACCCGACGGCACGATTAAGCAGCGCCCACACGGAAACATGGATGAGACACTCGTACCGCAGGCCAAAGATCACCCTGACGAGGGGCCTTTCGTGCCGGAGCACGACCTGATTGATTCTGACAGTAGTCCTGACGCCAGCAGTGACCATCCGCGGAGCAAGCCCGACTCTGCGGCTTGACCGAGCGACGGGAAGCGCTGTCTCGCTGTATATAAGGGTGTCGCCATTTCGAGGCGTTTGGGAATGTTGCGATGTTACTTTTGCGACATTGCGATGCCGCAGCACGATGACGACTTCACGCCAGATCAGCCCGGCACGTCGCGCAAGCTACGGCACCCAGCGCGCGAACGACATCGATGCAAGGAGCGGCAAGGAAATTGTGAAGCCGCTCGTTCGGGTATGTTTCGAATACCAAACCAAGCGAGCCTGATAGTCCGGACGCATACTGAAGGCTCGCCAGCCAGAACTCAATCGGGCAGCAGTGTAACCACCGGTTTAGCATCGGAGACGGCGAGTTACGCGGGTGCGCACGGTAGTGAAACGGTGAAGTGCGTTCCGCTTTTCGACGACGCAACACTAATGGTCCCTTGATACGCGGTAGCGATGCAACGGCATATGTAAAGGCCTAAACCCATGCCGGCGGCTGTGCCGCGCCGGTCGGCTGGCCCTGCTCGCGTTAGCGGATCAAACAGCGTGGGCAATGAATGCTCTGGGATCGGATTTCCCTCACTGAAAACTGTCAGCGTCATTTTTGCCCCGGAGACGCCAGCCTCGACCACGACGCTTCCCGATCCGTACCGCACGGCGTTCGTCAGGACGTTGACCAGCAACTGGCTGAGCCGGCTGCCATCCCAACGACCACGAAGTTCATTGCCTAGCCGTACTTCAATGTGCGCGTCGGGGTAGGATGCCCGCACTTCGTCTACGGCATCGCTACAGATCCGTCCCATATCCTGCGGCGTGAAGGTAACCGGCAACGCATCTCCCAGACGCGTGCGGGTGAAGACGAGTAGATCATCGATCATCTGCTTCATTCTCAGCGCTCCGCGCTGAACAAACGCGACGGCTCTGGCGCCACCAAGAGACAAACCCTCGTCACGCAGCAATACTTCTCCAGCGTTCAATATCGCACCGAGCGGCGAGCGCAGATCGTGGGCGAGCACGCCCGCGAACAGGTCCCGGGTGTGCTCGCTTCGGTAGGCGTAATGTCGCACCGACTCTGCGAGTACCTGGTCGATAGCTTCATTGAAGCGAATCATTTCCTCGAAGGCGGATGGGCCTCCAGCCGACGTCTTCTGCCACCGACGCAACACCGTCGCGCGAAGGGACCGGAATTCGGCCACCACATCGTTGATGCCGAAACCGTGTGAAAGACGATCCTCCGCATGTCGGCGGGCGATCCGATTGAAACTAGAGTCATCAACCTCGGCGCCTCCTCGCGATTTCGCCTGCTGCTGCTCCGCATTCTGCGCTGCACGCATGTCGGCTGCGATCGCCGGCAAGATTTCGCCCGACGAGTTACGCAGCTGCTTTTCCGTCAGCCGGCTGTTCTCCTGGCTGAGCGCGAGGGCATACTCAGTCCAATCGTCAATCAGACCGGAAAGATCAGCTTCAATGAAATCTGTGAGTTTCATCGGAGGTCTCCACAGAAATGATGTCGCCAGGTTGGGATCAGCAAGTGAGAAGCTCGCGCGAAGGTGGATTCAGTCACAGGCCGCCACTTCGAAGAGCAGCCACAAGATTCCGCTCTTTCAGAAGAGTCCCCTGCTGCCTCGAGCGGACGCTAGATCACGCTCCGAAAAATCGGAGCAAGGCGATTAGCTGGGCCGGCGAGCGGCCCTTTCGTAAATAAGCATCAAAATCACCAGCAGCGATCTCGTGGCGACGCACCTCAGTCTCGTCCAGCGCGGTATGGGCGATTATCACCGTATCGCGCCCAGAAGTGTCCTGCCGGAGAGCATGCGTCGCATGGTATCCGTCAAGATGCGGCATGGTGAGATCCATCAGGATAATGTGAGGCTCCCACACACGACTGGCGTCGACCGCTTCCAGCCCCCCGAAAGCCGCGCGAGAATCCAGAGTTTCCGCACTTAGGTAGGTTGCCACGGCCAACGCAGCATGTTCGTCGTCGTCGACGACGAGCACACGCAAAGCGGCGCAATTGACCTTGGCGCGACGAGTCGTCCATGGATCGGCCTTATGCTGAAGTAAATCAGGTAGCGACATATATCATCCCCCTGCGAGGCCCTGCGCATGAGACGTGCCAGCCGGGTGGGCGTCGATCATCCGGTCAATGAAGACGTCCACTGACGGTATCGTGATCATTTCTGGTCGGGTGACTGTTGATCGGCAGCGACGTTATTTGAAGAGTGCCCCCGGCCCGACGATTCTTGCGATGGCGAGACGACGAACGGAGCGAAAGTCCGCACGACCGGAATGAAACGCGCGACGATCGCCTGACCGGGACTGCACTTCACAGAAAATTTATTTGCCAAATTTCTAGCAAACATGGATCTTTCACCCGGCATTGCTGATCGCAACGTTATTGCTGAACATGAGCCTTGCCTCGGGAAGTCGGGAGTTGGAGGCCACCAGAGGCATTCATTTCCCTGCCGTCGGTCTGTGCGGCCGATCAGGATCGCCGAGAGGGCCAGCGGCACAGCTTTCCGCAATTCTGCGGGCATAGACCTTAGAAGACGGGCAATGAAAGCCGGCGGCTCGCTTCGTAGCAGGCAACTGTCACTTTCAGCCAGCGGCTGGAACCGATACAACCTAACGAAAACATTTGAAATGCAAAGCCGAATTTGGTTTGCCGCAGGTTTCAACGGCTTTTTCGCAGGTTGAGTGGACGGATAATTGTCAGCCGCTCTGGCGTGTAAAGGCGCGCCGTGTTAGCCAGGGCCCATGGGTCAAATTTAGCTCGCCAGCTTAGCCGGAAGCGGACATACTGGCTTTTTCTCAGTCTCTGGCTCCTTCGATCGGATGGCTCGATGTCTGCTGGCCGATCACTGCCACTCGTTTCGGTCGTGCCCGCCTGGCACAAGACATCGCTTCGCTTCCCGCAGGTCAGAGATTCTTTTTCATTGATCTCGTTCTCGACGGTAGTCGTTCGTAAATGACCCGGCGTGCAGAAAGCCGCACTGGCCCACAAAACAATCAGAGAGCGATGGCACGACAACCAACACGGAAGGGAATGAGCCGTGACTCCTATCGAGCTGTCTACATGCTCGATCTGGCACGCGGAGGCTCACATATCAGCAGTGCGCTAACTGAAGTCTCACAGCGTGCAGCCATTACCGACGCCTTGAAAGAATTCCATGGGCGACACAAGAGGGGCGACCTGGATGTCTTCTTGCACCTACTGGCCGAGGAACTGGAGAAACGAGGAAAAGCAGCCGCAGCCGCCATCGTGCGGGCTATGCCAGAAGCCGAGTGACCGATCCCATCAAGACCGAAGCGGTTAACTTGATTTAACCCCGCACTGCCCGAAAATCCCGGCGCCACCTCTGTGCGTGGAAAGCCGCCGGATCTGGGGCGGCTGCCCGATGCGCGGCGTTTCCGTATGAGCCGGTATTGTCTCCCGTTGACCTTCAAAGTCCGCGAGCGTGCGCTTCTGACAGTCCGTACGGATCGCCGTCGGCCGTCCACCGATCCGTTGTCAACTACGGCGCGAGGAGGAGCGGCTCAGAACGGATTCGGAGGTTTCTGCGATGAGGGATTTCCGGCTGAAGTAGGCGACGACGATTGCCATTGCCATAAATTTGTCGATGGCCTCTGCGCTCCTAGCCGGCTGTTCAAAAGCGCCTGACACCAGACAAAAAGGCGTGGAACCGTTTACGCGCCGGATAGCCGACCTAAGACGATGTAAATGGGAAATTATGAACGGTTGCTCTATTCGCCATTCCGTATTGGCGCGGACCGCAGCCGGTCCATCTGCGAAACCACATGCACCGCATCAGAAGTCGTTAAGTTTGGGTTCGGGAAGCTAAGCGCCAGGATAGATATCGCACTGGTAACCGTGTGGTGCTCGACAGCGCGAACGAACGCCTCCAGATTGCCAGTCACGCCATGTTTTGCTGCCAATTCTTCAATCTACACCCAGCATCCTGTCCTCCGTGGTTGGTCATAGCGGCCCTTCAGCCAAAAATTCGATTATCTGTTTGCAGTGTATAAACGCGCGTCTCGAACCAAAAGCGGCACATTCACGTTTGCCCTCCGCTTCCAGCCAGGAACACGAATTGCTAATCCCGCACCGCACCTCGCGTCCTCAGCCGCGACGTGCACGTTCCTTCGACCCTTCGCTTGTGGCGCAAGGGTCTTTTTTTATCTGCTGTTCACCCCAGGCGGGCGCACGAACGTCCAGTGAAACCGCGTCGATTACTCGTTGCGTCGAGATTCGGTGTTCATGCGCAGGCCCTGCGATCAAACCGCTCGTGCGGCCGCCCACTCCACTATTTGTGTCGCTTGAAGGGGTGGAACGCTGCTTGCATAGGGGGACGCAGCGCGCAGCAACGGCAAGCATTGCTGCGATGGGTAACTAACTGTAAAGGAGCAATATGGAACCGGTCTCGCACGGCATCATCTTCTGGCTGATTATTGGCGGCATCGCTGGGGCGCTCGCTGGCAGAATCGTCGACGGCGGCGGCTTCGGCATCGTTGTCGATATTATTGTAGGAATCGTGGGAGCGTTTATTGGCGGCTGGTTAGGTGGGGCCTTGGGCCTGCATCTCGGCAGCGGCATAGTCGGTTCGCTTGTCACTGCGCTGATCGGCGCTGTCATCCTGCTATTCGTTGTGCGTCTATTCACTCGCGGTCGTTCAGGGCCGCTGTGATCCTCAGTTAGTCATCCGCACGCCCGGACTCAGGCGCCCTCTGGACATCGCCTGAGTCCCGGCATCGGGGACGTCTCTCCAGGCGTCTCTGGTGATTAGCCGACATTGCGGAACTCGTCAGTGCATGGCATCCATGCTACTGGGATGACTGCTCATCGGACCGTTGCGATGCTTTCCGGTAGCGGGCCAATACAGCGCGCTCAACCGAGGAAAACCCACATACACAGGATTGCCAATTATCTTAGTCAACAAGAGACTGGATTTTCACACCGCAGGAAGACCGGGGCAGAATGACTAGAGCACAGCCGTTGACGGATTCCAGGGTCCCGCAATCAAGGGAGTCATTGAAGCTGCTGGCCGGCGCTCCAGACTGTACAACGGAAGGATAATTTCTCGGATATGTATCAGAAGGCAACCGCCGAGCGTGCAAAACGGAATGAGTATCGGCAGCCTGTCACGGCCCCTTATGCTCTCGACCGTCGCGGTACGCTGGCGGTCTCGACGTCGCAGATCATAAAGTTGGCGCTATAAGATGGTTAGATAGCATTTCTACTGTCCTCCACGCGGAAAACTGTTCCGTGCAGATTCCGTCAAAGCCGAGCCGCTGCATGTCGGCAGGTTGTTCCTCCCCGGACGCGCCTGTCAATGCAATAATTAAAACGCCAGAAAGCGCATAGGCAATAGACGCTTCGCGAATCAAGCTGTAGTTGTCCTGCCAACAAAGACGCGTATCGATCAATACGGCGCCGGGTTTCCAGAAATCCAGTATCAATGCAACCTGCGCCATGTCGGATGTCGTGACGCTGCTAATTTCTTTCAATCTGAAATACAGCGCTAAAGTCTCCGCGACATGGGTGTCTGCGTGTGCGACAACAACGCTTCGAGGTCGATTCGGAACGTTCGGAATCTTCTGGCTCCACAAAGCAAAATCGACTGCACTCTTATGACTTAGACGATCGGCCCGCATTGCAGGCGCAGAGATGGAAGAAGGATGACCCATAAGAATGTTGATTTCTAGCGCTACGACCCCACGGCGTCATCAGTAGATGGTCATCAGGTTTGCCATGACATTCGCATTAACTGATCATACTTCGCTCCCATCCCGCCGGATATTACCAGTCCGCTTTCAGCGGCCCCAGGTCTAGCGGTGTCTCACATGAAAGCTTTGGACTGTACGAGCTGTGATGTATTTATCTGCAAATGCCAGAATCTGGCCGTCACCTCTTCCGCCCCCAAACATGTTGTGTAATGCGAATCAGACGTGATCCATTATTCTGGCGATGACATTCGAGCAGGGATTCCATGACAATATCTTTCCCAAAAACGTTGTCCAAAAAAATGCAGCGCCCCGGGGATACATGGTCCCCACTGCTGTCGGAATGCTTTCTCAGGTTCTGGCCAGGCGCTGCCCAACATGAGCTACCCTCCCACAACGAATTTATGGATTAAAAGCTTGCGAAGGTGGGCAGCAGGGAGATGAAAACAAAAATTAAATAATCAAGCAAGTGGGGGCTTCAACCAGGCGTTGGTCATCTTTCTCCTCAAGCCGAAAGAAGATAAGTAATAATTGCTTGACCAGATTCCGCAAACGATTGCGCTGCAACCCTATTCCCGCTTTTTATGGAAACCCGCTAGCGACAGCTGGCAGTTGCCGGAAAATAATAAGCTTTGTCGATCTTAAACTCAGCGCCTGCACTAGATTAATTTCTTCATATCAAACACGCTCTGCCGCCATATTACCGTTTTCTTTATAACCGATTACAGCGAAGACCTCTAAAAAGAGCGACGGTTAAATATCCATCCGGCATTAATCCGCATTTTTTATTTGGGTTCCGCGCCGGCAGGTCGTTGAATCCGCACTGGTTAGCTCGTGATGGCTATCCGCGAATGCAGGCGGCACATTCGCAAGGGACAAGCCGCGGGGCACGGGGACACACGAGGGAAATAAAGCTCGCAACTCCAACCGATAGCGAACATACTGTGCACCTCTCAGGTTCTAGCTACCTCGGATACGCTAGTGACCTTTTGGCCGGCCATCCCTGGTCGGCTTTTTTATTTCGGCACCGCTCTGCTTTTGTGCCCACCAACGGGCGCCTTGTTTTTTCGCACCCGTGGATACATCGGTCCCCTCGTCGAAGCTCGCAGGTCGGTGCGCTTCTCCAGCGTTTCCGCCAGGCGCTACCGTCACCGTCCCTGTCTGGCTCGATCTGAAGCACACCATCGCGTAACCGTCTTTTCGGCTACGGTATGAGCAGCGCAGGAAAATGCGGCACCTTGAGCTCTGAGGTGGCACGTAACGTGATCTGAATTGGCCTACACGCGACCGCGATATCTGTATCTGCTGGGAGAGCACACGTTCGGCATGCCTAGACCCTAACTGGCCGTGCTCATAGCTTCGCGCAGCTGATCCAGATTAACCGGTTTGGTGAAGTGCAGATCGAAGCCCGCGTCCTTCGCTTTCTGGACATCTTCTGGTTGGCCCCACCCTGTCACTGCAACCAGTAGCAAATCGTCGCCACCTGAAGATTTGCGCATGCGTCGGGCCAGTTCATGCCCGGACATATCCGGCAATCCGATGTCAAGAAGCGCGACATCGATCCTGTTTTCCTCCGCAAGCCGTAACGCTGACTGCCCGTCCGCCGCACGCCACACCGTATGACCCTCAAGTTCGAGCAGCATGGCCATGCTATCCACCGCATCGTGATTGTCGTCGACGATAAGGATACGGTGAGGCTCAACCAAAGCCATTGGTCTCACACTGCTCTCCTCTGCAGTCGGGCTGCAAAGCGGCAACCGAACGAAAAATTCGCTGCCCTTGCCAATGCCTTCACTTGACGCCGACACAGTCCCTCCATGAAGGGTGGTCAGCATCCTGACGAGCGCGAGTCCAACACCAAGGCCACCTTGGGAATACTGCTTGCCGCCTGGCAACTGGGTGAACAGTCCGAACATCGAGGGCAGATCGTCGGCGTGCATGCCGATACCTGAGTCGCGCACGGAAATGACCGCGTGATTACCCTCACGATGCGCGGCAAACCAGATGTTTCCACCCGACGGCGTGTATTTGGCGGCGTTGTTCAAAAGATTTTGCATGATCTGCGACAGCCTCGTTGGGTCTGCATCAACGGTCAGCGGTTCGGCTGGCACCGAGACCGACAGCTGATGCGCCGCGGCGGTGATGCGAGGCAAGCTACCTTCCAGCGCTGTCCGCATAATCTCCTCAAGGTCTGTTGGGGCGCGACGCAACTCGATTTTGCCTTCATTGATCCGTGACACATCGAGCAGATCGTCGACGAGATGCGGCACCTGCGCGAGTTGCCGGTCAAGCACGCCGTACGCCCATGCCGCACGCTGATCGTCCAGCCGGCGCGCGCGTAACAGGTCCACCGTGCTTCGCATCGGGGCGAGAGGATTGCGCAGCTCATGCGCAAGCGTGGCAAGGAATTCGTCCTTGCGCCTTGCTGCTCGTCGCAGGTCCTCCTCCGCCTCATGCTTTGCGATGAGTGCGGCCTCTGCGTCGGACCGGGCTTTGCGCAGTTCCTGCTCGAACTTGTGACGATCGGCAATTACCATAAAAGCAAAGTGATCCAGGTCGCCGGAAACACTGCGGCTACGGCTCACGTTCATCAGCATGGGAACTCGAGTCCGGTCAGAACGGACCATTTCGAGCTGCAGCTCGGCAACCGAATGCTGCAATTGGAGGAGCGGCCCCCAATGCGTCTGATGGAACAGCTTTCCACCGACGGTAAGAAGATCCGTCAGCCTTCGAATGCCCACCAGTTGATCAGGCTCGTAACTAAGCCAACGGCAGAACAACGAGTTGACGCGAACGACTGTGCCATCGGTTGTGGTAGCAACCAGTCCACACGCAGCGTATTCGAACGCGTCGTCAACTGTGAGCACACTGACCGCCCGATACAAGGCTGTGAGCGCGGAGAAAGCGTTCAATCGCCTCGATGCTTGCACCTGGCGCGCTCAGATGTGGACAGTGTCCAATATTTTCGACGATGTTGAGGGTGAGGTCGGTCGAAAAAAGTAGAGGCCAACGTTTCGTACAATTGTGAAACGGAGGCATAGATGAATCGAATTCCCAGGGCGGTCTACACGAGCGAATTTCGTGAGCAGGCGGTCAAGCTTGCGCTGACCGAAGGTGTAGGCGTTTCGGAGGCCGCACGTCGGCTGTCAGTTCCGATGAAGACGTTGGCGAACTGGGTCCGTTCGGCTAGAGCGGGCAAGCTGCGGGAGGTCGGCAAGGAGCAGAAACCGCAGACCGAACTTGAAGCCGAGCTGGCACGCGTGCAGCGGGAACTGTCGGAAGTGAAGATGGAGCGCGATCTCCTAAAAAAATTCGCGACGTACTTTGCGAGGGAGTCGCGGTGAAGTACGGCGTGATTGAACAGATGCGACAGGAATATCCGGTGCCGCCGATGTGCCGCTTGCTCGGCGTCTCGGTCAGCGGTTATTACGCATGGCGCAAACGCACGCCCTCCAACCGGGCACGGCAGGAAGCCCGACTGGAGACGGAGGTGCTCGCTGCCCATCAGCGTACGCGCGAAAGTTTCGGTCCGGAGCGGTTGCAAAGGGATCTCGAACGGCACGGCGTTTGTGTGGGCGTACACCGGATAAAACGGTTGCGCAGAAAGCTCGGCCTGCGGTGCCGGCAGAAGCGTAAGTTCAGGGCCACCACTAATTCAAAGCATGACTTGCCGGTCTCGCCGAACCTGCTGAACCAGAAATTCTCCGTGTCAGCGCCCGATCAGGCCTGGTGTGGCGACATCACGTATATTGCGACTGACGAAGGATGGCTATATCTTGCCGGCCTGAAAGACCTGTACAGCGGCGAAATCGTTGGCTATGCAATGAGCGAACGCATGACGAAAGATCTGGTGATGCAGGCGCTGTTTCGCGCCGTCTCAAGCCGACGTCCGAAGCCCGGCCTGATTCAGCACACCGACCGCGGCTCGCAATATTGCGCACGGGCTTACCAGGAGCTCGTCAGGCAGTTCGGCATGCGCGCGTCGATGAGTCGCCGCGGCAATTGCTACGATAACGCGCCGATCGAATCTTTCTGGGGTTCTCTCAAGAGTGAACTGATCTATCATCTGCGCTTCGCTACGCGGGAACAAGCCAGCTCGCCATCAGCGAGTACATCGAAATGTTTTACAACCGGCACCGCACGCAAGCCCGTCTCGGCTACCTGTCGCCTGCCGCATTTACGCAGCGATTTTATCTGGATCGTACTGCGGCTTAACGCGTTGGCCTCCACCGATTCCGACCGACCTCAAAGGAACGCTTAAGGGTCCTCGGATATCGCGTCGATATGTGCGCTTCCGTACATTGATGGGCACACACCCATTGGCCGCGTGAGACTTGGGAACAGACCGTAATCTAACTAGTCGCATCTATGGTCTGGAGTCGAGAGGCCGCTTTGCGCAGTTGAGTGGTCCTCCGAATGTCGTGGTCAGTGTCCCGACAACCGCGCTTCTTGGCCGATTGGTGCGGTATCCAATGAATTGGTAAGGACCTCCCTGATTGCAGGATCGACACCGTCTGGTGCCATCATGGCTGGTGCTTCGACCTTCCGGGAAGGGGGATGTCATGGACAGGATTACTCGTGTTGGCGTGGATCTGGCGAAGAACGTGATGCAGATTCATGCGGTCGACAGCGCCGAACGCGTCGTAGTACGTAAAGCAATTCCGCGGGAGCGATTTGTGAGCTGGTTTGCCAATCTGGAACCGTGTCTGATCGCCATGGAGGCATGCGGTGCGGCGCATTTCTGGGCACGCAAACTACACGCGCTCGGCCATGAGGTGCGGCTGATTCCCCCGCAATTTGTCGCGCCCTATCGTAAAGGCGGCGCCCATGTAAAGAACGATGCACTCGATGCCGAAGCTGTCTGCGAAGCGGCGAGCCGCCCGCACATGCGTTTCGTGCCGGTCAAGTCACCTGCGCAGCAAAGCGTGCTGGTGCTGCACCGCATGCGTACCAGATTTGTCGAAGAGGGTACCGCGCTGGTGAACCGGTTGCGCGGGCTGCTGGCCGAGTTCGGGGTGTTCCTGCCGCAAGGCATCCGCCGGTTACACGAGCACCTCATGGAGCGCATTGAGGACGGCAGCAATGAGCTGACAGGACCGGCGCGGCTGGCCCTGTTGCGCGGCTGCGAACAATGGCAGGTACTGGATGAGCAGATTGCCTGGTTTGACAGACAGATTGCCGAGCATGCCAACCGCGACCCGCAGGCGCAACGCTGCATGGACGTGTGCGGCGTGGGCCGGCTAACGGCATCGGCCGCAGTGGCGACGGTGGTAGATGCCCGCCAGTTCAGGAACGGCCGGCAGATGGCCGCCTGGCTCGGCATCGTGCCCAAACAGAAAAGCAGCGGAGGCAAGCAGCGGCTCGGGAGCATCACCAGACAGGGCAACGACTATCTGCGAACCTTACTGTTCCAGGGTGCCCGCTCAGCGGTCCTGACGGCGCACCGACGTGACGACCGGCTCTCGCGCTGGATTGTCCACTTACAGGCGCGTGGGCTACTACAAGACACTGGTCGCCGTGGCGAACAAGCATGCACGCATTCTGTGGGCAGTGCTCGCCAAGGGGGAGCGATTCGATCCGTCCTACGCGCCCGCCCGCACTGGTGGGGCGACGGGCGCCTGATACCCCAAACGACATCGCCATAAACTGGTTCCGAAGTTGAGGACGCATTCGACGAACGATAGCGACAGGTCAGACCGGCAGCGGGCGAACTCGATAAGCGGTGAGGCGCTACACGAAATGTATTCGCCGTCCAACGGATGGAGTCCTGCTGCGCGGTTACTATCTGGGCCCAGGCGCGGTTGTGATGGCGCCCAACAAGGCCGTTTATAGGCATGCAGTCTGTCACGCCGCCAACCGTTGTCGTTGAAGTCCTCCACTGACCGATACAGGAATCGAACATATGAATCACTAAACCCAGCTTGCAAAAACTGGAAGGTCCTTATAGGCCGCTTATCGGCGCTCCAAGTCGCAAAATCTGAATCTGGCTGGGTGACCGGTTTGGAGGAAGCTATCTGACCGGAGTGGGTCGGGCCGAGTCCGTCCACACTTCAAACTCATCGCCGGAAAGCGGTCAGTGGAATTCAACTGCCTAGAAGCGGCCACTTGGCAACGCGTCTTCCCGACCCACTCCGGACCTTGAACCCGGCCGGACCTCTACGGCTGCTTTGATGTGATTAACGGCCATCCCCAGTACACGGCGTTTCCATGCCGAACTCTCCGAGGAACGAAAACTGCCATCTTCCGCGCGGGTCATTGGGATTTGACGGGCGTGCGGGCGCCCTGCCTTCACTGGCATCATCGCCACATAACCGTCGGGCATGCTTCGTGCGGTTTGGTTAGCGTTGGCCCCATAGGGCCTTGCTTATTCGCCACTCTGCCGATATGGACGCCATCCACAACCAAGCCCGCTCGACATCGCCGCCGTCCGGGGAATCTGCCTTCACCGGTTTCGTGCGGGTGCGCGGCGCTCGCGAACACAATCTGAAAAACGTCGATGTGCAGATTCCGCGTGATGCGCTGGTCGTCTTCACCGGCGTGTCCGGATCGGGCAAATCGTCGCTGGCATTCGGGACATTGTATGCCGAAGCGCAGCGGCGCTATTTTGAATCGGTCGCGCCGTATGCCCGGCGCCTGATCGAGCAGGCCGGCGTGCCCAAAGTGGACGCGATCGAAGGCCTGCCGCCCGCAGTCGCGTTGCAGCAGCAGCGCGGCACGCCGAGCGCGCGCTCGTCGGTTGGCAGCGTGACCACGCTGTCGAGTCTCGTGCGCATGCTCTATTCGCGCACGGGCGACTACCCACCGAAGCAGCCCATGCTGTTCGCCGAGGATTTCTCGCCCAACACGGTGCAAGGCGCCTGTCCGACTTGCCATGGACTTGGCCGCGTGTACGAGGTCACGGAAAAATCGATGGTACCCGACGACTCCCTGACCATTCGCGAGCGCGCAATCGCTGCATGGCCGCCCGCGTGGCACGGACAAAACCTGCGCGACATTCTCGTGACCCTTGGCTACGACGTCGATAAACCGTGGCGCGATTTGCCGAAGAAAGACCGCGACTGGATTCTTTTCACCGACGAGCAGCCGACCGTGCCGGTCTATGCCGGACTCACGCCGAAAGAAACGCGCGCCGCGCAGAATCGCAAGGACGAACCGAGCTACCAGGGCACATTCACCAGTGCACGCCGCTACGTGCTGCACACGTTCGCGAACACGCAAAGCGCGCTGATGAAAAAGCGCGTGTCGCAATTCATGATTGGCGGCGTTTGTCCAGCCTGTCATGGCAAGCGGCTCAAGAAGGAAGCGCTGTCGGTGAAATTCGCCGGGCTCGATATCGGCGCGTTCGCTCAGTTGCCGCTAGCCAGACTTGCCGAAATGCTCGAACCGATCGCGCGCGGCGAATGGCCCGAGCCGGATGCCGCTCATTCGGGGAAAGACGCCGGCAAAGGCAGCGTGCTCAGCAGGAGCGCCATGCGCGATGCCGTCGATAAGCGGATCGCCGCAGGCGGTTCCGCGCATAAAGCCTCGCCCGACGTGCGGCGCACACCCAACCTGTCCGGGGAAAAACGCATCGCCGCGCAACGCATTGCTGCCGAGTTGCTCGAACGCCTGACGACTCTGGTCGATCTGGGTCTGGGCTATCTCGCGCTGGAGCGCAGTACGCCGACACTGTCATCCGGCGAACTGCAGCGCTTGCGACTCGCCACGCAGTTGTCGTCGCAGTTGTTCGGCGTCGTGTATGTACTCGACGAGCCATCGGCCGGCCTGCACCCCGCGGATGGCGAAGCGCTCTTCCGCGCGCTACAAAGTTTGAAAGCCGCGGGCAATTCGCTGTTTGTCGTCGAACACGATCTTCAGATGATGCGGCGTGCCGACTGGCTCGTCGATGTTGGTCCCGAGGCCGGCGAAGCCGGCGGCCATGTGGTCTATAGCGGGCCGCCCGCGGGCCTCGAGAAGGTCGAAGCGTCGCATACGCGCCGGCATCTGTTTGCGTCGGCCGCGCCCGTTGCGCGCGCGACGCGCGAACCGGCCGGCTGGCTTCGGCTCGCCGGCATCACGCGCAACAATCTGCATGGGCTGGACGCCGCGTTTCCGCTCGGCTGCCTGACTGCCGTCACAGGCGTGTCGGGCTCGGGCAAATCGAGCCTCGTGAGCCAGGCGTTACCGGAAATGGTTGCCAGCCACCTTGGCAGCGTCTTTGAAAACCCGGACCACGGCGAGCAGGATTTGTTGCTCGCGGCAGCGAGCGCGCCAACCGGTGGGCACATTGCCGAAGGCATGGACGCGCTGCGCCGCCTCGTGCGCGTCGACCAGAAACCGATCGGCCGCACACCGCGTTCCAATCTCGCCACCTACACCGGCCTCTTCGATTACGTGCGCAAGCTGTTCGCCGACACGCCCCTAGCTCGCAAGCGTCGCTATGGCGCGGGCCGCTTCTCGTTCAACGTGGCGCAAGGCCGTTGCCCGACATGTGAAGGCGAAGGCTTCGTCAGCGTCGAATTACTGTTCCTGCCAAGCGTCTATGCGCCCTGCTCGACCTGTGATGGTACGCGCTACAACCCGCAGACGCTGGAAGTCACATGGCGCGATAAGAACGTCGCCGAGGTGCTCGGCTTGACCGTCGACGCCGCCTGCGATTTCTTCGCCGACGAAGCCAGCGTGATGCGCGCACTGAACGTGCTGCGTGACATCGGCCTCGGCTATCTGCGGCTTGGTCAGCCTGCCACCGAATTGTCCGGGGGAGAAGCTCAGCGCATCAAGCTCGCCACGGAACTACAACGCGCGCAACGCGGCGACACGTTGTACATCCTCGATGAACCGACTACCGGCCTGCATCCCGCCGACGTCGACCGGCTGATGGTGCAACTGCAGCGACTCGTGGATGCGGGCAATACCGTCGTCGTGGTGGAGCACGACATGAGAGTCGTCGCGCAAAGCGACTGGGTTGTCGACGTCGGCCCGGGGGCCGGCGACGCCGGCGGCAAGATCGTGGCGAGCGGCACACCGGCCCACATCGTGCGCGCGAAGGAAAGCTGCACCGCCGAATATCTGCGGCAGCACCTCGTAGCATGAAAGAAGGAAGCATGCACACTACCGAGCGCCGCGCTGCTCTGTCAGAAAGCCGATCAGCGTGCGCAGTCTGGGCGGCATTTGCGCGCCGCTCGACGTGTAGAGACAGAAACCAGGGAAGCTCGGACGCCATGCCTTGAGTCCGGGCACGAGGCGGTCGTCGTCGAGTTGGTCGCGCACATAGTCCTCGATAACATGCGGCAGACCCTGCTGCAGGATTTCCTGATGCAGTGCGTCCACCTGCGGCTGTAGTTGCATCCCGCAGTTTCCGGCCCATGCGCCTAATGTCGAGCGGGATATCGCGAGCCCCTGGGCAAAGGTCTGCTCCTGACGTTACTGGCGAAGGTGCTCAGCGTACCTGGCAACCAACACCGACGCGGGGAGCCCGCTGCTCGGAGAGTGTTTGCTGGTCGAATCGCTGGAACGGTCACAGCCGCCGCATAGCATCGGCAGGGCGATCACAAGCGCCATAGAAAGCAAGAGGTGTTTTATCGTGTTCACGCCCTGTCTCCCTGTCTTCAAACCGCTAGCCGACGCAGACCCAAGATAGTGACGCGTAGCTCAACCGGTCTGCGCTGTTGGTGCAGCAACCACCATTCCCACCTTGCGAAACGACGGAATCATAGCCATTGCACGCACAGAGCAACGAAACGCCAGCGGCATTTACACGCAGCGTTGAAACTTGTTCCTTTCAGCTACGAGTCATTGGTTCGAAAACCTTCAGCGCGTGGCGTTATCGCGATCGGGCACTTCATTTGTGGGTGCCTCGCCCGTGATCCATTCGTCGACAGGCTGGCTACAATAAGGCGCCCTGGCTGCTCCTCCTCTTTTTGCGCAACGGCGCCCACATGCCATTCAGAAAATTGTCTGCCGATCCCACCGCCGCGGCTGGAACCAACCGCAATTCGCAATTCCAGCGGACTCGTCAGGCGTTTTTTCTTGCTCTCGCGCTCACAGTGGTCGCGCCAACGCTTTTTCTGGGCCTGCTCGGCTGGCAGGACTGGGAGGGCCGGCTCCGCGCTGCGCGAGACACGACTGAACGCTCCACATACATCGCCGAAGAGCATGCTCAAAAAATTTTCGACATCAACGCGGCGCTGGCCGAGCGCGTGCTGGACACGCTCAGCGATCAAGCCGACGCTCCGTCAGACCGGCTGCGCAGAGATCGGCCGTTCTACGACTATCTGAACCGGCTCGTGCAGGGCTACCGGCAGGTCGATGCGCTGTCGGTCTGGATGGCGAACGGCCTGCTTGGTGCGACCAGCGTCGTCTATCCGGCGCCGGACCTGAACATCGCCGACCGGTCCGACTTCAAAGAAGCCGTGGCCGGCACCGACCAGTTATACGTGTCCGGGCCGATGAAAGGTCGCGTCACCGGAAGATCGACCTTCAATGTGATGAAGCGTGACGTGCGGCCGGACGGTACCTTTGCGGGCCTCGTTTCGATCTCGATGTCAGCGGACTATTTCGAGCACTTTTACCGCCAGCTTGCGGATGAGCACCCAGTCACGATCGGGCTGATTCGCAGCGATGGCGCGGTTCTCGCATGGTCGCGCAACGCAGGCCCGCGGCCGGAACGCATTGCCCGCGATACACCGTTCTTCAAAATGCTCGCGAGTGGTCAGGAAGCCGGACTGGTCCAGATGGTCTCGAGCGTCGACGGCGAAGAGAAGATCCTCGGGTTCCGCCGCGTCGGCGCCTATAACGTGTATGCGAGCGCCGGAATCCCGCTAGCCTCGATCCGCTCGGCGTGGCTCGCGCGCTTCAGGACGCTCGCGATTGCCACGGCGCTCCCGTCGAGCGCACTGTTCATCCTGATCCTGTTCTCTCTGAGGCGCCTGCGAGTCGAAGAGCGGCTGTGGCTGCACGCCGAAGAAGAATCGGTGAAGCGGGCTGCCGCCGAAGCCGCAGCGAAGGAAAGTCAACGGCTAGAAGCGCTCGGCAACATGGTGGCGCTGGTCGCGCATGACTTCAATAATCTGCTGATGTCGATCCTCGGATACGCGCATGCGGCTTCGCGTGCAGCAAACGCCCAGCATTCCGACCTGCTTGACCGCATCGTGAAGACCGTGCAGCGGGGCCAAACCCTCACCCGGAAACTGCTATCGGTCAGCAGAAAGCTTCCCGTACGTCCCGAGAAGCTGACGGTCGCCGACTGGTCGCGTAACGTCGATCTTCTGCGCTCCGCCGTAGGCGTCGGGATAGAGATCGAACTGACGCTGCAGGAACGCCTGTGGGAGTGTCACGTGGATCAGGCGGAGCTCGAATTGGCCCTGCTCAACATCGCCATCAACGCTCGGGACGCAATGAATGGCCGGGGCCAACTCTCCATTCATATCTCCAACGTCGACGCGCAGTTCGACCCTGCCACAGCCCCAGCGCAATTCGTGAGAATCGATCTCACCGACAGCGGTCCGGGGATTGACGAAGCGACAGCTGCACGGGCTTTCGATCCGTTTTTTTCAACCAAGCCGGCCGGCCGGAGTACGGGCCTCGGACTGGCACAGGTACGCTCATTCTGCGAACTCTCCGGTGGTTATAGCAGCATCGCGGCCGCGCCGACCGCTGGCACGACGGTCAGCCTTTTTCTGCCCCGCACAGACGGTCAGGCCTTGCAGCCTCTTAGCAAGCCAGCGGCAGCGGCGAACACGAGCACACCGGATAGGCCCATCAGGATGCTGCTTGTGGAGGATGACGAAACGGTTGCCGATGCGCAGACGGCAATGTTCTCGGCACTGGGCTACGAGGTGAGACATGCGGCCACAGCGGACGAGGCTTACCTGCTGCTCGTCCCGCCGCATCCTTTCCAGGTAGTTATCTCCGATGTACAGATGCCGGGGAAGCTGAATGGCGTTGATTTGGCCGAGCACCTGCAAACCAGTCAACCGGAGCTTCCCTTGCTGATGCTGACCGGATTTGTCGATCAGGCCGAGCGGCTCAGGGCGCTCGGCCTGCCCGCGTTTCTCAAGCCGGTCATCGACCTCGCCGCAATGGACGAATGGATTCGCCGGCGCGTCGGGGCAATCTCGACCACGAAGAGATCCTGATACCACGCCGGTCGCGGCGCCTTCCTTGAGCTACTCATGTTCCCGGGCCCTGGGCTCTGCAGTTTGTCTTGGCCGTGCAGAAAGGTTTTTGCGCGGTTCGCATCTCTGCATACCCGCAGGACCTAGGCCACCACTTCCTTAACAGAACCTTAAGCGCAAAAAGAGTTGCAGACGTGTATGTTTTGCGCATCTTTTGTCTGGCGGGCGAGTGCGGACTCGCGCACACTCACAACCCTCTCAGGTTATAGCCGCCTCGAGCTGATAACCTTTCAAGGCCGATGTAAATCGGCCTTTTTTTCTTTTCGCGGAAACGTCTTCAAGCTCATCGCCGGAATGCGGTCTGGCATTCATCTGCCTGGAAGCGGCCACTTGCCAATGCGTCTTCCCGACCCCCAGCGGCCACTAGCCGCGTCAGATGGCGGCCGCCTGATCCTGCACTGCAGCCGGCCATCTGGTGTGCACGTAGGATTGGTCCATCCGGCTGGTGCAGCTGAATCGATTATTTGCTTAAGACAGGGTCACCATGAAATGCTTTGGCAGGTATCCTTTTCTGTCTCGCATCCCGTTTTCCGCCATCGCGAGAAAAAAGGTTTCGGTGTAGCAGTGGCTCTCTCAGGGGCGCTGCGTGTGTTAGGGGCGGCCTTCACGGCTGCCCTCCTTTTTGCATCGGCTTGGACCGATGCCCCGGATCCCGTCCGTCACCACGCCGTTATGCGAGCCTTGGCCTGCGGGGCGACAAGGGAGGAAACATGAGCAGACCCAAGCTGCTCTTTGCGAAAGCGGCTATACGCCGATGCAAGAGCGTTCCAGCGACGCGATCCGATTACCGCATGTACGTCAGCTATCGCGCGAACCGTTCGGGCTCGTTTCTGGGTGAGCTGAAAGTGGTCCGGATGACGGACGACCGGCTGCTGTTTCCCTTCGACGGCGCACCCTCCATCGGCCCATTTGCAACACCGGCCGAGGCCCGCGAAGCGGCAGTCAGCAAGGGCGAGGAGATCATCTCGCTGGACCTGGAAAATCCGGAATAATAGTGACGCTGGCAAGCGGTTCGGATTAGCCGCCGCGAAAGCCAGCGAATGTCGCATAAAGCGATGTGGCTCCCACCCACCGAGGATCTCCTTGACACTTTCGGACTTCATCGAAGCAAATCTCGACATCCTGATCAAGGACTGGATGGACTATGCCAGGATAGTGGGACCAAAGGGCTGTCGTATGACCGACGAGCAGCTGCGCGATTCAGCGCGCGATCTGCTGGTCGGGATCGCTGCCAACATTCGCGAACCGCAAGATGCCGGACAGCAGATAGCGAAATCGCGCGGCGAGTGGATTGCTCCGGATCCGGCTTTTGATGAGGTCGGTCGGACCCACGCAGATGACCGTCAGACTCATGGGTTCGATATCAACGCCGTGGTGGCGGAATATCGCGCACTTCGTGCCAGTGTCCTGTACCGGTGGCAACAGGGTTGCGAGGCAGATGCGACCGCGTTTCAGGAAATGGTCCGTTTCAACGAGGCAATCGACCAGATGGTCGCTGAATCTGTGCGGCAGTTCACGAGAAGGACCGAGCGGATTCGAGATCTGTTTGCGGGAGTCCTCGCGCATGACATGCGCTCGCCATTGACGGCCATCGTCAATTCGGCACATCTTCTTCTGCGCGACGAAAACCTGTCGTCGGTCAGTCTGCGGGCGGGAATCAATCTACAACGTGGCACGGAGCGGATCAGGTCTTTGGTGGACGACCTCTTCATCTTCACACGCACCCGCCTGGGCGACACATTGCCTGTAGAACCGACGGAACAGGACTTCGGGCGGATTTGTGTCGGCGCCGTAGAGGAGGTGCGTGCGGCCAGGCCCGGAGCGCAGATCGAGCTAAGTGCGACGGGCAGTCTTGCCGGCACATGGGACGGGCAGCGCATGAGCCAGCTGATCGTCAATCTGCTGACGAACGCTGTGCAGTACGGCAGTAACAAGGTTCGCCTGAAGGCGGTCGGCGACGATGATTCGATTACGCTCGTCGTATCGAATGAGGGGCCTCCGATTCCTGCGGACGTGCTGCCTACGCTGTTCGATCCGTTGACGCGCGCCGTTTCGCCGTCCGCGACAAAACGTTTATCGGCCGGCGTTGGGCTTGGTTTGTACATCTGCCAGTGCATCGCCCATGCCCATCAGGGAACGATTTCCGTCGAGTCTTCCGAACGCGAAACCGCATTTACGCTCAAAATCCCTCGCTTTCGCCCGTGACTGATGCGACGGGCGTTCATCGCCCATTGGCGCTTCGCCCCTCAGTCACGGCGAACGTCCTGCCGTGACCCAGGAACCTTAATCTGAACGACACCGTATGCCCCGACGTGAATGGCGCTTACTGGCCGAGATGGAATGGACACCGCCCTCCCTTCGGGGAAGTGGGCATGATTGAGGGCCTCCAGAACCGAACTGGACGACGACCTCGACCGGCCGCTCCTGGCCGAAGCCGGAAATTCGAGCCGAAGCGGCGCACCAGCGCCTGTAAGTCAGCACTGAATTTCCGTCACCGACCCAAAGCTGTCCCTGAAGACTCTGCACTGCAGTGACCAGTTGAATCTACAGTGTAAGCGGACAAACACCGCAGCCAATTTCGTTTTGGTTTTTCGGCGAAGTGTTACCGCCTATATTCGAAAAGCAGCTATCGCGTGCTTAGCGACAACAATAGCGACGAGGGCCCCTTTCGCATTGATTTTCCGCAATTCCGCGCGTGTCGCTTTCGCGACCTGCGCTGAACTGAACCACACGGTGGCGCGGATCCCTCCCCGCAACGTCCCCGTTCGAACGATGCAGGGATTTCTCCATCCCTGAGGCATCAGGACATTCTCAATGACCCATTGGGTTGCGATAGCGGTCAGCGTGAGCATCGACTACTTGCCAAACTCCTTGACTACGGCTGCGATTTCAAATCGTGTGGGGTGAAAGTCGTGGCCTCATTACGATGTACAATCCGGGCGGCCAGTGCCGAATTTCCCGTGTGTCGACAGAGCCTATCGACAAAACGCTCGTCTGGCAGCCTTTCACGCAGCACTTATCTGCTGACTTTTTCCGCTTTTCCGCAACCGCACCGGTATCGATTTCGACGCGGGTACGAGGCTGTCCTTTGCATGATGCGATAGCGGGATGAGCCGGTTGCACTCAGGGTAATAGCCCATGACACAACCGGCGGGAATATCGAAAGCATGGACGCGCATGCCATCCACTTCGCGTGTTACATCGTCTTTCGAATCGGTGGATGCACACACTTCGTCGCCTTCCGCGAGATCGAGTCTTGTCATGTCGTCGCGATGCATCAGCAGGACATTGCGCGTGCCGTGCACGCCGCGAAAGCGGTCGTCCAGCGAATAGACCGTGGTGTTGAACTGGCTGTCGCCGCGCGTTGTCATCAGACGAAGCACGTCGGGACCGCTGGACGGCATGTCGGCATCTTCGTCGAGCGTATCGGGCATCACGAAATTCGCTTTGCCGTTGGGCGTTTTCCATTTGCGTTCGGCGGCCGGTATCGGTCGATGAAAACCGCCGGGTTCGCAAAAGCGCCGATTGAAGTCGGCAAACTGATCGGGATACGTCCGTTCGATCGCATCGCGGATCGTCGCGTAGTCGGCCACCCAAGCATCCCAGTCGACGTGAGGGTTGTGCGGCAGCAGAGCCTTGGCGATACCGGCCACGATGGCTGGCTCGGACAAAAGCATGTCACTGGCCGGGTCGGCATAACCGTGTGAACCGTGGACGCACGCCGTGCTGTCCTCGACGCTCACCCATTGTTCGCCTTCTGCCTGCTGGTCGATCTCGATGCGCCCGAGGCACGGCAGCAGGTAAGCCACTTCGCCATGCAGCAGATGGCTGCGATTGAGCTTCGTCGCAATCTGCACGGTCAGCCTCAGCGAGCGCCACGCGGCATCCATCACGTGATGATCCGGAATCGCCACCTGGAAATTGCCGCCAAGCCCGATGAACGCTTTGACTTTTCCGTCCAGCACACCCTTGCAGGCCTCTACGGTACTCATACCTTTGTGACGCGGCGGCTCGAAATCGTACAGTTTCTTCAATGTGTCGAGCGGCGCGAGTTCCGGCTTCTCGGTGATGCCGACCGTGCGCTGACCCTGCACGTTCGAGTGTCCCCGTATCGGACAGATACCGGAACCAGGCCGGCCGATATTGCCGCGCAACAGCAGCAGATTGGACAGCATCTGAACGTTGTGCACGCCATTGCGATGCTGTGTGATCCCCATCCCGTACAGCACCATGACAGACTTCGCGCGAGCGTATTCCGTGGCGGCTGCAGTGAGTGCGTCGCGCGTCAATTGCGAGCGCGCTTCGATCTCGGCCCAGGTCGTTGCGCGCATCGCCGCAGCGAATTCTTCGAAGCCTGCCGTGTGTTCGGCAATGAACGCTGCGTCGAGCACCCGAGGTGCTCCATCGCGTTGCGCCGCGTCGTCCCATTCGATCAGCAGCTTGCAGAGACCGGCCACGGCGGCGGCATCGCCGCCAATCCGCACCTGATGATATTGCGTGCTGATGCGCGTCTCGGCCGGCGTCAGCATTTCAAGCGGCGATTGGGGATTAGCGAAACTGACCAGCCCGCGCTCCCTGATCGGATTGAACGTAATGATTTGCGCGCCACGTTTGCGCGCGTCCTGCAACTGATGCAGCATCCGCGGCGCGTTAGTGCCGGTGTTGTGGCCAAAGAAGAACATACAGTCGGTATGTTCAAAGTCGGCGAGTGTGACCGTTCCAACCGGTGAACCAATCGTTTTCGGTAGAGCGACAGACGTACTCTCATGACACATATTGGAACTGTCCGGCAGATTGTTCGTGCCGTACAGGCGAGCGAGAAGTTGATACAGGTACGAGGTTTCGAGCGACGCGCGTCCTGACGCATAGAACACGGCTTCATCGGGTTCGATTGCAAGCAACTCTTTTGCGATGTCGGCGAACGCGTGTTCCCAGGTTGTTTCCACGTAGCGATCGGTGGCGGGGTCCCAGCGCATGGGTGCAGTCAGCCGTCCCGACGATTCGAGTTCCAGGCCGCTCCATGATTCGAGTTCAGTCAGTGTGTGTTGTGCGAAAAAGGCGGGATCGATATGTTTGCTCGTGATCTCCCAGGCAGTCGCCTTCGCCCCGTTCTCGCAGAATTCGAACAGATGCGGGTCAGCGGGTTTGGCCCACGAACAGCTGACGCACGCGAAACCGTCGGGTTTGTTCTGATGAGACAGAATCGCGCTACCGTGCAACGCGACATGCTCCTGAATCAGAATCGTTGCAACCGCCTTGACCGAACCCCAACCGCCGGCCGCGTTCTGATATTCCTTGATTGTGCTGTCCGTGCTCATGCCGTCCGCTCCTTGCGCGATCGCCGCTGACACAGCCTGCGGTTTCGCATGGCTGAACAGCTTGGGGTCCGCAACAAACGGACCCGCGAATCGTTGCCTGAAGCGGGCCGGTCACTTTTATGGATTTATCCGTGCACCGGACATCCGTTGAATCGCCCGCGAAACTCCGCCGACATTTCATAGGCAGGTTTGCGGGATCGCATCACGCCACCGAGCGGTCGATGCGCGGCAATTCCATGCCATGGACTGAACGTCATGCCGTCATCGATGGCGGCCGAGCGCGCCTCGGTCCAGGCAGGTTGAGCCGCTACCCGAATACGCGCGACTGCAATATAAGGGCTGTCGTCTTCCGGCCATTTAACGGACGCGTCTTCGACCGGCATCTTGCCGATATCGGTTGCAAGCTGTACACGCACTTCCCACTCACCCGGATGCGTTGCAAAAAATTCGTTGACCGCATCGCGCAGCGCATTGGGATGGCCGTTGATGTCCAGTGGCGCATCAGTCAAAGCAGTGAGTTCTTCCGAGACCGGCACAACGCTTAGCTTGGCGAAATATTTTCCGTACAGAAACGGCACGGCCGTGAAAAAAGTCTCGCCGAGGATATGTGTTTCAGGATGGCCGCCCAGACTCTTAAGCGTCCCGCTCTCCCCGCCCACCGCCTCGACTACTTTTTCCGCACCACGCAATACAGCCGACAACATCTTCTTGCCGGTCGGCGCGCGGTCGGTTGTTTTGGCCAGTAGTTTCAGACTCGAAAGAAAGTCCTTGGGTGTTGCCGCCGTGAATGCCGGCGCATTGATCATCACAAAGTCCTGGGTGGTCTCGGCTTCACTGCCTGGAAGACGCGCACCCTCTACCTCGGCGATCTTGAGAGCGAGCCCACGCGGCGTTGAAACGCTGTCGTCCAGAATGTCACCGGGATTGGTCGACAGGCGCATCACGACTTTGTGAGTGCCGGGGCGTGCGAAGACGCCTTGGCTAAGCTCCGGTGGCAGGTCTGAAAAAACAGTTAGTTCCCCGTCGAGCAGACCGTGGCTCTTCGCATGCACGCTACGCACGCCGTGCTGATAATCCTGTGACGTGGTTTCCAGGATGCTGTGCATCGCCTCGACAAGTTGGCGAGTGGTGTCTGCTTCATCTTCGGGGACCTGTTCGAACGTCGGATCAAACGGCAGCGCGTGAATAGCAGAAACGGAATTCATGTGGGACTCCAGGTGGGGAACATGTTGGTTGTGCGGAGGTTGCGCAACCGCCATGCCTGTCGGACATTTCGTTCCGTGCCATGCGGATGAGCCGACGCGTAGGGAATGTCATGCGTGGTCGTCACGTCACACTAGCGGTACTGCCGGCTACGGGCATTTCCTTTCGCCGGCAGCGTAACCGCTCGTCAGGCGGCCGTCTTCAGCACCACCTTTGTCCAACCCTCGGCGCGTTCGTCGAAATGCTTATATCCGTCGGCTGCCTGCTCCAGCGGGAGTTCGTGCGAAATAATCTGCGACGGCTGCGCCTTACCCGCTGCAATCAGATCGCACAGGCGACGGTTATATGCCTTGACGTTCGCCTGGCCCGTGGCGATTTTTTGGCCCTTCATCCATAACTGACCGAAGTCCAGCGCGACCTGTCCTTTTTTGGCAAGCGCGTCTTCGGCCTTCGGATCTTCCGCGACGAAAACGCCCACCACGCCGATACCGCCCGTCGGCCGGACGGCTTTGATCAGGTTATTCATCGTCGCATTCGGAACCTCATGGCCCTTGCATGTGCACTGATAGCCCACGCATTCGCAACCGCGGTCCGCACCCTCTCCGCCGGTCATGTCGAGAATTCGCTCAGCCGATTTGCCGTCGGTGTCGTCCACCGGAATCGCGCCTATCTTCTCAGCCAGTTTCAGGCGATCAGGATGAGTGTCGACCACCATGATCTTGCTGGCCCCCTTGATTTGCGCCGATAGCGCCGCCATGAGTCCGACTGGCCCCGCTCCGTAAATCACCACGCTTTCGCCGGGCAGAACGCCGGCCAGTTCGGTCGCGTGATAGCCGGTCGGAAAAATATCCGACAGCATCACGTAGTCATTCTCCTTTTCTTCCGAATCGGCCGGCAGCACCAGGCAGTTGAAGTCGCCGAACGGCACGCGCAGATATTCCGCCTGACCGCCGCTATACGGCCCCATTCCGGCGAAGCCATACGCTGCGCCAGCCACACCCGGATTCGCAGTTAGACAGAAACCTGTCAGCCCGCGCTCGCAATTCTTGCAGAAACCACAGCCGATATTGAACGGCAAACAAACTCGATCGCCGACCTTGATCCGCTCGACGCCCTTGCCGATTTCAGTCACCACGCCGAGATTCTCGTGGCCGAGAATGCGGCCCGATTCCATGTTTGTACGACCTTCGTACATATGCAGGTCCGAACCGCAAATATTGGTCGTCGTGATTTTTACCAGCACGTCATTGGGACGTTCGATTTTTGCATCCGGCATTTCCTTGACAGTCACTTTGCGGGGGCCTTCATACACTAATGCTTTCATTGCTGATCTCCGGGAACGGCGCTCGCCGTTGTGGCGACCGTTCATATGATCGAGCAGCGGCCGTGCCCGAAGAACAAAGCGCATGAAAATGAATTGCATGGACGTGCAATTGCCGTGCAAAACTATCTGGCGATGGCGATACGCGAGTTCACCTTCACGGGTGTGCTTTTGTCGTCGAACGGCGGCTGCGGAACGAAGCCTTCGATTACCCCTGGCTCGAACACGAGACAACAGGTCGATCCTCCGTACTGGAAGAATCCCAGTTCGTCACCTTTGCGCAGTCGCATGCCTGGCAGCGCTTCGATGATGCACGATGAGACGTCGGCCATACCGACAAAGATGCAAGCCACTTTACCGATCGAACGATCATCGCATTCGATGACGATCACCGCTCTTGCAGCCACGGCTGTAATGTAGCCCTGCGAATCGTTGAGACCAGCCGGGTCTTCACCTTCCGAATCCGCATTCGAATAATACGTACCGTCAACGGCGTATGCGTGAGAAACGACGCCGCTTACCGGCGCATGCCAGCGGTGATAGTTAAACGCACTGAGAAAAGCCTGATAGACCGAGCCGCCTGCAAACGTGTCTGCCAGTTCGCTCCGGTTCGCAGTAAATACGTCCCGCAACGAGTAAGGCTGCGCTTTTATCCAGAACGTGTCGTCGGCTTTTACATCGTGCTGGACGTTATAAGGAGCGGCCTCGCAGGCGCTCACGATCACCTTGTCATTATCAGGCTCATCGACCGGCCGCATGCCGTCGCGAAACCGTCGCGTGAAGAAATCATTCCACGACGCAAATCCCCAGTAAGGTTGATCTGGATTGCAAATAAACTGGGAAAGGCCGATTCGTTGATCGGCCTCGCGGGACAGCCAGCCGTCGGGTGGCGAAACAGTCAGGTGCTCGCGCGAATGCGGGCCGCTCAGAAAGCCGCACCAGCAATTCAGCACGCGTTTGAGTTGCGCGTTCAAGGCAGGGTCCCGAAACAGCGCGTAGCCCGAGGGCATGCACATCGGCCAGTCGAGCAACGCATTCAAAGGACAATGAATCAGGCTTGTCGTGCTGAAGGGCGGCGCATAGGTCATCAGATAATCGATCACATCCATCAATTCGTCGATGTTTGAATAACCCAGAACGAATCCGGCTTCACGTGCCTGGGCGATAGCTCGCGTCAGGTCCATTCGAAGGACCGCATCGTCATTTACCAGTGCTGCGAGTTCCTCGACAGCCCTCGTTCGCGGCTCGCTAGCGCCTCGCTGCCGCGCTTTCGCCGCTACCTCCGTGCGGTATCGAGCCAGGTGGGGCTCATGAGTCGGGAGCCAGCCTCCCAGGCGACGTCGCTCTTCAGTTGCCTTGCCGGCTTCGTGTGCCATGTCCAATCCTTTCATTTGTTGGGGAGAAATTCCGAATCGTGCAATGGAGCCGCCACATGACGCGGACACTGTGGGCTACACCGGAAGCGCGGGTCAAGAACTCTAATCGTGCACACGGGATGAATTGATACTCTGAAACCGGCGAGCAACCTCCATACCCGTGTCCCGCAATGCGGAAGTGGCCCTCGACGACGCATTCATCCCGCCGCAGCCGCCTATTTGTGTATCGCGCTACGTACCGCCGACACGTCATGCGCTGTGACAGGCTCAGCCGCGTTTCCCCACGCACTGCGCACAAACGTCAGAACGTGCGCAATTTCGCTGTTATTCAATTTATCGGCAAAGGGCGGCATTTTGCGCGAATCGGGACCGTCAACGGTGTTCGGGCTCGCGCCGCCCTCCACTAGCAGTCGCACCAGCGAGACCGTTTGCGGCGCCAGCACCGCGGGATTGCCAGCGAGGCGCGGATACTTTTGCGGCACACCCGCGCCGGTCGACTGATGGCATCGAGCGCAATAAGTCGCATAAATGCCGGCGCCGGGCCGTTCGACGTCGCCGGTCGCGAGCGCCTGCGCGCTTTGTTGCGCGGCGCTCGAACGCGGGTCGAAATGAGCGTTCGGGGCTCGCGGCGGCAAGTTCTTCAGATAAGAGGCGATTGCGATGAGATCAGCGTCATTGAGGTACTGGGTACTGTCCTCCACCACTTGCACCATGCTACCGAACGTAACCAGGCCTCCGCCGTGGCCATGCTTGAGGAACGCCGCAACGTCCGACGCGGAAATTCGTCCGAGTCCCGAGCCCTCGTCGCCGCTCAGATTGGGCGCAAACCAGTGGTCGTTCGTGCCGCCAGTCAGATAAAGCAGGCTGGCTTCCGTGTAGCCTCGCTCCTCATACGCAGGTCCTCGGGGCGTGTGGCATGCGCCACAATGCCCCAACGACTGCACGAGATAGGCACCCCGGTTCCATTGTGCGTCGTGCCGGGCGTCCGCCTTGAATGGACCAGTTGGAGCGAACGCCCAGTCCCAGAACATCAGCGCCCAGCGCTGATTGAACGGAAACGGCAAACGCGTCGGCGTTGCGGGCGTCGCAACCGGTGTCACACCGTGCATGAAGTACGCGTAGAGTGCGTGCATGTCATCGTCGTCGATTCGGGCAAATGACGGATACGGCATGGCCGGATAAAGCCGTTTTCCGCGAGGCGCAACACCGTCGCGCAGCGCTCGCGCAAAATCGTCGTAGTTATACCGGCCGATGCCCGCTTGTGGATCAGGGGTGATATTCGACGAATAGATGGTGCCAAACGGAGACGCCATGCCGAGTCCACCGGCGAACGGCACGCCTGGAATCAAAGCGCCACCTGCCGGTTTCGCATGCGGCGCGGCAGTGTGGCAGCCCGCGCAATCGGCAGCTTTCGCGAGATACGCGCCGCGCGCGATCTGGGCCGCGTCCGCCGTGGGGACCGCGCCGGATGCAGCGCTTGCAACGTGGACGGGAATAGCGGCGCCCAGCAACATCGCGAGCATCGCAGCCGTCGGGCGCGCAGCACGTCTAAATCCGTGCAAGACCGAGACCCGACGTCGGATCGACGGAGGTTGCCTACGCGTATCCATCGTCACCATCCCTTGCACGGAAATACCAGCGCAAGCGCCACATCGGTCGCGACCAGAGCGAACAGAAACAGAGCGCTACTCATCGCTGCGACGCGCGCCAGAAATCCTTCGAGCCCTCTGCTCCGGCTTCCTTCGCCGGTCGAGGACCCGACTGCCGCGACTGCATCGCGGCGAACGTCTCGCCAGGCGCACCCCGCACCGATGCCGCCCACCACGAGACACACCGCGCTGACCATGACAAGCACAAAGCGCAGCCAAGGCACCGCGGGTGCGGCGAGCGGTCGATCGAACGGATAGCAGCTTTGCGCAGCCAACGTTTCGGCTATTACCATCTGTGCCAGCCACGCAAGCGGTGCAAGCAACAGACCGGCGAGCAGATACCATCGCGACGGGCGCTCATGGCGATTGGGCGACGCGCCCGTGTCGGGGGCCGTCATGTCCAACCCCGAAACAGATAGGGCGTGAGATACAGCGTGCTAAAAATAAACAGCCACACGACGTCCACGAAATGCCAGTAGAGACCGCCGATGGTCAGCGCCGCGCAGCGTTGTTCGTCAAAATAACCGAGGGCGGTCCATAGCAGCAAAAGGAGCAAGACCACGATACCGACCACCACGTGCGCCATATGAAAGCCCGTGATCGTGAAATACAGCGAGCCGTACAGATGCGTTGTCAGGCCATAAGGATGATCGTGCCACTCGATCATCTGGATGCCCACGAATACGATACCGAGCAACGCACCTGTTGCCATCGAGGCAACCGCCCACCGCCGACGTCTGCGCCTCACGCAGCGCTCGCACAGCCAGACGAACATACTGCTCGACAGAAGAATGACCGTATTCGCGATACCGAGCCCTAACTTCGGCAATCCTTCGGGCGGCCAGTGCTGCGTACTTTGCGAAGCCAGGTACAGATACGAAAAGATCAGGTAGCCGAACAACGCGCCTTCAGTTGCGATCAACGTGAGGCAGCCCCACCACCCGCCGGAGCGTTCGCCGGCGCTGCGTACCGGCAACGGCTGATACGGCTCGGCAGCGGAGGCGCTCAGATCGGCGGCGTCGCTCATATCAGTCCCCTGCGTCGCGCACGGTGGCCGGTTCGCGCTGGATCAGCGCGCGCTCGGGCCACAACCAGACAATAATCGACAGCGCACAGCCGCACACCATCGCGCCCGCAAAAGCCCATGCGCCCGCCGCGAGTCCAGCGAAAACGAGCGTGGCGAACACGGCGAGCCAGAACGGCGCGTAAGAATCGCCCGGCATCTTCAGGATGACGTCGGGATTCGCTTCGAGCGCGCTCGTGCCAAGTGCCTCGCGACCTTGCGCGAGCAGATAGCCTTCTTCGAGTTGCGAGCGCGTGTGCGCAGTAGCGCCCGGTTCGTCGAGACGCCCCTCCCATAACGGATGACGGCTCGCGAGCGACGGCACCACCGCGAAGTTGTACGGCGGTGGCGGCGAACTGACCGACCATTCGAGCGTGGGTGCATCCCACGGATTGTCGACGGCCGGTTTGCCATGTTTAAAGCTCGTCAGCAGATCGATCAGAAAGATCAGCACGCCGGCTGCGAACAGGAAAGATCCCAGCGAGGTCACGAGGTTCACCGTGTTCCACCCCATATCGGGAGGATAGGTGTAGATGCGCCGCGGCATGCCGAGAAGTCCCGCGATATGCATCGGAAAGAACGCGACGTTGAAGCCGATGAACAGCACCCAGAAACCCAGCTTGCCAAGACGCTCGCTCATCATCTTGCCGGTGAATTTCGGGAACCAGAAATAGATGCCTCCGATGACGGGAAACACATTGATGCCGAGCAGCACGTAATGCAGATGAGCCACGACGAAGTACGTGTCGGTGAGCTGCCAGTCAAGCGGAATGGCCGCCGTCATGACACCGGACACCCCACCGATCACAAACAGCAATACGAAGCCGGCGAAATAGAAGAACGGCACGCGAAACACCGGACGTCCGGTCCAGATCGTGGCAATCCACGCGAAGGTCGCAACCGCGCTGGGAATCGCGATCACCATGCTGGCCGCGCCGAAAAAAGATAGTGCGAGCGCGGGAATGCCGGTCGCGAACATGTGGTGAATCCACACGACAAAGCCGATGATCATAGTCGCGACGGTCGATAGCGCCACCGCCCCGTAGCCGACGAGCGGCCGGCGGCAAAAGACCGGCAACGCGTCGGAAACAATGCCCATGGCCGGCAATACGACCGCGTAAACCCACGGGTGCGCGAATATCCAGAACAGGTGCTGCCAGAGCAGCGGACGGCCGCCGTCGAGGACATCGAAGAAGTGCGTGCCGATGCGCCGGTCCATCCATAGCATAAAGAATGCAAGGCTCACCGAAGGCACAGCCAACAGGTTGCCGCCCGACGCGGTCAGGGTGCCCCACACCAGCACGGGCATCCGGTCGAGCGACATGCCCGGTGCGCGCATCCGCAACAGGGTCACGACGAAGTTCATCGATCCCACTGTCGTGGAAATGCCGAGCAGAACCATGCCGAGCGCGTAAATGTCGATATTCGGCCCAGTGCTGTACTGCGGGCCCGAAAGCGGCACGTAATTGAACCAGCCCGCGTCCGGCGCCTGCCCCGCCGGAAAACTCGTGTACAGAAAAATCCCCGCGAATAGAAAGATCCAATACGACAATGCATTCAAACGCGGAAACGCCATGTCGCGCGCGCCGAGCACGAGCGGCCACAGATAGTTCGAAAAGCCGGAAAGCACCGATAACGCGTACAAAAAGATCATCGTGACGCCGTGCATCGTGAACAGCTGGTTGTACTGTTCGGGCGTGAGGATGGTCGCATCGGGCCGCGCGAGCTGGATGCGCATGATGAGCGCTTCAACGCCACCCATCAGCAGAAACACGAATGCGGTGACCAGATAGCGCAGGCCGATCGTTTTGTGATCCACGGTGGAGAGCCAGCCTCGCCAACCCGGCGGTGATTCCCATATTTCGCGCAGGCGTTTTTCCGCGACACTGCCGGGAGGCACGCGTCCACGCTGCGGCGTGCGTAACGTGCGTTGCATGCCTTGCTGTGAAGCGGGTTCAGCATGATCGGACATGCGATGACGCTCCCTAATTATTGACGGGACCTTCAATGCAGCGTCGCCAAGTACGCCGACAACGCCGCAGCATCGCTTGCGCTCAGCGGGATATCCGGCATCAGCGATTCGGGTTTTATCCTCTGCGCGTGTTGAATCCAGTCGAGCAGATGATCCGGTGTGTTGGTCAACGCTCCGGCCGCGATCGAGCGGCGTGAGCCGAGATGCGTCAGATCGGGCGCTTGCCGGCCCACGGCATCGGTGCCGCGGATCATGTGACAGCCGGCGCAGCGCTCGGCGAAAAGCTGCTTGCCAGCATCGACCGTATCGGCATTCGTCAAAGCAATCGGCCGCGCTTGCGCGTCCCGCCATGCGTTGAACTCATCAGGTGTCTGTGCCACCACTTCGAAGGCCATATGGGCATGTTGCTCGCCGCAAAACTGCGAACACTGCCCCCGATAGATACCGGGCCGGTCGGCCTCGATCCACTGCTCGTTGGTTTGGCCCGGGATTGTCTGGGTTTTGCCTGCCAGTTGCGGCACCCAGAAAGCGTGCACGACATCAGCGCTTTTCAGCGCAATCCTCACCGGCTCGCCAACCGGGATATGAATTTCGTTGGCGGTGCTGAAACGGTGCGCAGGATTGGGATCGTCGACGTAGTCCACCTTCCACCACCAGTCATAGGCGGTGACCGTCACGGTCAACTGCGGGTGTGTGGCAGGCGATGCTACCGCGCCGAGCGTGAGCAGGATATAGACAAGCATCGCGAACAGGGCGACCGACGACACGCCGGTGCCGATGTAAAGCCAGCGCATGCCGCCCGTCGCCGCGACCAGCGAGTCGGCGCGGACGACCGGGCGCGTACGGAGGATCGCAACAATCAAAAGCGCTGCAACGACGCCTGTGACAACAACCGCGACACCGGTCAGCACCCAGCCGAGATGCATGGTCGGGATCGCCGAAGGTCCATCTGCATGCAGAAAGTAGTTGAGAGGCGCAGACGGATGGGCTTGCGCTAACGAAGCGGTAGACGCGGCGCCAAGCGCCGGAATCAGAATAAGTGCAGTCGATCCAGCGGTTAGGGGCCGTTGTTTGACATATGCTGGCGCCAATCGCATGGAACCTCTCCTCACCGCCGTCGCTCAGCCAATGCAGGGTGTCGTACCGCGCACGATTTGGCGCGTCGACTAATACGGGCCGGCAAGGATCGGGCCACTGCAAACGAATAAATACTGTTCGCGTGACGCTTCACCCATTCGCGCCCTCCTCTACCTGCGGTAAATGGCTCCTATGTAGTCAGATACGCTGTCGCGCGGGTCGGCCAATGTCATAGCCGCGCTGATTCGAGTTCACCCCGACCGCCTGGCGGCGTATAGTCGAGCGCCGGTTCTGGCGAGCGCCCTGCTTCTCCAAACGGAAAGCGCCGCTGCGGGGCAGCCCCGGCGTAATTCTCTATCCATTCCAAAAAATAACTCGCTATAACGCGCCCCCTTATGAACGTCGGGCACGCCACCTGCTAACGTTGTGGCGCTTCAGCCGCGGTCGCTCACCACCGTCAGCGCGTAATGCGGTTTTCCAGCGACTAAAGCTCATTAGCAGAATTTTAACTGCGGGCATACGCCTGCGTTTTAAGACGTAAAGAGGAATTTATGGCAACAGGTACCGTGAAGTCACTCCGGACGGTGGCGGCGAAGATCTCTTTGCTCACTTTTCGGAGATTCAATCCAGCGGCTTCAAGTCGCTGCAGGAAAACCAGAACGTGACCTTTGAAGTGAAGCAGGGTCCGAAGGGCAAGCAGGCGTCGAATATCCAGGCGAGCTAAATCTTTAGTGCGGCTGCGGCAACGCGCCAGCAGCTCTCCAACCGGAAGAAACCCATGCAAGCATCTCCAGGCCGGGCAGACATTGAGTTACGAGCGTATTACCTTTGGGAATCTAACGGGCGACCGGCAGGTCGAGCGGAGGAATACTGGGAAAAAGCTATTGCCATGCTGGACGAGGAGTCGCGCATCGTAGCGCCGATTGATGAGGCGACCGCTGCTGGTTCGCTGCTGACGCAGCATGTATCTGCCTCGAAGAAAATCGCTATGGAAGACGCCGCCATGACGGTTGCGACCGCACCACCGGCAAAGTCTTCGACTCGTCGGAAAAAGGCGGGGTAGCTTCCTTCGCCGCGCGCCTCGTATGCCCGGGCGCTCGATGATTTGCAAAGACGTCTCCTCCATAGCTCCACGACGTGGATTTTTGCCCGCCAGTTGTGCGGGCATTTTTTTCCCGGCATGACCTGCAGGAACAAACGCGCGAAGCGACTCCTATTCACTGACTCGGTGGCCATCCTGTACCCGCCATGGCGTGCGTATGAGCCCCGATGGTCAACAAGTGGCGTTCCGATAAGTACTACCCGTATTGATGCCGTAACTCGAGCCGACTTGGCGCGCCAAGGCGCCCTGTCTGTACACGCGGTGCAGCATCGTCTCCAGGCACGTCCCGTGCATAGGGCCTCGCATGCGCGCTCGCTGAAGTTCTCAAAGGTGAGCGATGCTGCCAGATTGCAGAGCCTGTAAATCGACTTCGGTTCGGCGTATGCGGCGAACCGCTTTTAATGGAGAAATACCATGCATTGGATAGACCCTGACTCCCTGCAAGAGACACGCGGGAAAGTCACGCATTTTCTGCTAAACCCGCATGGCGAATTGGACGGCCTGATTCTCGATAGCGCCAGACAGGTCCATTTCCCGCCACATCTGTCCAGACAGGTCGCAAAACACATTGCCGTGGGCGACAAGGTGCGCGTACAGGGAATTAAGCCACGCGGTGCAGACATCGTTGCCGCTGTTCAACTCATTTCTTCCACCGGCGTACCTATTCTTGACGAAGGTCCGCATCAGGAACCTCATGTGCCGCGTCACGTCCAACTGCGCCCCATGACAACAGAGGGCGAAGTAAAGCTCCCGTTGTTCGGACCGCAGGGAGAGCTTCGCGGTGCGCTACTTACTGATGGCACCTCAATCCGCGTGCCCCCACACGCCGCGAAAGAGTTGGCGGACTACCTGGAGCCCGGCGCACATATTCAGGTGTGGGGACATGGAGTAAAAAACAAATCCGGCAAAACGATCGAAGTCGATGAAATTGCTCACATGGTTGGCGCATAGGTGGAACGGCACAGATATTGCGGTTGCTGCCTGGCGTAGGCCCGACCATATTCGAAAGCGGCTGCTTGAGCTCTCGTCGTAGGTGTCGGGCAGCAATGCGCGCGAAAGCCGTCACTCCAGGAGTCGTACATGCAACATCCGCAACATCAGCCGGTCGACCGGCTAGACACGGTTCCCGACACGTCGAGTCCGGCGTATGCATCCCGACATCCTGTCACCAAAGCTTTCGATACGTTTGCCGCTACGGTTACACGTTGGGCAGGATCGCCGATGGCATTCGGGGCTGCCGTAATTTCTGTTCTCGCATGGCTTACCTGCGGACCTGTATTCAAGTATTCGGAAAACTGGCAGCTGGTGATCAATACAGGAACGACCATCGTTACGTTCCTGATGGTTTTTCTTATCCAGCAAAGCCAGAATAAAGACAGCGTCGCTGTACATCTGAAGTTAAACGAGCTCCTCGCCTCAAACCGTTCTGCGAGCAATCAGCTCATCGGTATAGAGGACGCGTCGGAAGAGGACTTGCGTCGCATCGCCAGCGCGTACCTTCGTCTAGCCAAAAAAGCTGGTGAACGCAACGGTCAGCAGGATAACGTTGACAACTGCGTTGAAGAAGCTCGTAGGAACACAAAGCCTCATGAGCAAACTGCCCAGCACGATGCAGCCGAAGAGGCAAAGTGATGGCGCGGAGACTTTCATCCACAAAAGCTGCAGCGAGGCCGCAAACCGCGGACGACTATTTCGTGAGCATCGCGAGTAAATCGGTTCAGAAGGGACGTTACTACGGGACACTTTCGGTGGTCCGGAAGACCGACGGACGGATTCTTTACCCATTCGACGGTGCACCTGATCTCGGCCCTTTCCCCACATTCGTGGAGGCACGAGATGCCGCTCAAGTTTGGGCGTCCCGCCTGATCAGCGCCGACCTTCTGAATCCAGAGAGGTGAGCCAAACCTTCACGTCCAAACATGTGCTCTCACGGAGCATGAAGTATGTTGAGCCGGGTCACAACCGTCAGTGCGACGGTTACAGCATCGCGCACCTCTTTTATTTCCAAATGTCACCGGTTGACTCAACAGCAATCCCGCTTTTGCACGGATCCCTTTGTCGCTACCGCATGAAGGAAAACTTGCGGCCACGATGGGTGTCGATATGCTCAGTCGCGTCTTGTGCGACGCGAAGACGGACGAAATTCCGTTTTTTTCAACTACGTAACAAAACTCTTTTAAGTCATTGCGTACCGATCTCGATGGCAACAATTTCATGCCCGGCGTCAGCGTATTTATTTGCCGCCTCTTCCGCTTCTTCACGGGACAGGAAGCGCTTCGCTTCCTTGATTTCTGGCGCCAACCCGATGTCGCCATCTTCCGCACTACAGAGAAATTTTTCACCGGTTTTGACAACGTACGCGTCAGTCATGCCTGCCTCCACTACCTTGTTAGATGAATGGTCAGTCTAGCACCCTGACGAAACTGCGGGTGTAGTCGCAATCGCGGGGTTTGTGCGGCACAACTTTTGCAGCTTCCAATTCGAAAGCTGAAATTCTGGGGTGCTATTTATCGGTGCAGTCAGGCGTCAGTCGGTCGAACACGACAGGGAGAATCTCATGCGGAAAATTCAATTCAAGTCGTATGTCGGCGCAGCGTTGCTTCTCGCAACTCTCGCATCCTATGGCAACGCGTACGCACAGGGTGCGCCACAAGCCATTACGGAAAAGCGCACAGACGTAGTTCAGCTTGCGAGCGGATATCGTGCGTCGAAGCTCGCAGGCGCCGACGTGTACAACAAGATAAAGGACAACATCGGCACGCTGGACGATCTGATCGTCTCGCCGGGTGGGGACCGTGGCACATACGCGATTTTGTCGGTTGGCGGCTTTCTGGGCATGGGCAAACATCTGATCTCCGTACCGTTCAACGATCTGCAGATCAATAACCGGCGCATAGTCTTGCCAGAAGCGACAAAAAAGTCACTCGAGGCGTTGCCGGAGTTCAAGTACGCACTGGACTAAGCAGCAAATGCGTCGCAACGAACCGAGGAATTCTGCTTCCGGCGAAGCGGCAGACTGGGCAAGGGGGGGCGTGATGCGTCTACGAACGGGATAACTTCATCCCCAGCGGCTCGACGCATTGACAACGCTTATGCTCTACAAGGCCGCCTCCCGTACTCTGCAATGGTGCGATCCCGTTCGACGGAGCAGGACTTACTCCACCTCCGGCCTCGACCGCTCTTTGTAACTAAAGCGGATCGCGCGACACAGTGCTTCGGGCTGCGCACGAGCAACCCGGCAGTGGCTAACAAATCGATTAAATAAAGCTCGCCAGTTCCGCTTAAAGCGAACATACTGGCCTCCTCTCAGGGTCTGGCTCCCTCGACTACGCTAGATTCCCATTGGCCGACTGACGTCGGCTTTTTTTCGTTCGTGCTCGCCTGGCATGCCACCGCTCTGTATCTGGGCACGCCCGGTTACCAAGCCTAACTTGCTTCCTGCCCTTCATACGTCTCTTAAGTCAGACGCGATGTAGAGTCGCCGGACGTCGATGCATGGAGCCGTTTGACCACTTGAAATCCGAGAAGCGATCGTTGTTCGCAACCGTAGGCCAGCAAAAGGCCGAATACCCCACAAGAACATGAGAGTCCGATGGTGCAACGACGAAAACCGAAGCGACCGAGCCCTGATCTCTATCGGTCCGTCTACATGCTTGATCTTGCGCGAGGAGGCTCGCATATAGGCAGCGCGTTATCTGAAGCCTCACAGCGCGCTGCCATCGATGACGCCTTGAAAGAATTTCGTCAACGGCACACAAACGGTGACGTCGACGGCTTTTTGAACCTGCTTGCCGAGGAGCTTGAGAAAAGAGGAAGGACCGGTGCCGCACGCCTTGTTCGCGCTATAGCTGGTGCTGACTGATGCTATGAGAACAACAGCACGGACTGGCCTACTAGTTTATCAGGCTGTCGGTCGACAGCGGCCGGTTCGTTCGCACCGCAGCAGCACCGCGGCCGTTTGCTAAGTTGAAAAGCGCGGGATTTCGATCGTGAATACAGTTTCGTTTGCCTGAGAATCTACTGAGACTGTCCCGTGATGAGCATTCGCGATGCAACGGCAAATGTAAAGGCCGAGTCCAACACCTGACGTAACGCGCTTCGGGCCAGCGGAAGGACCTGCGCGCGTCAACGGATCAAAGATTGTCGGCAGAGCGGTTTCGGGTATCGGCGAACCTTCATTCGAAACTGCAAGAACGATATGCCCGTCGTCGCCGCTAACTCTCACAATCGCGGAGCCACACCCATATTCAATCGCATTGGTCAACAGGTTGACGACCAGTTGGTTCATGCGTCCCGCGTCCCACATGCCCCCCAGATCGCCCGTCGAGTGCAGTTCGATATGTGCGTCGGGCCTTGCGGCGCGGATCTCTTCGACCGCACCGGCGCAGATACGTCCTAAATCCTGTTCTGTGGCTTCAACCGGCAGAGAGTCTCCCAGGCGGGTACGTGTAAAGACAAAAAGACCGTCGACCAGCGACTTTATCCGCTCGACACCGCGTTGAAGGTTGATCCCCGCGCGAAGGCTGATAGGCGACAAATTCTCGTCGCGAAGCAGTACGTTCGCCGAATTCACGATCGCCGTCACTGGCGAGCGCATATCGTGAGCAAGGACGCCTGTGAATAGATCCCGGATACGCTCCGAACGCGTTGAGAACTGCCTGACCGACTCTGCGACCATCTGATCAATCGCTTCGTTGAAGCGGAGCATTTCCCCGAACTAGGCGGCATCAATCGGGCATGTCTGCTGCCATCTGCGCAGGACACTCGCGCGAAGCGCGCGATACTCCGCGACCAAGGCGTTAACGTCAAAGCCGTGAGTCTGCCGCGCGTCCGCATGCTCGCGCCCCACCTCGTTGAAGGCTGAGTCTGGTTCCGAGCGGTTTCCGTGAGACTTCGCCTGCTGCTGCGCGGCACTTTGCGATGCGCGCATATCTGCTGCGATGCCGATCAGAAGCTGGCGACCCGAGTCGCGTAGTTGCTCATCAGTAAGTCTGACACTTTCGGGTCCAACCACGCGCGCGTACTCTATCCAGTCTTCGAGCAAGCCGTCGAGATTTGCCTCAATAAAGTCCGACAAAGTCACGTGATCCTCGCGAGACAATCAACGGTCTTACGCACCGCTGCGCTATTGAGTTGCAATCGGGTATCGGGAACAGCGAGTGCTTGAAGAGTTTCGCACTTTACGCAGACCGATCCCGGCAGACCTATGCCCGCATCAGCGGCGCCTTTCATAGGGTGAAGCTTACCGACGTGTCGCAGCTAATATGCTCCGGTGAGATGAACAGAAAGGCACGAATCGTCCTCGAACAATTCGACTGGGTTCACTGTTAATTTAATGGTGACCGCATGCACTTGCTCTCAAATTACTGCTTGACTCGGCTTGGCTGAACGCTTTTACGCCGGCCGGATCGAGGATTGCAACTCACGTGCGGTGGGACCGCGGCAGTGCAGCAGTCGAAAACGGATTGAACGCGGAAGTGCTGGGCCGCTTAGAGGGTTTCTCGTCCCGCCGACGTTTGTCCTGGCGCGCGCTTCTCGCCAATTGCCCAACTAGCTCGTCGGCAATGTCAGATACATCATCAGCCTTCGTGGCGCTTCGTCTACCCTGGCGGGGACCCTCAGCCTTTCGAGCGCCCGGCTTTGCCGCACCGGCGGGGATCGGGGCACCAAGGATATGTTCGATGACCGTCCTGAATGACTCCGATGCAGAGTCCCCGGGAACTTCGCGCGAAAGCATCGTCCTCGCAATAATTTCGTGTAGCGAATGACCGTCGACGGCTTGCCTTTTCGGCACTCGAGTCCATTCAACATCTATAGACGCGAAGCCGCGAATCACCCTTTCGAGCACCGCAGGTGAAAGAACTCCACCGTCATATAGGCTGATTGCGACGCTCTCAAACTGGTCGAATGCTCTCGTTCGAGGTGATTTTTGCATGGCTCTTCCTGATTTTTCTCAAACTGACTTTTGATAACAAGCAATAAATTCGAGCAAAGCGCATGCCGGTCAAACGCGCGCCCGTCCAGTCGATCACTAAAACTCTCATGCGAGGCCGCTACGATGATGTCTTTTTCCGCAGCTGGCATAGCGCATGCGGGGAGAGCTTCGTGTTTAACCTCACGGGAGATATCAAATGAACACGATTAAACGTGCTGTTGCCGTCGCCGCCCTCATCGCTATGCCGGTAGTGGCATTTGCCCAAACGGATACCGCTCCTTCCGGCGACTCATTGAGCCGGGCCCAAGTCAAGCACGACCAGTTAAATGTCGAGCGAGCGGGTTATAACAACTCGATCGGCGATCAAACGTCGTATCCGCGCGAGGCGCAAGCGGCAGAGGCACGGGTGGGTGCACAGCAGGTACGTAGCGCGGAAAGCGGGAGTTACGGCGGCGTGATGCCCGGGTCGTCTGCCTCGGGCGCGCCCGAGCAGATCAGGCAGCCCGCACACACGGGAGGCGCACCCGGAACCAAGCCGGTCTATTTCGGACAGTAATCTCGAATCGTTTGATGAGTAGCCTGGATTGCGCAGATGTTCGATGCAGAGCACCTGCGCAATCCAGCGTAAGGGCTGAGAAAATATCTGCACGCATCAGCTGATGGGCGACCAACCAGTCAAACTATTCAATTTTCCAAAGAGCGTACACAGAAGCGCTCATGGCGCACCATCAAATCGTTGAGCTGTGCCGTCTACCACTAAGAAAATAGCCACATTTATACGTTCCATCCTTTTCTGGCGCCATTGCCGTAGATCTCGCGTTGACTCGGGTAAGTCACGTCACTCGGCATGTGTATGGAGCAATAGGCGGCATGCACCGACCGTGCTGCTATCTGCTCGAATCCGGATGCGCGGGCTTGACACTCACAAACCTATACGTCCTGTCGATGGGAATGGGGCTTGCTGGTGCTCGGCTATTCGCTAACACCAATCAATGCATACGAAGCTGTCAATGAACGAATCGGAGTTGGAACAACGCGCCGAAGAAATAGAGCTGGCACTGGCCGATATCTTCGAGTCGCCCAAGGCTCCCGCTATGAGCAGTTATGACGAAGGCACGCGGCTTTTTGTGCAGATTTCGTGGGTCGTAGAATCTCGCGGCGACACGACGCTGGACGCTCGGCGCGTCCTTACGCTGACATTCGCAACTGCACAATTCGAGAGATATGCAGAGATGGACACGGCGCATCGCAAGACTTTCCAGTCTCGCTTACGCGCGTGGGTCAAGCATCGATTTGCAGAGCAGCGCGACGGAGCCGTGACGCCAGACGATTGCTCGCTGGAAGCGGCGGTGCCGGACGAGCTATTTTCCTGAAACCCATTCAGATTGGAAAAATTCGGGGTGACTGGTTACTGCCTACCCCCGCACATTCGCGTTCGACCTGCCAAACTGCCCACACCAAACAATCGCAAAATCCGAAACGCCGCACGTTAGCGACGTGCGCCAATTCACGCAAAGCGCTCGTGATCGGTCCGAGCGCAAATCGCCTTTCTAGACGATACCGCGTAACCTGCCCTCGAGTCGATTCGCAAGGACGTATTGGAGTTTGTCGAGTGAGAGTGGCTTGGTCAGGTGGTAATCGAAGCCTGCCGCGAGCGCCCGCGACTTGTCAGATTCCGATGCGTAGCCAGTCAGCGCCACCAACATGACGTCGTCGAGATTCGCATTGCGACGAACTCGCTGAGCCACTTCGAAACCGTCCATTTCCGGCATTCCGACATCGATGATCGCCACCTCCGGATGCCGCTCCATCATCAATTGCAGCGCGTCTCGCCCGTTGTCTGCTGTCGTGACCTCGTGTCCTTCCAGTTCGAGCAACACGCCGAGTGCCTGCAGGGCGTCGCGGTTATCATCCACGAGTAGCAGTCGGGCCGCAGTCGTGACGGTATGCTTTTCGGCGGCAGCCAGCAGCTCTTCACCTGCCGACGCTCGCAATATTGGCAGCCTCAGCGTCACAGATGTGCCGCGTCCAGGCCCTTCGCTGTAAAGGGCAATCGTGCCACCGTGGAGTTCGACCATGCGCTTTGCCACGGCTAGCCCGATTCCCAAGCCACCTGCTGCGTGAGCTTTTCCACGAGTAGTTTGTGCAAACAGATCGAACAGGTGCGGCTGGACCGCAGTATCGATACCCATGCCGTCATCAGTGATGGCGATAATGACTGAGCCGGCGGGCGCGTCATCCAGACTTCCGTTCTCGACTTCAACAGAGATTTCGATATTGCCGCCCGCCGGCGTGTATTTGGCGGAGTTCGACAGAAGGTTGCCCAGCACCTGGCTCAACCGGACATGGTCGGCGCGCACATAAACGGGCAGTTCCAGCCCTTTGATGACCAGCTTGTGCCGGCGCGATTCGACATGATGCTTGATCGCGGTGACGGCATCGAACGCAATGTCGTTAAGCGTGGTGTCGCTGGGCCTGACGGCCAGTTTTCCGTGCTGCAAGCGCGCGGCATCGAGGAGGTCGTCGACGAGGGTTCGCAAATGCCTCATCTGCTTTTGTGCAATATCGAGCACATCGACGGCCTGTCGATTCTCGGCGCACAAACGCTTCGCCGCGCCGACCGCACTGTCGATCGGCGCCATTGGGTTGCGCAGTTCGTGCCCGAGCATGGCGATGAAATCATTGTGGCGGCGATCGCTTTCTTCGCTGGTATCCCGAGCGTTGATAATGGTAAGCGACGAGCCGGCGAAGACGGCAAGATTCGATAGAAGCCTGACGTCTTCGAGATCGAAGCTGCATTCGTCGGTATGCGACATGACCCAGATTGCACCCAGATCCTGTCCCATCAAACTGATCGGCACGACTATGCCTTCCTGCACCGATACGCCGGGAAACGCGAGACACGAAAACCGTTCCTGTGGCCTGACGAATAGCTGCGGGGTTTGAGCCTCCAGTGCCACTGCACAAGGGCACTCTTCCCACGTTGTGATCTTTCCGCGCAGATCGGCACATAGCCCTGAGACCGAGAGCCATCTGAAGACCCGCGCATTACCGGCTGCCTCGATCAGGCTGATGCCTGCGCTGCCGGCGCGGCAGAGCGACAGCGCGGCATCCGCGATGGTTTGCAACAGATCGGTGCGGGGTCCGGCCTGAGCACGCGCCAGCGTCACGAGTGAACGGTTTTCTGCCGCGTAATCAGGCGCCCGCGCAACGCGCCGGGCAAGCTCGTCGGTTTGCCCGAGCGTGCAATTGCTGTTCATGCGATATGGAAAAGAGAAAGCCAGAAGGGGCGCCCTGCGTATTGACTCTACAGCGGCAACATTTGCCGACACGAGATACGCAAGAACGCTGGTCTAACATTAGGGGAAGCAATAGCGGAAGTCAACGAAGTACGTTGTTTGCGGCGCGTGACAATGACCAAATGCGGAACGGTTCACGTACGCCTTTGCCCACTCCGCAAAAATGGGCCTGTCCCAGGGTGACGACGGTCATCTTTACGCATATCTTCTTCCATCCCGGCATTGTGTTCATTACGCGCGGTGCCGGCTGTGCACGGTCAAGCACGAACGCGTGATGTTGCTGTGCATTCGCTCCAGCAATTTTTCGGAGTCGCTCCCCTACTGAACAACGCCCATCGCTTCACTGCACCGTATTCACACAGGAATACACCTTGCTGTCTAACGTGATCCATACGGAGGCCTCTGCTCCGTTTCACGTCACCCCCAAGGAGTCGAGTCATGCCCGAAACTCAGGATCAATTCACCATGCAGGATCCTCTGACTCAATATCCGCAACCTGATTTCGAGCGTCAGCCTCAATCTGAGCCCGGCCTTGCCAAAGACATGACGCCGCGACCGGATCATGGAGAGACAAGCTACAAAGGGTTCGGGCGGCTCGCCGGACGCCGGGCACTGATCACCGGTGCGGATAGCGGAATAGGCCGCGCGGTTGCGATCGCCTTTGCTCGCGAAGGCGCCGACATCGCGATGAACTATCTGCCTAGTGAAGAAAAAGATGCGCGGGAAGTCATGCAGCTCATCGAAGACGCAGGACGCAAGGCAGTCGCGTTGCCAGGTAACATTGCCGACGAGGCTTTTTGCAAACGTCTGGTCGATGAATCCGTCGCGGGCCTGGGCGGTCTCGATATCCTCGTGAATGTCGCGGGCAAACAGACGTTCGTCGAAAATATCGCCGATCTCGCCACCGAGCAGATCGAAGCAACTTTCCGCACCAATGTTTTTGCAATGTTCTGGCTATGCAAAGCCGCTCTGCCCCATCTCCCGCCGGGCGCGACGATCATCAATACGACGTCGATCCAGAGCTATCAACCAAGTCCCGGTTTGCTCGACTATGCATGCACCAAGGCGGCAATTACTGCCTTTACCCATGCGTTCGCCAAGCAGGTGATCGGCAAGGGCGTGCGGGTCAACGCGGTTGCGCCTGGACCCGTCTGGACCCCGTTGCAGCCAAGCGGAGGCCAGCCGCAGGAAAAGGTCGAAAAATTCGGTTCGGAGGCTCCGATGAAACGCCCCGGTCAACCAGCCGAACTTGCACCGATCTATGTGGTTCTGGCGTCGCAGGAATCGAGCTTTGTCACCGGTGAGGTGTATGGCGTGACAGGTGGCAATCATTTGCCCTGATCGGGATTTTTAGGGCCGCGTCGAAATCCCGGCGCTATCCGGGGCGGCCAACGTCACTCCACTGCGTTGCGCCGACTATCCGGGCTACCCGCCCGGAGGACTTTGAATCCCACTCGGGGAAAGATATGGACCTAGGCATCAAGGGGCGCGTCGCGCTCGTCAGCGGTGCGGACTCTGGCATTGGCTTCGCCACCGCGACGCTACTGGCAGCGGAAGGCGCCAGTGTTGTCATCACTGATAAATCGCAGGCGGCGCTGGACGAGGCGGCGCAAAAGCTTCCTTTGGGCATCCATGCGTTCGCCGCGGATCTGACGGACGTTACGCAAATAGCCTCATTAAAAAAGCGGGTGCTGGACGCAGTCGGCGCGCCGCAGATTCTTGTCAATGCGGCAGGAGTGACCGGCGCAACCGGCCTGTTCCACGAAATCGACGACCAAGGCTGGCTGGATACGCTCAACATCGATCTGATGTCGCCGGTCCGTCTGGTGCGCGCGTTCATCGACGAAATGAGGGCAAGCGGCTGGGGCCGCATCGTTTTACTGGCATCCGAAGATGCGGTGCAACCGTACGTCGATGAACTGCCCTACTGCGCCGCAAAAGCGGCCGTGCTGAATCTCGCCAAAGGTTTGTCGAAAACCTACGCAAAAGAAGGTGTGCTGGTGAATGCCGTTTCACCCGCCTTTATAGCGACACCGATGACGGACGCGATGATGCGCAAGCGAGCCAATGAAAAAGGCACCGACTTCGACGAAGCGATCGCGAGCTTTCTGGACGAAGAGCGGCCGTTCATGGAATTGAAAAGACGAGGCAAAGCTGACGAAGTAGCGTCCGTCGTTGCCTTTCTGTGTTCGGAACGCGCGAGTTTCGTAAATGGCAGCAATTACCGGGTCGATTCGGGATCGGTTGCTACCGTCTGATGCGAGGCTCGCGACGCTCTGCCGGCCAGTCACTTCACCACCGCAACCAGGGGTAACAACATGAGTATCCTCTCAGCAATAGGCCTGACGAACAGCAAGAAAATCCGTTACGCGATTGTCGGACTCGGTGACATCGCGCAGGAAGCGATGATGCCTGGCGTCGACCATACCGGGAATTCGGAGATCACCGCCCTCGTCTCTGGAGATCCCGAAAAGGCGCAGCAGGTGGCCGAGCAATATGGCGTGACCGACGTCTACCGGTATGAGCAGTTCGACCAGATGCTTTCATCGGGGAAGATCGACGCGATCTATCTCGCTACGCCGAACTGGCGACATGCGGAGTTCGCCATTCCCGCATTACGCGCGGGCATACATGTGCTGGTGGAAAAGCCGCTCGAAGTATCGACCGAACAGTGCAAGGCAATTGCAGAAGCCGCGAATGCGTCGACGGCAAAGCTGATGGTGGCTTATCGATTGCATTTTGAACCTGCCACGCTGTCCGCTATCGAGCGTATTCGTTCAGGCGAGCTGGGCGAGATCATTCTGTTTTCGTCGACCTTCGTTCAGAAGGTGGATCCTGCGAACCATCGTGCCCGCAGTGGTGTGGCAGCCGGTCCGCTGCTGGATATGGGTCCCTATCCGATCAATGCCGCGCGCTACGTATTCGAAGACGAACCGATTGAGATCGTGTCTGCGGTCGGCGTCCGGCATGAAAAGGCGGGACTAGGCGATTTCGACGACACCGTCGCCGTCACACTCAGATTTCCCGGCGAGCGCCTCGCACAGTTTGTCGTTTCTTATGCGGCCAATGCACTGGAGTCGTATTTCGTGGTCGGCACGAAGGGCAGTATTGCCATGCAACCTTGTTATACGTACGGTAAGCCGCTTCAGCAAACCGTGACCATTGGCCAGGACGAAAGTCGTCATTCATTCAAAAACACCGATCATTTCGGCGGTGAGATGAAGTATTTTTCCGACTGCATCCTCAACGACACACACCCGGAGCCGGACGTCGAAGAAGGATATGCGGACGTGCGTGTCATCGAGGGCATCCTCAAGGCGCTCGAAAGCGGTGGACCGGTCCAGCTCGAGCCTTTCGCGAGGACAATGCGAATCGACACGAGCGCGCAGGCGGAAACGCTGCGCGCGGTCAAGTCGCCGGATCTTGTCGGGGTCAGCAACCCGGGAGCAGGCATCGATAAGGTTCCGAAGAATTGAGCGACACCCGCAAAGACTGGGAGCGCAGTAGCGGCGGTGCGCTCGCCCTTCGTGCTTATGGCGCGATTGGAGACGGACGCTCTGTTGCATTGAGCGGCGCCGACGGTTCTATCGACTGGTGGTGCGTGCCGGGGATCGACTCACCGCCGCTCTTCGATCGTCTTCTCGATCCGGAGCGCGGCGGATTCTTTGCCCTCACGCCGACCGACCCGTTCACCGCCGAACGCCGGTATCGGCCCGATAGCAACGTGCTCGAAACGACCTTCACCACCGCTTCAGGAGAGGCGAAACTGGCGGAGTCGCACAATAGCAGCGGCGCCGGGCGCCTTCCCTGGGCGGAGTTAGCCCGGCGCATCGAAGGCATTGCAGGAACGGTCAGGTTCGACATCCGCATCCGTTGGGGACGTCAGGGCGATACGATCAACCCCTATTGCTCCGTCATCGGCGGACATGACGTCTTTCACGCCGGCCGCGTGCTCGGGCTGTTTCTACACAGCGAGGGTCTCACGATCGACGCACGCGAAGACGGTGGCCTGACTGCGCATCTGGTTGTCTGTGCGGGGCACCGGGAAACCGTCGCTATCGTCGCAGGACAGGACGAGCCGCTGGTCGTCCCTCCGATCGAACAGATCGACCGCCGGATTGACCGTTCCGATGAGGCCTGGCGCGAGTGGACGCACCAATTGCGGTACGACGGAGCGTATCGATCGTTACTCGTGCGCAGCGCGCTCGCGCTCAAACTCTTACTGTATTCACCGAGCGGCGCGATCGCAGCTGCCGCGACCACCTCGTTGCCCGAGCGCGTCGGTGGTAGCAAGAACTTCGACTATCGCTACGCGTGGGTACGTGACGCCGGCTACACCATCAAGGCGTTTCTTCGGATAGATGCTCAGGAAGAAGCCAAGGCGGCATTCTCGTGGCTACTCAGGCAAATCGAGAACGACGGCGCCCGGGTTCTGTTCCCGCTGTCCGGCGGCGTTGTCCCCGCTGTTACCGAGCTGGATCTTCCCGGCTACAGGAACTCGACGCCAGTCGTGGTCGGCAATGCCGCGACGAATCAGCATCAGCACGGCATTTACGGCGATATCTTCGGAACGGCTGCCGAATTTGTCCGCGGTGGCAACATTCTCGACTCGCAAAGTGCACAAACACTTTCCCGCCTCGCCGATCAGTGCGCAGACCGTTGGCGACGCGAAGATGCCGGCATCTGGGAGCTCGAAGAGGCCCGGCAATACACGATGTCCAAATTCAGCGCGTGGGAGGCGCTGGCGCGCGCGGTCGAGCTGGCCGACAGCGGGCAATTGCCCACCACGTGCCGCGATCGCTGGGAACGCGAACGCGACCGGATCGCCGAATGGATCAATGAACACGGCTGGTCCGAAGAGAGAAGCGCCTATGTCATGTACCCGGGCAGCGACAGGCTGGATGCGTCGATAGCGCTCGCCGTACGATTCCGCTTTGGCGATAACGACCGGATGGAGAAGACACTCGACGCCATTCAGCGCGAGCTGGGAAACGGTCCTTATCACCACCGTTACTCCGGCGTGGCGAATGAAGAAGGCGCGTTCCTCGCCTGCACGTTCTGGCAAATCGAAGCGAGAGCGTTACTGGGACAAACTGAAGTAGCGACGCGGGCAATGGATGCGATCATTCAGGCGCTACAAGGGGGAACGGGTATCTACCCTGAAATGGCCGATCCGCACAGCGGCGAGTTTTTGGGGAATTTGCCGCAGGGACTGACGCACCTTGCGTTGGTGCAGGCGCTGACCTCGATTGCGACCCAAACACGTTCTGAGCTGCGGCGGTGAGCCGGGCCTGCTGGTCGATTTGCGGAACGGCTGAACCAGACGGTGCCCGGACAGCTTTTAAATAGCTCGACACAAAGATCCGTATTGTGCCGTCTGGAAGCAGCCCGGCGACCTGCTTGCCGCTTTGCAATGCGACTGCCCTAGCGCTGAACCTCGGCATGCGCACTGCGTCACCCAGTGCCCCACGTCTCGCGTGTTGTCTCGCGCAAGCTGCGAAGCCGTTGGCCCCGCGACGCAGAGCGTTTCGCCGTCGCCATCTGGAAAAGGTTGTGATGTTGCTTCAGAGACCTGAAAGCATCGCGCTTTTGTCACCCACCTGTCTGCTGCCCACCGCATCCAGCTTTCCCTGCAGTTCCGCTTTGCGTCGCTCCATTTTCTCTCCGAGCGCACGTAAGTCACACTTCGATTTGCGCAGCTCCGGAAAAAGTTCCTCCTCTTCTTCCTCCACATGATGACCGACCATTTCGCTCATCACTTTGAAAGTCGCGTCGAAGCCCTTCTCGCCGGCTTTCAGCGTTTCAAACTTTCCGATCAGCGTCTTGACCAGAAAGTGCTCGACATAGGCTTCTTCCACGTCAACCTTGTCGCTTTCGGGTAGAGCCTGCTGGGCGGCGGGATAAAGCAACTCTTCTTCGATCATCGTGTGAATCGTCAGCTCTTCGCAGGCGCGCTGCGCGAGTGCTGCTTTTGCTTCGAGGTCGTCATCGGCCGCACGCTCGAATGCCTTGAACAGCTTTTCAACCGCTCGATGGTCCGCCTCCAGCAAATGCAGCGCATCTTGTGCGCCAGAAGCCGCTTTTGCCTCATGCTTTGTCGTTGTTGCCATGCTGACCTCCTAGGTGATGCCGGTCTTCACCCCGAATCAGAATGTTCCGGCTGACTCTTCGTAGCACAAGCGCTATGCCTATCGACGAGACGGGCGATCGCAACGGGAAAACCGAAACCACTAGGGGAAAAAGCACGTGGTCCCGATCCGCCCCGCCGTGTCCGCCGTCATGAGTCGGAATCGCGTTGGAACCCGGAAGGCGCTAGCGCCGCGATACGGCCCGTATCGTCCACATCCATAACGGACCGACGACCGACAAGGGCGAGGACCCGCCCCTCCAGCTCGTCGAGCTCAGCAGGTTTGCGACAGATGATGTCAAAGCCCACCGCTTTCATTTCTCCGAGATAGTCTTCCGTGTCGAACGCGGTATAGGCGAGCAGCGGAATCTTCGCCGTCGCTGCAATTCGCTTGAGGGCGGCCGCGACGCCAATGCCGGACAGCCCGGGCATCGCCACATCCAGAACAATGCAATGCGGTATCCAGGTTCGCGCCACGCTTAATGCATCCGAGCCGTGATACACGGTGCGCACGCACATTCCGCCTCCTTGTAGATAAGCGCTGAGCGCGTCAGCCGACGGACGCGAGTCGTCCACGACCAGCACGCGCATGGCTGTTTCATGGGGACGGCCGTCATTCAGGCTCTCGGACCGCAAAGTATTGTCCCGTTCGCAGCTTTCCTGTTTCGAGTCCATGGACGCTCTCTTGCTGGTAGGGTGGAAGGTCGTTTCCTGGCAGCCGCAACGATCGTACCCATGGTCAAGACAATGGCGCTTCTCACGGATATCTGAACTGAAAAAAGCGTTTTGCCGCAGTCGAACACACAATGCAGCGAGCGACGAACCAGTACGGCTCTCGCTCGCCCTCTCTACACATTAACTGTCGCTGATCTGCTGTCGAAATCCTGGACAGAAATGAGTGTTAGTGTTTCGGAGCGATTTCCCCTGACATGGGAGGTTGGCGATGAAACGCAAACAGTATTCGGTAGAACAGATCGTGGCCGCGCTCAAGCAGGCCGAACTGGGCATGCCGGTGGCGGATCTGATCCGGCAACCGGGCATTTCCGAGCAGACGTACTACCGCTGGAAGAGGCTGTATGCAGGCCTGGAGTCTAACCAGGTCCGCGAACTGAAGCAGCTCCAGGATGAGAATGCGCGGCTCAAGAAGCTGGTTGCGGAACTCAGTCTGGACAAGGCGATCCTGCAGGATATCGCCATAAAAAAGTGGCCCCGCCCGCGCTGAAGAGGGACGCAGTGCCTACATCATGAATCACTACGGTCTTCCGACGCAGCGGGCGTGCCGTCTGGTCAAACAGGCGCGCAGCACCCACTACTATCGCAGCGTCAAGAATCCGCAGACGGCATTACGCCAGCGGATGCGCGAGATCGCGCAGACCCGGGTGCGATACGGATATCGACGCGTACATGTGCTGCTCAAACGCGAAGGCTGGCATGTGAGTCGCAACCGGGTCTACCGGCTGTACGCCGATGAACAGTTGCAGCTACGCTCGAAGCTGCCCAGGCGACGCAAGATGGTGGTGGCGCGCCGTGAACGGTGCGTACCGGTGCGCCCTGACGAAGTCTGGAGTCTGGATTTCGTGGCCGATCAACTGGCCAGTGGCACCCGCCTGCGGGCTTTGACGATCGTCGATGTGTTCAGCCGTGAAGCACTTGCCATCGAAGTCGGACAGCGCCTGCGCGCAGAAGACGTGGTGTCGGTGCTGAACCGGCTGGTAGCGCAACGTCGGGCGCCACGGTTCCTGTTCGCCGATAACGGCAGCGAGTTCTCAGGCCGTCTGCTGGATATGTGGGCCTACCACTACAAGGTACAGATCGACTTCAGCCGTCCAGGCAAACCCACCGATAACAGCTTCATCGAGACGTTCAATGGTTCATTCCGGGACGAATGCCTGAACCTGCACTGGTTCGAATCCCTGGCGGAAGCGAAACGCGAGATCGAGGCCTGGCGGCGGGACTACAATGAGAGTCGGCCTCACATGGCGCTCAACGACCTGACGCCGGGCGAATTTGCCCGGCAGTACAGCCTTCGGCCTACGGCCTACGGCCGAAGGCTCATGAAACTCCGGACACTAACATTGCAAGGTGTCCAGGAAACGCAAGCGGATCAGTCGCCGGCCTTGATATCAACCGACCCTGTGCAATGGATCAGTGCCACCAGATTATTTGAGTCTGCACTTTGGCCCGCCGTACGGAACGAAACCACCCACAGATGATTCTCTGCGTCCCAGTGCGATCCGGCCTGAACATCGAAAGACTTTGCCTTCAGCAAGGGAGCATTGGTGCTGTCTATCTTGTTTCTGAGCGCCGTTTGCCGCCAATCTGCACCGTTCGTGGGACACTCGCCTGCATCGGCTGGCTTTCTCGACTAGGGTTTGAGTTCGGCGATACCGAAAGTCACTAATAGCAACGCGGCACAAATTAAAGCAACCATCCGGGCGTTCTTACGTTCGCGGCGACCAGTAGCTTGTTGCATCAAAGACTCCTATGAATTCAGGGGCAATCGTTCGCTTCATGACCTACAGCAATTTCCGGCCTCGCTGCGAGTCATCTCGGCAAAAACGGATATATAGACACCCCCGATGGTGTATTGGCTCTTTCATTTAGCAACCCTCGGGCCAGTGTTGATAATTTTCCCGGCGCTAGCGGCCTCTTGATATTCGGATCGCGCGTTGATCGGCAAATTAACCGATCGCAGCCGATAGCTGCCTCTGATCACGCAGCCAAGAAAATCCGCGGAATCCGCTGCAGTTCTCAGGCAACACGTATGCGCCCGTCAATGCGCGGGCCATCGGTGATCTCCTCGACTCGGTCCAATTCGACCGAGGTCACGACGACCATCAAAATGGCAATGGGCTGCGTATTAACGTCGGCTTTGGCCCTTGGACATTCCGAAAAGGTTTGAGCCGAGCAAACAGATGACAACCTTCGCGGAATAGCAGGCGACTGTATTGAGGAAAGATGTCACGGCTCAAGTCGCGCCGAATATAGCACCGACCGCGGATGCCACACCCATCGACAGCACGCTCCAGAAGGTAACCCGCAATACGCCCGGACCCACTCTCGCTCCTCCGGCGCGCGCGGCAATTCCGCTAACGATTACCAAGGAAATCAGCGCCGCCACCGCGATACTCGGGGCCACCCATCGCTGCGGGGCGAGCGCCGTGACGAGGCCGCGCCGCACCTAAATCGCCGCCAACTCTCAATGCTCGCGCGCGCTGCGCCTTAGCAGGCAACGTCACGGGCCGGCTTCTTGCTATTCCACCCATGCGTCATCAATTAAAGACCTTCGCTGGGAACCGACATGCGCCTGCTAAGCCGTCTGGCTATTTCAATAGTTTTGCCTCTGGCCTCCTGCGCGGTCGGACCATCAAGTTCAAGCGACGCGGGCTTCGGCGCGTCGCCCGCCATACCGGCTCCGGAATCGTCGTTGGTTCCGACGGTCAACATCGCGCCCGTTCAGGCACGCCCCGACGGTTTCGCGCCCACCGCCCCCGCCGGCTTTCTCGTCACCGAGTTTGCCGGTGGCCTCGCGCATCCGCGCTGGCTTTACACGCTGCCCAATGGTGACGTACTGGTAGCGGAAAGCGACGCGCCAAAAGAACACGATGAAGGCAGCGGCCTATTCGGCTGGGTCAGAAAGCAGGTCATGAAGCGCGCAGGCGCCGGTGTGCCGAGCCCCGATCGTATTGTGCTGTTGCGCGATGTCGACGGCAGCGGCGTCGCGAGCACTCAGACCGTGTTTCTGGGCGGCCTCCACTCGCCGTTCGGGATGGCGCTCATCGGCAATCAACTCTATGTTGCCGATACGGATGCTCTGCTGCGTTTCGACTATGTGACGGGCACCACCCAGATTACAAGCCTCGGCGTAAAGGTTGCTGACTTGCCGGCCGGGCCGATCAACCATCACTGGACCAAAAATATCCTGGCCGATCGCTCCGGTAAGCACCTGTACATCACGGTAGGATCGAACAGCAACGCAGGGGAAAATGGAGTCGATGCCGAAGAAGGTCGAGCGCGCATCCTCGCGTTCGACATCGACACGGGCCACGTGCGGCCCTATGCGACTGGATTGCGCAACGCCAACGGACTTGCCTGGCAACCGGATAGCGGCGCGTTGTGGACGGCGGTCAATGAGCGGGACGATCTCGGCAACAATCTTGTCCCCGACTACATGACGGCTGTGAAAGATGGCGCTTTCTATGGTTTTCCTTATAGCTATTACGGCCAGCACATCGACACCCGCGTCAAACCGCAACGCGCCGATCTGGTTGCAAAGGCCATCGCGCCGGACTACGCCCTGGGCAATCATACGGCTTCGCTAGGTCTGGTCTTTTACGACCGGACGCTGTTCCCGCCTCATTATCGTGGAGGCGCATTTGTCGGCCAGCATGGATCATGGAACCGTAAACCGCGTACCGGCTACAAGGTGGTCTTCGTGCCATTTATCGATGGAAAACCTGCTGGCGTACCCGAGGACTTCCTGAGCGGCTTTCTGACGGCAGACGGCTACGCCGTGGGTCGACCTGTTGGCGTCGCCCTGGATGCGCATGGGGCCTTGCTTGTGGCTGACGACGTCGGTAACGCTGTATGGCGAGTCGCGCCGCGTAACAACGACAAATCGGCTGACATCGCGCCGGCAGGTAAATGACAAGGCCTTGGCCGCTTTGCTCCGAAGCCCGGCGGACTTCAGGTTGTCGTGCAGATCAGAACCGTTTCATCAGTCAAAGCCGCATGCCCGTGGCGTCACCTCAAAAAACGGGGATCCGCAACTGGATCCCGGCGAGGCTCCGCATGGTAGAGCCAGCATTGTCGCGATTCGGCAGCTTGCGGTAATTGATCGGAAAATCCGCGCCGGTTGACCGCTCCCTCGCCGAATTATCGAACGGCCGCTAACTCGACAATCATTGGCTCTTCGCAACAACCCATTGAGACCGTCGCTTCCTGGGCCGGCAAGCGTTCGCTTGCCGGCCGCCAGCTATCAAACTTCAATCTGCTCGGCCATCTCGAGCGCATCGTCTACCTCGATCCCGAGGTATCGTACCTGTAAGCATCGGCAGGCAAGGCTGCCGCCTTCCTACGAAACTTACGCAACACCATCTCGCAATCGCGCAGATGACCGGCAACGAGGTGCTGGTGCGTACCGTCAGTTCCGTTTTCGACGCGCGGCAAAGTCCGCTGTCCGAAAAACTGCGAGGGCATTTCGAAAACGAGAGCACATGGGGCGCGGTGCCGGATGATCATCTGGTGATCCTCGAAGCGCTCGAGGCGCATGACCCGATCCAGGCTCAGGCGAGCATGCAGCGTCATCTGAAGATGTCGCTAGAGCGTGTCATCACGGGCGGACGGCGCGGCGGCAGCGCACCGCCGCGCTGACGACTCCGAAAATGCAGTCCGGGCACGACCAGGCCGGGGGCCGTCGCATCGCGAAGGCCCCGCTCTTGCGTCACTTGAAAGCCCGTAAGCTACGCACCATTTACGTTCCGTGAACAAACGAACTCGCCGCCCTCCGCTTCCGCGCTGGCCCTTCCCTCCGGGGAGGGACGTCGCTGGCCGCCCGTGCGGCGATCTCGTTGCGCTTCAATACGACGGCGCCGGCGCGTGGCTCTGGCAATGCCGGTGCGGTAACGTCGTCAGAGCCGCGCTGCAGATGGTGGAAAGCGGCGTGTTGAACGATTGCGGCTGCCGGGAGCAGCGTCGCGTGTGGCGTTCGCGACCCAGCTCGCCCGCACTGAAAAGCGGCGAAGTATTCGGCCAGTTGACGACCGAGCGCTACGCCGGCGACGGACTGTGGGTCTGCCGCTGCGAGTGCGGTTCCGAAACGACGGTGAGTGCTGGGCGCCTCCGGCTGGGTAAGGCGCGCATGTGCGATATCTGCGCCGTCACGTCGCCCCATCGCGCGTTATAGCGCATTAACGGGGTGAGCCGATTGCCGTGAATATGTGGACGGACCGGTACGGTCGCGTTGACTTTACTCCCGTAGATCAAGTGCGCGGGGAAGCTGTCCGATCTGTTGAAACACGGTGAGCCAGTCCTCCAGATGCCATGTCTTCGCGACCCGCCCGCCGCGCATCTCGTGGAACGAGTGAATTGCAAAGCGCACCGGCTTCGAGGTGGCCGCAATGCCCATTAGCGGCCCCGCCTGGGTTCCCGTGACTTCGGCTCGCACGCCGACCCGGTCGCCATGTATCAGCAGGTCGTGGATTTCGATCTTCATGTCGGGCAGTGCCGCCGCGATGTTGTGGAATATCGCGGCCATCTGGTCCGGACCGGGCGCTGCCCCTTCGGCTCGGGCAGATATTCCCAGTCGGCGGTGACCACGTCACGCAGCAACGCCAGGTCATGGCGCGAGAAGGCCTCGTATAAACGCTCGATTTTCGCGCGCGTCTCGGCCTCGGCAACAACGTTCGATGTCATGGCTACTGTCCTTTCAGAATGCCCGGCTGGGACTTCGGTGCAGGTACAAATCATGTTACCGCAGTCGGGCTCAGCGGGCGTACGGTGGTTCATGACCTTTCATGACCATTCACAGCTATTCCAGCGGCTGAAAACACCCGGCACTCGTAGCCCAGGTGAAAGCGTTTCGTCATCGACGGGCACGCGACATGCTGCCGTCACGGCAGTTGGCACCATAGCCGGCGCTGCATCGTCGATGCTCGCGCGCTGCCCGTCGCAATCTCTTGAGCCGTCTTGACGCTCAAGCCGATACGCGTGGTGCCCTCCATCAAGCAAAAAAAATCATAGGATCACCATGTCGACTACACACCATGGACTAAAAGCGCGGACTGCCGGCGCGGATAAACGATTTCAGATCATCTTGACCTGCGTCATTGCGGCCCTCGCGGGTCTGCTGTTCGGGTTGGACATCGGCGTCATCTCCGGGGCGCTGCCGTTCATCACCAAACAGTTTCACGTGAGCGACCGGGCGCAGGAATGGATCGTTAGCTCGATGATGGTCGGCGCCGCGTTCGGCGCGCTCATGTCGGGCTGGACCGGAAAGCGGATCGGCCGGAAATATTCGCTGATGATCGGCGCCGCGCTATTTGCGGGTGCCAGCGCGCTGTGCGCATTCGCCCCCGATCCCGGCTGGCTGATCGGCGGCCGCGTGCTGCTCGGTATCGCGGTGGGTATCGCTTCGTTCACGGCGCCGTTGTATCTGTCGGAGGTCGCGCCGCGCAAGATGCGCGGCTCGATGATCTCGCTGCATCAGTTGATGGTGACCGTCGGCATACTCGTGGCCTTCCTGTCCAACACCGCGTTTAGCGGCACCGGCAATTGGCGCTGGATGCTCGGAGTGATCGCGTTGCCGGCGCTCGTCATGCTCGCCGGCCTGTTGCTGCTGCCGCAAAGTCCGCGCTGGTTGATGAGCGTCGGCCGCGAGAAAGAAGCGAATTCGGTACTCGAGAAATTGCGCGCCGACCCGAACGAGATTGCGGTCGAAGTGAAAGAGATCCGCGCGCAACTGAAGATCAGCGAGGAAGGCTGGGGCCTGTTCAGGAGCAACGCGAATTTCCGTCGCTCGGTATGGCTCGGCGTGGCACTTCAGGTGATGCAGCAACTCACCGGCATCAACGTGGTGATGTACTACGCGCCTCGCATTTTCGGCCTGGCCGGATTTGCGTCGTCGCACGATCAGCTGTGGGGGACGGTGATTGTCGGCGCGGTGAACGTCGCCGCCACTTTCGTGGCCATCGCACTGGTCGACCGTTGGGGCCGCAAGCCCATCCTTCTGACAGGGTTCACGGTGATGGCCGCGTCGCTCGCCACGCTGGGCGTGCTTCTGCACGCCGGCATTTCGCCGGGCACGCCGCAGATACTCGCTGTCGCCGCGCTGATGGTTTTTATCGCGGGCTTTGCGATGTCCGCCGGTCCGATGATCTGGATTCTGTGCGCCGAGATTCAACCGATCAAGGGCCGCGACTTCGGCATCTCGGCCTCCACCTTCGTCAACTGGGTTGCCAATACCGTGGCGGGGGCCACGTTTCTCACGCTGCTCAACACGATGGGGCATGCGCAAACCTTCTGGCTCTATGCCGCGATGAATGCGCTGTTCATTCTGGTCACGCTGCGTTTCGTGCCGGAAACACGCTCGGCTTCGCTGGAGCAGATCGAGCGCAACCTGATGATGGGAAAGCCGTTGCGGCAACTCGGCGAATAGATTTTCTGCCACTGTCGCGTGAAATCGTGGCGTGTCCCGCATGTAGTCGAGCCTCGAATCAGTCGAGGCCACGCTCAGCGGGCACGCCCGTTTTACGTTAGGATGGCGGCGATTTTTGCTCCGGCCATCCCGATGACGGGTAAGCATAGACGCTGGCCGATACCCTCTTCAAGATAGATGCAGAAGGAAAATGTCATGACGACAGTAAATGAAAGACTGGCCTGGCGCTACGCGACCAAGAAATTCGACGCGACCAAAAGCGTGCCCGCCGACAAACTCGAACGGATTGTCGAGGCAGTTCGGCTCGCCCCGACTTCGAGCGGTCTTCAGCCTTTCGAATTGTTCGTCGTCACCAATGCGGAGATTCGCGCGAAGATCCGCACCGTTGCGTGGGATCAGGCGCAAGTGACCGACTGTTCGCACCTGCTGGTCTTCGCGGCATGGGACGACATCACCGCCGACCGCGTCAATATGATGTTCGATCTGACCAACGAAGTCCGTGGCTTCAGGAACGAAGGCTGGGAAAATTATCGGCAGATGCTGCTGGGAATCGTCGCCGATCGGGGCACCGACGCGAACTATCACGCTGCGGCGCGGCAAGCGTACATCGGCCTGGGCGCTGCGTTGATCGCGGCCGCTTTCGAAGATGTCGACGCAACGCCGATGGAAGGCTTCGATCCGGCAGCCGTCGATGACATTCTCGATCTGAAATCGAAGAACCTGCGCAGCGTGGTCATGCTGCCGCTCGGATACCGGGCAAGCGAAGGCGACTGGCTGGTCAACCTGAAGAAGGTGCGACGCAGCCGCGAAAACTTCGTCACGGACATCGCGTAAAGCTGGCACACGCGGCGGGTGGGTCTCACCCGCCCGTGGCGACTGTCGCCGCAAACATACGCGCCCGGCTTGTCAATTCTCCCGCCATTTCAAATCCCCAATAGCGCGACGGCCCTGCACGCTCGCGCGGACGGCGCACGCCGCTACCGGCTCGCCGATTCTGTCGCAATAAGGCGGTGCGGTATTATGTTCGGCGCCAAAACGAAGTCTTTGCCCGATGAAACAGAGCCTAACGCCAGCCTTAGCGCGCGTGTTTAAACGCCTTCGTTATCCGTTTGATGTGATGCTGATGTGTGTGCGCTGGTATGTTTCATACGGACTGAGTGTACGAAACCTGGAAGAGATGATGGCTGAGCGAGGCATCGAGGTCGACCATTCGACGGTGCATCGTTGGGCAATCAAATTGCTGCCAGTGCTTGGAAAAGCGTTCGGTCGCCACAAGCGCCCAGTGGGCAAGAGCTGGCGCCTTGATGAGACGTACATCAAGGTCAAGGGAGCATGAAAGTATCTGTATCGAGCAGTAGACAAGGCCTGCCACACGGTTGATTTCCTTCTCCGAGCCCATCGCGACAAGGCTGCAGCACAGCGTTACTTTGAGAAATCGATTGATCAGAACGGCGAGCCTGAGACGATTACGATCGATAAAAGTGGCTCAAACCTGGCCGCGATTGAAGCGCTGAACGCCCAGCGCGGCACACCGATCAAGATCCGCCAGAATGGTATTTGAATAACATTATTGAACAGGATCACCGAGCAATCAAACGGCGCACTCGGCACATGCTCGGCTTCGAGACATTCCGGTGTGCACGCATTCTGCTGGGCGGCATCGAACTCATGCATATGATTAAGAAAGGCCAGATGACAGGCACTGGCCAAGCTGCTGCCGAGCAGTTTTACTCGTTATCCAAATAAGCACTGCATATTATATCGCTTTTGCTTGCCCCGCCATCCTTATTGCGACAGAACCTAAAAATCACGATCTTCAGTCAAGACGTCGCTGGTGCCACGCTTACGGTTCGACTGCGCTCCGCCCTGTTCCAATCGGACACGGAACTCAGATTGTCGGAACCGAGGAGAGAAGGACCCGCCGGTTACGTAACGTGAGCTATTTAACCCGTCAGTCGCCGGACGGATTGAGAAGGCATCTCTTCGCAGTAAGTTACTGGCCTGGCAGCGGATCCCCGAGCAGATCCAGACGAAATGGATCGCCAAAAAGATCCATGGTCGTGCCACCCAATTCAGCGGGCAGAATTCCGCTTCGAATCTGGCTCGAAATTTCCTTGGGTAGCCACACGTCCTCCATGGCTGCGATCCCATCTTCGATTAACTGCTTGAGAAAGAACGACTGGCTTTGCCCAGTACTTTCCGCAAGTAGCTTCAGTCGTTGTTCAATCATCGGCTCGACGCGTACTGCAATGACCTGCGAACTCTTTTCCGGCTTACTTCGCAATCCCCACTCCTTGTTTCCTCGTTACCCGCTAGACCCGGGCATTCGCGCGCTGTTGTACCACAAGCGGCGGACATGGGGAAAGGAGCTGACACGTCCAGTGGGATTGCGTTTGTTCGGTTCACGATGAGGCCAACCTTGGATCCGGAGATCAACTCCCGGGTGGAACGTCGGGCGGGCAGTACCGCTCATCACAACGCAACGGCACGTGATTGGACTGTCGTGACTTCAAACGTCCGCAGCGATCATTGACAACGAACGCTTTACCAGACTTACGTTTGGGCAAGGCCGGGCAGTCTAGGCGTTATATCCTGTTCGGCATGCGTGCTCGGGGGGTAGTGAGAGGCGACCGGTCCGCCACCCGCACTTACAGAATACGTAGCGTTTGCTACAACACACAAGGACATCGACGATAGGTTCGATCAACCCAGCAGAAAACGGCGTCTGAATCGTCCCACAAGGAAAGATTCGTGAAACATTCCGCCCGCTCCGCCTGAATGGCGTTCTGATTCAATCAGTTAGGGTTGGGCCGATGAGGCGCCGGATGTTTCACGGTCGGGCGTCGCGCTCTCACTTTAAATATGTTGACATTACCGCCAGAATGTCGATTTTTCAGGATTCGCAACACGAATCATTTTGGGTGGCCTTTGGGTTCTCCTCCATTGCGATTACGAGAACTTGCCGACGAGTGGTTGGAGCTGACTATGAATGGTTCGGTAGCTCCCCTGCATAAGTACTTTGGATGACTTGATCGTTAGTTGCATTATTTGTCGGCTATCATTGATGTGAGCACATCCTTAGACTTGGCGGATGACTGACGCGTCGGTTCCCCGTTGCTGCATCAGACACCCGGGTTATCGCGGTTGTCCGTGCGGCTAGTTGGGCCGGGCCATATGATGTTCGATGCGGCTGCACCTGCTCGTAGTCAACCAGTCCCTCCCCTCGCGCTGCTGCATGCCCATTGCCGCACCGGGTTCACGCGACGCTGCTCCTCTCGCCGGCGTTGGCCGCGCTCCTGCAATGCCAAGGAAGTCGTGCTTTGCAACCGGCGTGCGGCGCTTGACAGAGCTCCCTGGCGCTATCAAGCGCCGCAAATCTTCGTGCGCAGCGAAGGTTGCGCAAGACGCGATCTGGGCGCGGGGGCGATGAACTGACCTCAAAGCCTCAGTAATGGCATCCGAAGAGGCGTGGGTAGTGTTCCAAAAAGTCCCCTGGCGCGGATTGTTCAAATGGTGTCGTGCACGCCATTGTCAGACGCAACGCTTACCTACCGCCTATGGTTTGCATTCACTCAAGTACGCATCGAACGCAACGCGGTAGACGCCGACCGGAACCGCTCCCGCGACCAGCTCCACACGCGGCGCGGGTATATCGGGGAGTTGGTTTGCTTCTTTTCGTGTGCCGTAATCGTGCGCGGAAAGCCGATGATCGCGTTGCTGGTCGAGGCGTGCGAAGCCTACAAAGACTTCCTCGCCCTGCCCTCCCCCGCGTTGGTCGGCCCGAAAACGGCGCGTCAGTTGGCTTACTGGCGACGGTTTGCAAGCGATGCACTAGCGCCGGAGTCGCAACGCTACGCGACGCGCGCCCTGCGCGCGGCATTCACTTGGCTGGTCGATGTCCGCTATCTGGCGGGCAATCCTTGGAACGCCGTGAACGACCCGCGAGTGGTCCGTCGCGAGGCCCCGATCAGCATCGACCGTGCCCTGCCAAGAGATCTGTGGGAGCGGGCGCGGCATTTTATGGATCGTGCGTGTGCGCCGGCCGACGCTAAACAGTGGCGAATCGCGCGCGCCCTACTGTTGCGTATGGGCGAGTCCGGCCTGCGGCGCGAGGAGGCGGCTAGCGCGCAACGCGACAAGTTGAGGGTTTCGCCGCACAGCGCTGGGGTAGATCCGGTCTGGGCGTTGACCGTCGTCGGCAAGCGCAACCGCGAGCGTACTGTCCCGGTGAGTCCAGCCACGGTGTCGGCGCTATGCGCACACTGGCGCGACAGGGACCGAGCCTTCGATGATCCTGCCTCGACGGCCCCCCTGCTGGCTCCTCTTGTCGTCCCGGGTTCTCGCGTGGCGGAAGCGCGACATAGCGACGGTACACAACCCGGCTATACGAGGCACGGATTGTGGAAGCTGGTCCGGCGGGCGATGGAAGGCATGTTGAGGGAAATGGAAGACCTCTCAGAAACGGACCGGATGTCACTTCATCAGGCGTCGCCTCATGCTTTTCGCCATACATTTGGCACGCACGCGGCTGTAGAAGAAGTGCCGATCGATGTGATTCAGCGGGCCCTTGGACATGCAAGCATGCAGACAACCTCGATTTGTGTGCAGGCCGAACAACGTCGTATGGCCGATGAATTCGAAAGTTTTATTCGCGTAGGCCAAACTCGAGCGACGTGAAATAGTGGTCGTTGCAGGTACGTGTGAACGGTCCCTATCAACTCTCGCGGGATGCAGGCGACGCTGGTCGGCCCGGTAAGCGACTGAGAGCGAAGCGCTCAATCAGTAAAAGCGGACTAATTCAGTATGTAAGACTCACTTACGGCTGTTGTCTGTGATGAGCGCCCATAGAGCGAGAAGAGTTTGCGTCCGGCTGTGGTTTTTTGTGGACAGGCCGTCGCGATGAGTAACTATCAGAAAACTGATAGAAACAATGCTTGCATCGGCAAGCCTCCGTCGATCTGACAGATTCCTGATAGAAAAGTGTTAGTTCGAGCTGAGCGCTGCCCCAGCTGTTCGCGTCGACTCAACGAAAGATCCATTCATTTGGCCGCCTTCGCCGCGAAGTCGATCTCTCCGAACCTCTAGAGCAAATGGTATTTCGGAGCAGGAAACCCGGCGCTCAGGCTTTGGCACTAAGTGGCCTGAGGAGCCGGCACCTTCTACTTTGAGGCAATCGTGATCGGGTAAGACGCAGAATCGAAGCGAAGGCCTAGCCCACCCGGTGTTTGCTAGGCGCGCGTAAAAACCGCTGCAGCACATCACGACGTCCATGCGTGTCATTAGCAGGAGGGTGTCCCCAATGGGGACACCCTCTCCACCCGTCGTGTTTTCGGAGGATTTCCAACTGGAAGAGGATTGCAATCAATCGGGATTAAATTGATGCCCCAAGGACACGGCCAAACCTCCTGATGCCTCCGCCCGTCAAGCTTCGGATGCTTGATATCTACAACCAATGGCGGACAGCCCATTGCGCGGCAGGTGATACCCAGCACATCTTCGTGAGTGACACCATTGGGGACACGGTCGCTGCATATAAAGTCACCCACGCTATACGACGAACACTTGCATCACCCGTGTGGATCTTTTATTGGGGCGACTTCGCTCTAGCTCAACTGTGTCTGTGTCCCCAATGGGGACACAGACACAGCAACATTCAGTCAGTGCTAGCGTTACCGGCTGAGAAGAGCTCCGCGATAAGCGTTCGAATCTGTTGCTCTTTGTCGACTGTCAGCATCCCCGCTTTGATTTTGACTGTGAAGCCAACGGCATCCTTTGTAATCGAACCTGCTTGATTCTTTCCCGCAAAGATTTTTTCAATGCTCCGGTCGCTAACGCCACTGGAGACTTGCCCTCCATTTTCGATTGCTATCTTGATGACCCGTCCTAGTTTGGACTGGTCAAGATCCCCGCTAACTACTCTCGCCCAAACCCCCCGCGCTATTTCAAGAGCCCGATCATCCTTGTCTCGGAGAGCTGACACCACAGCTTCCGCCGCATGGGCACCGATTAGGCGTGGTTGTACGTCGAGGTCTTTGCTAATGAACTCAGGAAGGTCAGCAAAAGCAAGATACCGGTAAAGCTCCGACCGGGACATCCCCAAAGCCTCCGCCGTCCTCTTCCGGTTCGGAAATTCCTTCTCGGTACGCCGAATGGAGCGCGCAATCTCATAGTCAGAAAGATCCTCACGCGCAACGTTTTCCACCAGAGCCAACATTGCCATTTCTTCGTCAGAGATATCAATAATGACTACCTTGATTGTCTCCTTTCCGATCATCTTGTGAGCACGCCAACGCCGCTCGCCAGCGACTAACTGGTACCCCTCACCAGCGCGACGGACCACAATCGGCTGAACTAGCCCCGATGCGCGGATAGATTCGGCGAGTTGCTGCAGTTTCGCGTCGTTGAATAGCTGGCGAGGTTGCCACGGGTTCGGCACGATATCTAAGACGCCCACATCCGAAGCAGCCCCCGTCTTTTCAAGCTCCGAGATGCGTTGTTGTGCATGCGCAAGCGCCCCGGCCATTCCAGGTGCAGTTCGCGGGCTCGTTGGCTTATCCTGCTGTGGATCGATCTTTATATCTTTGGCTGCACGGACGTCTGCAGTCTTGCTCATCATGCGTTCGCGAAGGCTACTCATTGTCCATCCCTCCATTGGGCCACGTATTGATCATCAATCCACTTGCAATAGTCCAACAACGGCTGTTTCACCCGAGCCAGCGTCTTGGCCACTGCGTCGGAACGGGATAGGTCGAACACCGTCGAAAACGCGAGCGCGCCGTTACTCATCACCGAGCTTGAGGGAATTTCTGTTGTATGAAGCCAATCCCCATAAGCCCGCTGTGACCACGAACGCACCACAGGAGCCGACGAAGTAGTGCCGTAGTCAACCCTCGACAGGAGAACGGATATGAAGTCATAGGTTTTATCGACTTCATGTTTAACAAATCCATTCGCGACTTCCGAGAAAAGCGACCAGAACGACACTGACGAAATAAAATCCAGACTTTCGGGGACTAGCGGCATAACCATAGAGTCGGCCGCCATCAGACCGTTGAGGGTCATATACGATAGGGACGGGGCGGTGTCGAGAATGATGTAGTCATATTGAGCCCGCAGCGGCTCAATCCCTTTGCGCAAAACGGACCAGAACTCGAAACCAGGATTTGTTTGCTGCGCCGTCGGCAAATGAAATTCCGCGTCATGCAGGTAGTTATGTGCCGGAATCACATCAATGCCGTCCCAATATGTACTCTGCACTTTGGACGCCAAACCGCCTTCCATTTCCGGTTCGTAGATGAAGGGCAAGACCGTGTCTTCCCACGTCACATCCTTTTCGGCATACAAGCCGCATAGCTCCGAGAGCGACGCTTGAGGATCCAAGTCAATAACTAAGACCTTCCGCCCGCGCAAGCTCAGCCCTTGCGCGATACACATCGTCGTTGTAGTTTTGCAGGAGCCACCTTTGAAGTTGGCGGTAATCAAAACACGGCCACGATGGTCACGCGTACCACTGACAAGTGGTGTTTGGTAAATGTCGGAAACCTGTTGAACCCAGGTTCGCACATCTTTCAGCGAAAAACTGCGCGCTCGACCTGTGCCGTGAGTTGTACCCGACGGCAACTCGCCGCCTTCCTTAGTTGCTAAATAGTTGATCTTCTGCCGGTCGATGCCGCAAAGCTCCGACAGCTCACCGATTGTGAAAATTGGTGGATTCTTCCGCGGACGGGGAGCCAAGATTTGGTCGCGCAGTTCATTCGCCATCACCGACAACCGCTCGGCGAACTCTCCTAGATTAGAGAGCTTCACGCGCCGATCAATTCCTGGCAACTCGCTCAGATTCATTTGCAAACTTCCTTTTTGTTAACGGTGAGCTGATTTCTCAACGCTCCCCGTGCGTTTTTACGGTTTATACGTATAGATACATCAAACCGTAGAATACTCATCACACTGATTAATAGCTACAAAAATATCCAATACCGCTATTGAAAGCCCAGTTTCCAATCAAATTCCTTTGATTTCGGCTACTTACCGAGAAAATTGTGCTTGATAAAGCTCCTTCTCGATGGTGTCAGGCTTCTGATATTCGCGGATCGCCCGCCATGCCACTCAAGTCCAACACAATTTGCCTCACCTAAGCGCACCAAAAGCTGCGACATTTGCAACGTTTCACCGAGCAACACAATTCGCCTCACCTATCGGATCGCTATCAAACGGGAGATCCAACCGTCCGTCTTTCAGCAAATTCCGTTCATTCCACCGATTTCCAAGCGGATCACGAACTGATGTTGCCCACAGGAAGTTCTCCGGTTTGCGTCACCGGTGGTAAGTTCTTATACAAAAATCAAAACCACAAACCACTAACAGGAAAACTTACGTCTATATAAATCAATGACTTACTGTCGCAAGGTGAGCTGTTTTGTGTTGAAGGTGCTGTGAATTGAGTAAAGAGGTGAGGTGTTTACCACGCCAAAGTGAGATGAATTGGCGACCAAGGTGAGGTGTCGTGGCACCAATGGTGAGGTGAAATGTGATGCGCGAATCGAAAGGTGAGGTGTTTTGTGATTAGTCTCGGAGTTAAGGTGAGGTGTTCTGTGTTGACACCGCACCTTGCGGTCGGTACCGTACCGCTCCAGATCACCCTCAAACCATGATTCGGAGGCGGAATGTCGATAGGGCAGGTAGCCACGTCGCGGCAGCTAGCCCTAGCTTTGTTCGACGATGCCAATGCGGAGGACCTCCCGGTTGACGCGGCTCGTTCGGACGTCGGTTTCGCACGAAAGAATGTTCTTATCCGTATTGTTGACTTGGGAGTCGCGGCTCGACGTTTGATTGACGCGGCGTACTTCATCGTCGCGCAAGACGAGAAGGTTCGCGACTTGTATGACGTGGAGTTGGACTATTTCAAGTGGCTTATGCGCTACTCCAGTCGCAACAACACGCATCTCGAGCAGGTCATCACTGAGGCGCAGAGGGCATTGATTCAAGCGACCGCCGCGCCGGACGCGGACGGCGAGAAGCCTTTCGGTTCTGTCCAATTGATCGGTCGTATATCCTACGCCAGTGGTCGGTTTCAGTTCCGGGTGCCACCCGACCTCGTAGGCATTATTAGAGGTCCCGGGAAATCACATTGGTTAAGCCTGCGCATTACCTCTCTGTTTTCGCTCAGCTACGCTCGGGTGATGTATGACCATCTGCTGCCCTATGCTGACGAAGGTGAGACTGATTGGCTCGCTCTGGAAGAATTACGCTCGTGGCAGGGGGCGATGGGGGCGAAGGCACACGAGTTCAAGTATTTCAAACGGGACTGGCTCTCGCCGGCCGTTGATCAGATCAACGAAGTATCTGATCTGAAGCTCTCTTACGAGACACGAAATGAGCAGGGCTCTCGCAAGATTGGCCGCTTGAAGTTTCGCATCGAGCGAAAAGAAATGGCGGAACGAGTTCTCCAAACGCACGAGCAGGCCCAAGAGATCTACCAGACGTTGAAGCAGGAATTCGGCTTGTCCAGCACCCAGCTGAATCAGATTGCCGCTCAGCGCGAGACCTTCACAGACGACCGATTGCAGCAAGCGATCGAGCGTACCCGCTTCAGCTTGAAACTGGGCAAGGTGTCTAAAAGCCCAGCGGGCTTCTTTATGAAAGCCTTAAAAGAAGGGTGGATCGTCTCTGACGCGGAACGCAAGATGATCGAGGTTCAGGAAAGTCTCGCCTTACATGAGCAGCGCGAGGTTGCCGTAAAGCAGCAGGCAGTCACTCAGATAGCACTGCGCGTTGCCGCCCAAGATGTAGACGCGCATGATCGTCGAGTCAATGAGATTCGACTGGGGTGGGACGCGTATGAAGCAGCAGGGCCGAGGCAGCGAGAAGAGTGGCGGCGCACGTACAAGACGACCCCGGCCGGTAAATTGACTTTACGTCGGCTTGGTATTGACCCGGCAGTCGACCTAACAGAACAGACGATTGGACGGTATCCCGACCTGAAGGACGGATTCGCAGGGTACGTTTTTAACAGGGCGAAATCCGTTAAGTCTAAGAGCTGACGAGGGTGCACGCGCGGTTACAACGACGGACTGATGCCGCCAAAGAAGCCAGCGTTTCGCATCGTATCGATTGGCGACTACCGACAGCTTGCGCCCTTCGGTACTCACTTAGCGATGGTGAGCGTTCCAACCTGACGCGTCGGGGAACGCGACAGTGAAATGGCAATGTTCGCATGCGCGTCTGAACGCCTTTGCTGACGCGTCGCAGGGTTTCGTGGCATCTTTAAATGGCTGTGTCGCGACAACAATGTGACGTTCGTCCGGGACGTCGAGCCAAGTTGCACCGGGAGCGTCGCTGTTTCAATTTCCGCAATAAGACCCTCAACCGGTTGAAGGTTGTGAACTTGTGCCGTTGTTCCCAACTTATTGACCCGAAGAAACTGATTCGATTCGGCGCTTCTTCGAAACGGTGAAACCGTGAAACTCTTCGCCGACGAGCTAACATCCATTTCGGCTACAGATTCTCCCGAAAGCTACACGATTTCACGCACCATTTCGCCTTAACTCCGTCAACCGGTTGACGCGAGCCGCGCACTCAGCCTGAGAGAAAAGCAGTTATCCAAAAGCCCGCCAAAATGGCAGCTCTTTTGGATGACCGGGTACCCATGCGGACTGATTCAATTGAGTCGGCCCAATTGGATCCTTCTCATGCGTCTCTTCCGAAACAAAAAACAGGTTGCCCTTGCCGTCGCCCCAGGCGGTTACTCCGAAGACGATCCCGAAAAGATCATCTTTGATAACGGCGCGCGTCTGCGTGTCGAGGCCAATCACTGGAAGACGTTCTGCTTCATTCTCGCGGTGATCACGGCGGGCGCAGTGTATTCACGCAACCCACCGCCGTCCGTCGTCAAGGCGTATGGCGTCTCTTCCGACGTCAACGGGCACGCGGTCGTCACCCAACTGACGGCCTACAAGCCGGACGATCAATCCATTCGCACCGCGCTGAGGGAGACCGTTGAGCGCTGGTGGACCATCGAACCGGTCTTGACCGACGACATCCAGAGCTCGCGCATGGCGAAGAACATCAACGCAGCCAAGGCAATGATGGTCGGCAATGCCAGAAACCAGTTTGCCGAATGGATCAAGAGTGACGCGCCATTCCAGGCGATCACGCTCAATCCCAAGCTCGTACGCGAGCCGAAGGTCACCAATATTGCATTGCTGGAGGATTCGACAGCGGTCGTTGAATTCACGGCAAGCACGACCCAGTCACCGACCGACAAGCCGGTCGTGCAGAAGTACGCGGTGACTCTCCGGTACCAGATCGTTCCGCCTGCCTCAGAGGACGCACTCGGCACCAACCCCTTCGGCGTGTTCTATCCGCTGTTCACCGTCCAGAAGACCCAATGATGATCGATTCCCGCGCGCTCGCCCTGTGGGTTACCGCTGCCGCATGCGCAGTGGTCGTGTCTGTGCCTGCCGTTGCCGCCACTTCGCCGGATATCGCCAGTGCCATCAGCGACCCGATGAGTCCAATTAACCCCTACAACGTCGGCACCGATCCAATCACGATGCCAGGTGACGCCCGCATGGCGGTCTTTCCGTACAGCCGCGATCAGATCTACCGGATCATGACCGCGCCGCTGAAGAATACGACCATCGAGCTGGCGCGTGGCGAGCTGCTCGTCACCGATCCGGCGCTGGGCGACTCCATCCAGTGGATCGTGGATACGGACGGCGCGAACCACGTCTTCATCAAGCCGATCAAGCCGGGTCTCGTCAACACGCTGCACCTGACGACCAACCAGCGGGAGTACGACATGACGCTCGTCTCGTCGCCGATGGGCGGGTTGTTTTATCAGACCGTGCGATTCAACTACCCCAGCTCGCTGATGGCAAAGGTCCGCGCCCGTGAAGACCGGGCGGATGCGGCGGCAGGAGAGGGCGCAGGAGTATCCGCAACCGATTCAGGACCCATCGGCGTCTCGCCCGACAAGCTCAACTTCGGCTATACGGTGTCGGGCTCTGCACCGTTCCGTCCCGAAACCGTGTTCGACGATGGCAAGTCGGTCTGGCTGCGCCTGCCTGCAGATGCGCCGTTTGCCGTGCCGATCGTCAAGGATCACGGCGATGTCATCACGCCCAACTTCATTCGTCGCGGCCAGTACATCGTTGTGCAGGAAATGGCTAACGAGATCGTTCTGCGCGCGGCGGACGACAAGGTCACGATCACGCGTCGCAGGCCCGGCCTCTTCGGCTTCTGAGAGCGCGTTCGCCATGGCACAACAGAATACGCAACCAACCGGCGATCAGGCTGCGATCGTCAAGGGGAAATCACCTCGCAACGCGCTTATCAGCGCGGGCGTCGTCGCGGCCGTCGTCATCGCGGGACTTGGTTTCTACTACCAGGTGAAAGAGAGCGGGCAGCTCGAAGAAGAGGCCAAACTGCAAAAAAAGGCCAAGGCAGCCGAGGTGGTCGACAAAACCAATAACACGCAGGACGTCGACAAGATCATCGAGGAGCAGCAGTCGGACGCGCGCCGCATCGCGGCGTCTGAAGCACGCGCGGCAGTTGCGCCCCGCTCGACAGGGTCGCCTGATACGAAGCCTGGCATCACAGCGGATGACTTCAATAACGAAGAGCGAACACACGAGATCAAGGCGCAATCCGATTCGGATGCCATCTTCGCCTCCCCGATCTTCCGTGCCGGCTTGAAAGTCAAGGACACGCAGCAACAACAGCAGATTCCGCAACTGGCCGGCATCCTGACACCGCAACAGGTTGCCGCACAGCAGGCAGCCGCTCAGCAGGCCGCGACGGGCTCGGCGAATGCACAGGCTGCCGCGCTCGTCGCGTCCGGGCAGCAGGCAGGACGAGGTGGTCTCGCAAGCACACAGGATCAGGATACGGCGTTCATGCGTAACGCCGGTGCACAGTCGGCCGACGGGCAGGATTTCGCACGCGCGGGTTTCGTCGGGCAGGCGCACGGCTGTGTGCTTTCGCCACCGCATCATATTCCGGTGCTGTCGATGGAAGGGTTGAATTCGGATCGCCCGGGCACCGCTGCGCTACTCGTTGAGAAGGATGTGTACGACAGCATCCGCGGCGACTGTCTCATGATTCCCAAGGGCACGACGATCACAGCGCCCTACAGCTCCGATATCAAGCCAGGTCAGGAAAGCATCCTCGTTGCGGCCACTGAGATGCGCCTGCCGAATGGCAAGCACGTCCCCCTCTTTGGTGGACAGGGTGCGGACGCCGACGGCGCCGCGGGGTTTTCGGGTGACGTCAACAACCACTTCCTCAAGATATTCGGCACGTCGTTCCTGACCGCAATCCTGCTGCGTAAATTCGACGGTGGCGACACGTCGACCACGACAGGCCCGCTCGGTGTCACCCAGGTGGGCAGCACCGGCGGACAGGTCGCGGCGCAGACGGCCCAGTCGGTTCTGGACCGCTACAAGAACATTCCACCGACCATTACGACGGATCTTGGTCAGCACCACTTCATGATCAAGGTCAACCGCGACATCTACATGGAGCCATATCGCGGTGACTAAGCCACTCGTTCGCAGCCTTGCGCTTGCCGCTGCCTTTGCAGTTTCTGCAGCTGCTGCCAACAGCAGTTTTGCGGCGACTGTCACCATCGAACATGTCATCAGCCCAACGAGCATCGTGCTAGCCAGCTCGGGCACGCGCAAAGTCGTGACGCTTGCGGGCAAGCCGGTCTTCTATTGCGGCCTGACGGCATTCTCGAAATGGGCTGCGCCGCTGGCCGGTCAGCGTGTGTCGAGCACCCCGGAAACTGGCATGACCGTGGCGATCGATTCCCGGCCGACCTCGCTTGAACAGATGCTGGTCGCGCGCGGGTGGCTCGAGCCGACGCAACTGGACGACGACGCCGAGGCGGCGATCACCGAAGGGCGTGGCGGGTGGGCGTGCGCCAGCGCGACGACTCCATTCGAGCTGATGCACACGAGCGTTGATCCGAAAGTGCTGGCCGGCATCGCGCTGAATGAATCCGGCCTGAACGGCCGCGCCTGGCCGTGGACGCTGAACGTCGCGGGGCAGGGCTTCTTTTTCAGAAGCCGGATGGACGCATACCGTGCGATCCAATCGCTGATCGCGGCTGGCCGCAACGACTTCGATGTCGGGCTGATGCAGATCAACTGGCGGTGCCATGGGTATCGATTTACCTCTGCGTGGGATGCCTTGCGGCCTTCGACCAATATCCGCGTCGCGGAAATCATCCTCAACGAGAACTACAGCCGGACGCACTCGGTCGCGAAGGCCATTGCCTGGTACCACAGCGCCAATCCGGCACCGGGCCAGGCGTACCTCGCGCGTTTCGCGCGGCACCTCAACCAGATTCAGGCAGGCCTATGAAGCACACCGTTTCCCGTATTGCACTGGCCTGCGTCGCGTTGCTCAACGCGATCACGTCGCATGCTGCAAACACCGACCCGTTCGATTTCGACTATGAAATATCCGGCGGTATCTCGGAGCGGCCGGCGCTTATCTTCAACGATGGTTCGAAGACGTACATCCAGCCCCGCGCAGGGCAGGTGATCACCGCGCAGGAAGGCCACCGCGAAGGTCCGTATGTCGTGGTCGACGGAACGCCGGAGACGATCACGTACAGCGTGGCCGGCCGAAACGCGACTGCGCGCTGGACGAAGGCGAATACGTTCATCGGCGATGGCGCACATGGGGCGCTCGCTGCTCTGCGCGACGATCAGCCGGCAGCGTTCGACGGATTTACGAATCGCCTCGCGCTGATTGGTACGCGCGGCGCATTGGAGCCAGTGCGGAACCTGGATTCAACGATGCCGGTAGGCAGTATCGTGAAGGCGCTGGTGCCGCAGGGCTGGACCGGCTCCGCGCAGAAGGATGTCGATCTGAACAATGCGTCTGCGTTCGCTACCCGTGCCCGCGAGAACTGGATGCAGGCGCTGGACCGCCTGATGTCGCAGACCGGGCTGTATGCCGATGTTGATTTCAATGCACGGCACGTGCGACTGCATCGCGATACGCCCAAGTCGGCCGCACTGAACTACGCCGTCGGCCAACAACCGTCAGCGGCAACGTCCCCGATCGCGCTTGTCCCCGGCTCGCCCGCAACGGTCGCGCAACCGTCGCTTCTGGCGCAGCGTTTTGGTGCGCAGGCCATCCGCGATGGTGACGATGCTCACACGCAGATCCGGTTTGCCTCCCGACCCGCGAAGGATCTTCAGTTCCGCGATATGAGCGGCAACTCCCTCCATCCAAAGTGGGATGACGCCGCAAAGGTGATGACGATTGACCGCACGTCACCCTTCGTTGTTGCGGACGCTTCAGCCAGCGTGGAGATGAGCCGGACCGCGGCATGGGTCTATGACTTTGACGCGGCGAGCCCGGCTCACCTTGAGGCCGTGTTCGATCACGACGGTGAGACCTACTTCAAGTTCGCTGAATCCGTCGTGGCGGTGACCGTTGCGGACACTCACCACCTGGGTTCGGGGGAGCAGAAGGGCCGTTACTACCGTTTCCGGGGAACGGCAGAACAGTTCATCGTCGTCGCGGATGGCAACACCGTGAATGTCGTGCGTCGGCGCGAGCTGAAATACGTTGAAGGGGCCGCCACTGCCACGGCAGACGCGTCCGGTGTAAAGCCTGCAACAGACACGACAGGCGCGACAGGCACAGGCATCACGAATACCGTTGCGACGACCGCGGTGCTCCCATGAGTCGCCTCGCGCGCGTTCTGATGAGCCTGATCGCGGGAGCGCTCGCCACACCCTGCGTCGCTGACTGTCTGGACGATGCGGCGGCGTACCGCCATCTGAATCCCGCGCTCGTGCGTGCCGTTGCCCAGCACGAGTCAGGCATGCGTGCGACTGCTGTGAACATCAACAGCAACGGGTCTGAAGACATCGGCCTCATGCAGATCAACTCATCTTGGCTGCCGACGCTCAGTCGTTTCGGCATCCGGCGTGAGCACCTCTTCGACGCATGCGTGAACGCTTATGTCGGCACCTGGATCCTCGCGTCGAACTGTCACCGCTTGGGCGCGACATGGAAGTGTGTCGGGGCCTACAACGCGGTCTCGCCGCAAAAGCAACTCACCTATGCGAATGCCATCTATCGAATCCTGCAGCGCGCAGGGAACTGAGAAATCGTGAATATGAACCAGACAATTCCCACGACGCGTTGCAGCGGCCTTGTCACGAAACTGTTGGCCGCGCTGCTGCTCGCTGGCCTGAACTCTCCAGGCCATGCCGCACAGTCGCCTGCTACTGACGGCTGGCAGATGCTTTCCGCGACCACACCCGGTAGTGGATCGTCGTCCAACGCTGCCGCACCGGCTGCTGCACTCGCGAACCTCGCAGTGCCGCAGGCAATGTCCACACCGTCGCCTTCTCTGGCCGAGTCCGCGGTGGTGCTTCCCGGTGCACCGAGCGTCCCGGCAGATGACCTGACGCTTTCCGTCACGCCGCAGGACATCAATCTGCGCAATGCGCTTGACCGTTGGCTGCAAACGCAGGGTTGGCAGCTCGCCTGGAAGATCGACGACGACCTCCCGCTCGAATTCAATGCGTCGTTCAGCGGCGATTTCACGGCAGTGCTGACCCAGGTCATGAAAGCGACCAATCACATGCGCACCCCGACCCGCATCTGCCGGCACACCAACCACGTCATTCGCGTCATCGCGCGCGCAGCGAACTGCCAGGACTGACCATGATCCGTCATCTGAAATTTAAATTCCTCACGGCGTCGGTCGCTTCGTTCGTACTCGCCGGATGCGCGGTCACGCAGGAAGACGTCAATAGCGCCTATGACGCCGCGCATCGTGCGATGAATGCTGCGACCGCCAACGGCCCGGAATCGATGGCGCTCGTTGAAGACGTGCCCAATGCGTTCCTTGGCGACAGGCTGGTGCCGGTGGCTTATGAGGCCGGTCTTCCCGCAGTGTTTCGCGACAAGAGCGTCACGTTCCCCGCGAACATCAAGCTGAGGACGCTCGCGACCATGGTATCGAGCGCGACTGGTTACCCGGTGCATCTGAGCCCCGACGTGTTCATCCCACGTGACACGTTGATCCCGCACGTGGGTAGTGATGGAAAGGGTGCGGGCCTCTCCTTGGGCAAGACGTCGGAAGAGCCAGTCTACGCGCAGCCGTTCGCCGGGAACGTCGGCATGTATTTGCGCAACGTGACCGAGGACCTGGGTCTCGACTGGTCATTCGACGGATCCACGATCAACGTGACGCGTTTCGTGACGCGCATGTTCCAGATCGCGGCGATCCCCGGCAAGGTGTCGATCCGTTCAACGATGTCGAAGGGGATGGACACCTCCACCGGCAATCAGGCGAACGGCAGCGGAGGCAGCTCGGGCGGTAATACGGGCTCGTTCTCCGCGATCACGTCGACTGGCCGTGAGGGCGAGTTCGACCAGATGAAGATCATCGGTGACGCGCTTGGCAAACTCAAGTCGCCGATGGGCAACATCGTGGTCAATCCGCAGAGCCGCCTCGTGATGGTGTACGACACGAAGGAGGCCGCCGACCGCATGGGGCAGTTTCTGACCCGCGAGAACGCGATTTCGACCCGTCAGGTGGCGGTCCGCGTGCGCACGCTGCAGATCGCGCTGAACAACGGCAGTCAGGCTGGCCTGAACGCCGACGTAGTGTTCAACAGCATCCAGGGTGGCCTCGCGAAATATGCGATCAGTTTCACGTCGCCGACTTCGCTCTCGTCGGGCGGTGGTTCGGTTGGCCTGTCGGTGTTGCGCCCGGACGCACCGTTGTCAGGCACCAACGCAGTCATCAACGCGCTGAACAGCTACGGCAAGACTGTGCAGGACAACACGCTGACCAAGATGACGCTCAACGGTCTGCCGGTGTCGGTGGCCTCGTTCCAGAGCGATGACTATCTGCGCTCGACCCAGGCGTCTTCCGGCAGCCTGACAGGCACCTCGGGCGGTGTACCTGGCCTGACGCCGGGAACCGTCACGACGGGAGACTTCGTGAACGTGCTGCCGTCGGTGAACGATCACAACCAGATCATTCTCGCGTACTGGAGCGACAGCTCGAAACTGAATGGACCGTTCACGAGTGCCAGCGTGGGTTCTGGTGAGACGCAACAGCAGATCCAGCTCGCGCATACGACCGGTAGCAAGGACGATCAGACGGTCGCGCTCGCCGATGGCCAGACGGTCGTCCTGTACGGCGCGATCACGGACCATGCTGACAGCACGACCAACGGCGGTATTGCTGGTATCACCGGTATCTGGAATAAGACGCGCACCTTTCAGGTCATCATGCTGACGGCGACCGTCGTCCCGTCGATGTGAGCGCCGGTATGCATATCACCGGACCACTTCCAACCGACAAAAGGGCCCGACTGGTTTTCGGGCTGGACTGGCGCGCGTATCCGGCCAAAGGTGCCAAAGCGGAGCGCCGCCGGTATGCGGACGGCTTCGGCGCGACGCACTACGTCGAGTTTAAGGTTGGGCAGGAGACGATCGCGGGTTTCGCGCTGCCCGAGTCATCCGAAATCCGGGGACTCAGGCTTTACTCAGGCGCGGCGCGCGTCGCACTGCACGCCCGCGTCAAGTCGAGGCAGGCTGCGCTTGTGCTGCTACAGGATGGTGAACGGGTTCACCTGGTTTTCGTGGTACGCGGGGCCGTGCGCAGCGATGAAGTCCTCACGCCAGAAGCCGCGCGCGACCGGCGCGACGCCATTCGCAATGAATGCCAGCGCCTGAACCTTCCGCTCGTCACGCTTGGCTCGGGACAGTCGATCGGCGACATCGACGAGAGTTTCCCGGCCGCCTCCCTGCTGGAGGACCGGAAAGCAGGACGCATTGCGAAAGTGCCGGCTGCCATTCCGGTTGCGATACCGCTTACCGTCATCACCGTTGCGCTCCTCGCTGGCGGAAGCAAAGTCTACGACGCGATGCAGCCGCCGCCACCGCCGCCACCGCATGAGCCGACGTATGCCGAAAAGTACGCGGATGCCATCCGTCACACCTTCGCTTCGAAGCCGCCCCGCGCCAGTGCGCTCGCGCCGATGCTGGTCGGGACACTTGCGACCACTGAAACCAATCGCACAGGTTTCCGCTTTGATACCGGCGACTGCGGCACCTCTGGCAACTGCACGATCAAATACAGCCGGGAAGGGGGGACGTTTGCGGGCTTTGACCGTGAGGCGACGTCCTCCATGCGTCCGATCACTTTCGATCCGGACGGACTGCATCTGAAAACCCGTGGTCCTGTCATTCCCCCAGTGCCTTCGGTGTCGTCAGCCGATGAGAGCACATGGCCGTCAGAGCAGGTGCTGATCGAGCTGCTGCAGACCCCACCGCAGCGCCTGTCACAACAGCCGTTCGAACTCGATAGCCAGGGTTACACCGTCCTGCTGCAGCCGTCGAAGCCGGTGCTCCAGGACCAGACAGGCGCGGGTCCGCGACCCGCGCATCCGATGCGTCAGGGCGACTGGCAGATCGATGGCTTCAGATGGCAGGCGGTGTTACTCACCCGCCTGCCTTCGAACATGGCGCTCGACAGTCTGAAAGTCGAATACCGGGTCAAGGATCCGGTCGGCATCCATTTCACCGCGAAGGGCAAATACTATGTTCTCGACTAACCGTATTCTCGCGCGCGCTGTCATCACGCTGGGCACCTGCGCAACGTTGACCGCGCCGCTCACAGCGCGCGCTGAAACTCCACATCTCACGCTCGACGACATCGACCAGTTGTCCCGGGACAAGGTCGTGCGTCAACTCAAGGGCACGCCAGAGGGCGCACCCGGTGCGTCAGCATCGGCGCCGCTGTCCGCGTCGTTGCCTCCAGCACCGGATGCGAGCCAGGTCCCGAAGATCGTACCGAAACCTGCAGTGATCGCGCGATCGCACGCTGAGGCCGCCACCTTCGTTGGTGCATACAGCGACGCAACAGGGGGCTACGTCCTGTACGAAATGGGCGGCGGCATCTACACGGCTCACGTTGGCAAAAAGCTCATTAATGGGTGGATAGCCCAGAAGGTAGATGGATATCAGGTCACCGTTGCCGAGGGCAAACACGTGTGGACCGAAACGATCCGCGGCGAGGCAGCGGCCGCCAGTCCATCGAATCCTGCGCTGCAGGCACTTAACGACCTGAGCAGTCCGTTGCCACCGGCCGGAATGATGTCCAGCGCACCTATTCGCCAACCTTCGGGGAGATAAGACCATGAGCATGTTTTCTGGCGTTGAATCCGACGAGCCTGCCGCGCGCGGCTTTTTTGGTCGCCTGAAAGGCTGGCGGCCGGGTTTTACGGAGTCGGGCGCGTCGACGATCCTGCCGGTGTCGGAACCGCGTTTCGACACAGATAGCCTTCCGTCGGGTGCGCAACCCATGACACTCGGCATGCGACTTCGAAATGCGGACATCACGGATGTCGAACCGCACGATCCGTATCATCCGCATGATCCGCATGATCCGCATGGGCCGTCCGATGAGCGTGTCCCTCCCAGGACCCGGGAAGGACACACACCTGCTGAAAAAGATCCAGCGCGTGAGCCTGAGTGCGCCCAGGCCGGTGAGCCGGTCGATCGCGCAGAGCACCCACCGCAGCATGCTCAGCGGGATACCCGGCAGGACGCAGCAGAGCCGCCGGTCGATCCCACTATTGCCGATGAGGGAAGCTGGGACACGGACGCCGTCATTGCAAAGGAGCCGCCCGCACCGCCGCTGCGCACGCAGGAACCGGTTACCGCCGAGAGCGAAAAGGCGCTGATCGAATCGGACGTGCTCTATACGCCCATCGGGTTGCCGCAACTGATTTCGGTCGACGGGCTGGGTCCGTTCAAACGCATCCTTTGTGGGACCGCCGCCGACGCTACCCTGAACATCACGGCTGCAGCGCGCCGCAGCTTTGTCGCCGTGGACATGCAGGCGGGCGTCGCCATGGTGGTGGCCACGCGCGAGTTTCACGAGGGCGCGCTATATGCCACCTACCTCAAGGATCTTGAGCGCGCGGATATCGCGATTCGCGAGGAGATGGTCGCCACGCAGGACGTCATTGCAGCGATTTATGCGGCAGCCAAGGCGCGGGAAGCGGGTAGCGTAGTGCCGGACGGCTCGCGGGCGATCGGCACGTTCCGCGATGTCCTGGAGGCTGCGCACGAGTTCAACAGCAGTGATGCCCACTGGGAGTACCGGGATTTCAACGACGACGTCGAAGTGCGCTTTCGCGTGGACGGGGACCTGTACACCTACCGTCGCATGCCAAAGGCGCTGGTGAAGCGCGCGCTCTCTGCGGCGTATCAGGATCTGGTCCAGCGCAACACCAACTCGGGCGAGACGTTCCAGCCGAGCGCGCCGCAGTCAGCCATGATTCCGATGGTCTCTCGCATGGACCTGCTGAACCTTCGCTGGCAGAGCGCGCCGGCGGTCGGTGGTTTCGACGTTGCGTTGCGGCTGCTCGATGGCAACTTCCGTAACGTGCGCGTCATGCAACCGGCCGAAATGGGACTGGAGCCAAGCCAGCTGGCGATTCTCGACTTATTGAGCAATGTCAGCGGCGGCGTCACCATCCTTAGCGGAGAAACTGGTTCAGCGAAATCGACGCTTCTGCGCGCGATGTCCTACAACATGGCGGCCCGCGATCTACGCAAACAGTACGCAGTGAGCGAGCCGGCCGAATATCCGAACCCGTGGCTCTCTGAAATTTCCATCGCCCGGCGAACCGACGAGACCGACGACGAAGCCAGTCGCAAGAGCGCGGAAGTGGTCCGCACGTTGATGCGGATGGATCCCGACGATCTGACCGTCAATGAAATCCGCGACCGGATCATGGCGGCGCTGGTCGCCGAACTTGCGTTGACGGGTCACCCGGTGCGCACAACGATCCATGGGGACAGCCTGATCGGTGTCTTCATGCGGCTTGCCGGTGGCCGGCTTCAGTTGCCGATGGACGAGGTGTCGTCTGAAAAATTCGTCAATGCGGCGGGGAACCAGAAACTGATTCCGCTCCTGTGCCCGCACTGCAAGGTGCCGGCGCGCGACGTGATGCCAGCATCGCAACTTGAACTGCTATCGACGAAATTCGGCCTCGACACAGCGCGGATGGCGTGCCGTAGCGAAGACGGCTGCGAACGGTGTCGCCTGAAGGGACTCTTCACGCGTGCTGGCAAGGTCGCAGGTGGCACCAAAGGGCAGACGCTCGCGATGGAGTTGTACCAGCCAACGCCTGAGTTTCTTGCGCACGTGGCCGTGCGCGACTGGTCGGGAGCCGAGAAGGTGTGGCGTGGCGAACGCGTGAGCGGATTCGGCGACGCTGACATGACCGGCAAGACGATTTACGAGCATGCGCTGTATAAGGCGTCGACCGGGATCATCGATCCGCGCTTCATCGACCTGACGATGCGGCCATTCGCGCATTACCGCGTGATGCCTGACCGCGACGGGAGGATGCCGTCGTGATCCGCAGCTTCATTCACGCAGTGTTCATGATGCTGCCGGTACAGGAACGGATGCGGGTGGCGACGTGGCGCTTTCGCAAGGTGCGGGAGAACTTCTATCGCGAAACACGCCTCGATGTCGCGGTAAAAGGCCTGCGCAACCGCGAGACGCTACTTGAACGGCTGACGACGCTCGAGCAGCGCAATCGCTCGCGCAAAACGCTCGTCTGGCCGGTTTTCCAGGCTATTGCCCGGCGCATGCGCGCGGGCGATGACTTCGCGCTGGCGATCCGGCCGTTTATCCCGACCGACGAGTATGCGCTGCTTGAACTGGCTGGCTCGTCGACGCGGGAAGACGCGGCGGTGCGCGGTCTGGAGCTTGCCGAGATGGCGGCTAATGCGAAGCGTGTCCTGTCCGGGACGACCTCGACCCAGCTGGCCTATCCGGCATTTCTGCTCGTCTACCTGTACAGCTTCTGCATGCTCTTCGGCGGGGCGATTTTCCCCCAGGTGCGCGACGTACGACCGCTTGAAGACTGGCCCGGTGCAGGTCAGGTGCTCTATGCGTTCGACACTTTCTGCTACGAATACTGGTGGCTGAGTGCTGCGATCGTCGTGGGCGCGGTGTTCAGCTACGTCTCGTCACTTCGCCGCTGGACGGGCGAAATGCGCAACCGCCTCGACGCCGCCCCGCTGATGTGGCGCAACCGGCGCGATCTGCGCGCCGCGCTCCTGATCGTTTCGTTGTCAGGCCTGTTCGATTCAGGTCTTACGCTTCGCGCCGCACTCGATCGGCTGACCCGAACCGCCGATCCGTGGCTCAGATGGCATCTGAACCGGATGAGTCGGCGTCTGACCGAAACGCCTGATGAGCCGATGCGCGCTTTAGACACGGGCATTTTCTCGGAATCCATCGTCGACACGATCACGGACGCCGCCGGTCGCGACCAGTTCGTGCAGGCCATCAAGGATCTCGGCCGGGATTCGCTGTCCCGCGTCGTCGAAAACGTGCGGCGCAACGCGAAGATTACCCATTACGTCCTGCTTGGTCTGGCCGCGACGCTCTTTCTCACGCTTGGCGTTGGGTCATATGTCATGACCGGCGCCGCCAGCCTTGATACATCCGTTGTCCAGTCTTCAACCACCTTTACCGCTCACTGAGGTTGTCATGCAAATCCAGAACAAAGAAATCAGCAAAACCACGCTGCTCAAACTCGGTCGCCGTCGCAGGCAGTCGGGCGAACTATCGATGATTGAAAGCGCAGCGGTGATGGCTGCTGCGGCGCTGCTTGCCCTGCTCGCGTACGCCGGTGGCAAGTTCGTGATGGATCGGGTCCACGCGTCGCAGTTCAAGAGCGAGGCACAACTGTTCCACACAGGCATTCTCGACGCCACGGCCAACGACACGGACTTTTCGGCAGAAACTCTCAAGACGCTCTCACAGAATCACGCGTTTGATTCGGCGGGCTCGCGCGTGGCCTCGGGCGGCTCTGGAGTGACCGGTATGTTCGGGGGCGCTGTCACGGCTTCGACCGGGACGGTCATCAACACGAACGACGCAATGGTGCTGACGTATCCGGTTCCGGCGACGGTGTGCTCATTGAGCGTGGCTGCGATCGCGAACGCGTACACCGAGGTGACCGTCAACGGTACGACCATCGCGTCACCATCGACGACCTTCAGCAGCGCAACGGGCGCAACCGCCTGCACGTCTGCCGGCGCGACGGCGACTGTCGCGATGTACACCACGCGCAGCTAGGGAGTTCGGGATATGGGCGGCAGCATCATCGAGATGGTGATCGTGCTGGTGGCGTCGGCGTTGCTGCTCGTACAGGGCATTCATGAAGACCTGGCTCACAAGCGCGCGGCGTTGATGGCAACGGAGGGGCAGAACGAGGCGATCATCAACGACGCGCTGTCGAAGTGGGTGACCGACAATTACGCGGCGAAGCTGGCCGAGTACACCGCATCAGGGTCGACGACGTTGACGCCGCCCAGCCTGTCTGAGCTTTTCACGCAAGGGTATCTGAAGCAGGCGCACCGAAACGGTCCATTCTGGGGAGGCATCTACGCCATTTCAATGACCATGGTGCCGGACACCTGTATGGCTGCCGCGGGTGACTGTCATGTCGCCTATCTGATGTACCCATCCTTGCCGTTGCTGAAAGGGGGTAAGTCCGACGTGGTTGGTGCGTCGCAGATCGCGCAGGCGGGCGGCAGTCAGTTCGGCTATTCGACGCAACAGAACAGCGCGACGGTGGTCGGTCTTAACGGTGCATGGAACACGCCGAATCCGCTGGGAAATATACCGGCTGCGATCGTCGCAACCAACGCACTCAATGCTGACGGTGATTCGGTTTATATCCGGCGTGATGGCAGTCTGACATGGACCGGTAGCCAGAACGTCAACGGCGTTGATCTTCACAATGTTGGCAACATCGACGCGACCGGAACGATTGCGGCAACGACGGTGGCCGCGTCTGATGCAAACGTCAGTGGGACCTCCACCACGACGAACCTTGTCGTTAGCGCTGACGCGCAGCTTCAGGGTTCTGCGACGCCTGGCGCGGCCTGTTCGGTCGATCGATCAGTGCGAACCAATTCGACCACCTGGGGCGGTCTGCTTGAATGCCTTGGCGGACAGTGGTGGTCGGTCGGACTGGGAAACTCGTCTGTTTCTGTTGGGGTCGCATGCTCGATACGTGGCCAGGGCGCGTGGGATATCAACGGGCTGCAGTATCTCTGCAACGGTTCGACATACAGGCCGATTACCGAATTCATGGGCAATAGCCAGGTCATGTTCACGATGGTGGCGGGTGACAACAACACTGGCGTGTCCAAACCGAATTGTCCGAACGGAACGCCTGTGATTGAGTTAGTGCCGCAGACCGTCGGGCTGGACGTAGGCAACCCCGATTCGCCCTTTACCTCGGTACGGTATTACTACTCAGATCAAGGCTCGTACTGGGTGCCGCAGATTACCCTCATCGCGCCGAACGGAGCTGTTGAGTCCGGCAACAATCTCGGACTACAGGTGCTCGTGAAAGGCGAGTGCTACTACAACAACTAGAACGGAGTATGAAATGAGATTTCTGATCTTGCTCTGTGCGTTTCTGCTTTCGCTATGCGGTCAGGCGGACGCGCAACAGTGCATTCAGTGTATGGCGGCGCAACCAAAGGCCGCCGACTGCATTGCAGGATATCAATGGACGTATGCGAATGGATTCTGGCGCTGTGCAAAGCCTGTACCGCCGGCCCCGACATGCCCCGCGGGATACGATCAGAGAACCGCGCCAACATGGAACGGGTCCGTTTGGGTCGGGTTGGTATGCGACCCGCAAACGCCGCCGCCACCAGCTACAGGTAGTGTTGGCTATATGTACGGAAACATCTGGTGCCACCAGGATGGGATAACGGGACCATATTTTTTCTGGACGAACACCGATAGAGTCGTTGTAATCACGACGACTTCGGGATCGACGTTCTATTACTATGATCTCGGAATCCCAGCGGGATATGCCAACAATCCAGACGGACTCCAGGCGCTCTATAGCAACCCTAACTCCGCGTCTGCCGGCGCCGAGCTATTGCGCGCGCCAGCCCGAGATATGAGTGGTAGAGCCTCATTTGAATTTCCAGGCTGTGTCATTACAACGGATAATTGGGGGTAAGTCTCGCTGAACAGCGTGCGTGGTAGAAGCGTTTGAAGCACCAATCCGCGGGTTACAGATTCCATCGGGTGTTGCTGGGTGCTTATGCGCTGCCCTCGAGGAATTACCGAGCGATCGACACGCGATACCGAAAAGAGAAATGCCCCGAGCAGATCCGTCTGCCGGGGCATTTTTTGTGTTCTAAGTCCCTCTCAGAAAAGGGCTTCGGCGATCAGCCGACGATGTTGCCGGTCGTGAACGTGAAATTGCGAGAGAAAGCTGTACCGTTCACGGTTCCTGCCAGCGATACCGAGTAGGAAGTGTTGGGTAACAACGGGGTTGCGGGATAAGCGACAGCTTCATATTTTGGCAATACTTTGTTCGGATCATTCGCCGAATCGAGCAACTGGAGAGTAGTTACGTTGCCCGAGGCGTCGGTTACCGTGCCAGCTATCAATGCGATCGTGTCGCCGGAGTTGCCTGCCACGGCAATAGGGGTTCCCCAGTTCCCCGAAACGTTTGGCGGCGTCGGAGTTTCGCCGCCGCTCAGATAAGCAACTCCCGAGGTGCCTTGGCAGGGGAAAGTCAACGGCACATTACTCATCGTCGTGAAGTTGGCGATTAACAGTGACGCTTGGATTTCCGGGAAGCTATTGTAGGTCGTCTGGTTGAAACCCACCCCTATTGCTGTTACTGGCCAAACGCCGACCGCAATGTGATAGACGCCGCTCAGCCAGTCATAGGCGAGCTGCTGTCCGTATGCCGCGTCGGTGAGTGTTGCGTTCGTGTAATACCCTCCGCTCACACCTCCGGAGTAGGTCGTGGTCGCACTAGGGAAGCCAAAGTGGACGGCCCGATCCGTGTATGTAACGCCCGTGAAGCCGGGATTGCCAACCACTTCAGTATCGGTGATCTGGCCGCCATTCTGACCCATGTACGACGCATGGGCCTGCGCGGCCTGATCGAGTTGGGTATTTTCTACGAGAGCAGGGAAGCCGCACGACTGCCGCTGTTGGTTTAGCGTGTTGAATGCCGCCAATTGTGCAGAGTCCGTCGCATACTGCGGCGTCGCGACGTTTGCGCCAGTGGCAGTCGCTGTTGGCGTGCTGGCGCCTGTGGATGGTGCCGCTTCGCCGCTATTGCCGCCACCGCCGCCGCCGCCGCATGCAGCGAGTGTCAACACGGCAGCGATCGAAATGGCGGACAGTGCGACGTTGTTGTTCTTCATTTATTTTCCTCGGTTTTCTAATGGTGGCCACACCCTCTGTGTGACCTTCATTTCATCTTATTGATTTGCGCGCGAAGTCAAGCTATCGCGCGGAAGGGCACTGCTAACCCATATCGCATAGACCGGCGGGCTATTGCGCGGGCATTCTATTTCTATCGGAAATATTCGGTAAGTCTTTAGTACATTAAATTCTTTCGGGCGAGTGACCAATGCACGGAGAGCTGTCTTCGTCAATTTGGCCGACCCGGCTATTTGCGCGTGCGCCGCCGCCAGTGAAACACTCGCAGCCCGATAAAAATGATGACGAGCAAGCCGCCGGTAGCGATGGGCAACCTGCTGGCAAGCGCGGGGACTAGGCGGGTGCCCATATACACGCTCAAGAACGCGACCAGAACCCGACCGAACCATGGAGCGCTCATGATCGAGAGCAGGCGTCCAGGCTGGCTACTCGCCCATTCGACGTATTCCTCGTTGGTCTTTTCCAGATCGAAGCCCTCAGACTGCCGCGATCGTTCTTCCCGATAGAAGCGCTCGTAACGCTCGAAGCGCCCGTCGCCGCTGCCGTCGAGCCACGCCGCGTTGCTTTCCGGAGCAAGATAGTCGAAGTCTTCCACGGGGTGCTTCCTTATCAATGGACGCGGCTCGCGTGCCACTCAACTGCACCGACCGCGTCGGGAATGACGCGTCCGTCGGACTCCGCGTACAGATCGCCCGTCTCAGGGTTACGCCAACCGAACTGCGCGCGCCCGTCAAGACTGAAGACAACGAGACCCGCCGGCAACTCTTGGTTTGGTTCACGCTGGGTCATTCGCATTTCTCCTCGCGGCGCGCTTTTTCGGGCCTAGCTGTTGCTGGCAGGCGGGACAGACAAAGCGGTTGTGCATCTCGATCTTCGTGTCAGAGTTTGATACGACGTAGTGCGTGCTGCACTGGCGGCAGGGCGCAACAGTAAGACGCGTGTCTGCGGCCATCGAGCGCGTGAGATTCCAGCCTCGATCGGCCGAGATAAGCCGCTTGCCGCCGAACAGTCGGTCATAGATGTCGTTCGTTGCGATGAGTGCCTCCGGCGCGTTAGCGCCCATCGCTATAGCGGAGCGGTATAGCCAGATATACGTGGTCGCGTGAAGCCGGTTGTGCGGCGTCTCAACAAACCACGGCAACGATGTCGGGACGTTGCCGCATGGCGAGCTTGCGCCATGAATTTTCATGTAAAGAATGCGCATGGCGTTCTGGTTGAGCCGGAACAGTGTGGACGCCGTCGACGCGCGCAGGCCGTGCGCCATCATTGCGGCTGCATAGATTTCGTTACGAGCCCGTTCAAGACGCAATTCGCTCCAGCCCGCGACAAGCGGCAGTGCGCCAGAACGGATGGGCGAGGTCAGCATGATCTGGTGTGCAATAGTTTCGTCAGTGAGCGAACTCGCCGCGAATTCGTACCAGAAAGTCGGGCTGTTAAAGCGCCATCGGAATAGCGGAAGCCCCTTCATGCGACCGAGCGCGAAGTGCAGTTTCCACGACGGTACGGACGCGAGATACTGGGCCAGCTCGTTGGTGATACCGAGGAGTGGGGCACACAGTACGCTCATGTGGATCACCTGCGTGACGAGCGACAGGAAGTGTCGGTTCGAGTTATCTATTGCAAAGTTGCCGAGCGAACCGAGCTCGGGTGTCTTGCGGCGTAATACGTCGACCGTTACGGTCGTTGGCGTATCGTCGATGAAGCAGCGCCAGTCCTCGACAGTCTGAAGCGTCGGCTCCACCATCAGGAACGGCGTGCGCAACAGGTTGCGCAGCGACGACTGGTTGTGTTTCAGGTGTTCGAGTTCTTTGCGTTCGACCTGCAGCACTTCGTTAAAGCGGCCATCCTGCTGAAGCATCAGCTTCATGTGGTCCACGAGCTCGAAGTTCGTGACCTGAATCTGATCGAGGAGCCAATCGTGGATATATAACCGTTCGACCGAGCGGTATTCGTTCTTTTGGTCCATATGTTGTTTTTCTCTCTTCTATTGCGAGGCGGCGGCCCCAGTCAGGCCGCGCGCGTAGCTGCAAGCAATTCGACGTGAAATTTGCCGACGAGATCGGCGAGTGCGCCGAACAGCGTGGCAAAGCGCGCCGGCGAGCCTCCTGCTGTCGCCAGCAGCTGCGCGCTGTGATATTCCTGAACGAAAGTGCCGAAGCGTTGGACCAGGCTGCTCATGGTCTTTTCGAGTACTTCGTTGGCTTCAATTGAGGAGTTCTGCGCCGTTATCTTTTCTTCAAGTTCGGTAAGTTCCGCGCGTTTCTGTTCAAGTTGCTCGGTTGTTGTTCTCAGCTTCGCCAGTTCCGTTTCCATTGCCTCGTGGAGATTTTTCAGGCCCTCCGGGAGAGTTGGAACAGGTACCTCTTTGGTCTCGACCTTGCCCGATGTTTCGGCAAGTTGGCGGGTCCTGATCTCCAGGTCGCGTTCGCGGTTGGCCAGTTCTTGCTGTAGCACACTGATTTGACGCTGGACGCCATTCATTTCCACCAGGGTGCTTTGTCTGCTTTCCTGATCCCGCGCGATATCCTGACGAAGACGTTCTGCTTCGGCCGCCAGGCGCTCGTTATCGAGTTGGGCCTGATCCAGTTGGGCGACGACGTTTTCGAGTTCGTTATTGACCAGTTCGATGCGCGTGTCCTTCTCCGCGATCTGCTCGCGCGCCTGACGCATGTCCTGGATCAGCTTCTTCACGTCGCGCTTGCTGAGGTCAGGGTTATCCTGCTTGGCATCGATCACCGCGTCGATGACGTCGTCGCCAATGTCGTTGCCGACCAGTAGGGACATGTCGCTGTGAGAGAGCATCGCCACGGCGCCGCTATTCGTGCTGAACTTTTCATAGCATCGGATGTAGAGCCTGACTGAGGAACGCTTGCGCCGGAAGAGCCGTTCCAGATAGTCGTAGACCAGCTCTTTCGCACGATTGCGCACGCCGGTTGAGTCACCGTGTTCGCTAACTTTCTGGTTGATCACGCGAGTCATGATGTGAGCAAAGTTCCCGCCGATACGCATATGTTCCTGAAGAATCTTGCGGGTGGAGTGCGCGACCTCTTCGCTTTCCGCAACAATCGTCTTGATGAGGGAATCAGGAAGGTCCGTGCTGAGCATGTCGCGCGCTGCGGCACTGATCTCACGCTCGGACGGGATGTGCGCAAATGTCGGGGGGAGCGATTCTTCGACTGCGCCAGAGTCATCCGGTGCGCCTTCCGGCTGCGTGGGATCGAACTCACCGTCGGAACTCTCTTTTGGATTTTTCTTGTTGCTCATGCTCACGACTCCGTTTGTTTTGCATGTCCCGTGGCCTACGGGTGTTTATTTAAAGAAGTATTTACTGAATAACGAGAACGCATGTCGTTCGAGCTATCACAGTCGAGATTACGCGGCATATTTCCTTCATCACCGGCAAAAGCTGCAAAAAAACACCATGCTTTCGGATGAAGCACGAAAATATTACGCGCGTAAGGTTCTTACCATCGGCAGATGCGCCGGTAACTTTAGGAAAGATTTTTGGGAATTTGAGTTTTTTCTTGAGCCCGCAAACAGTGGCGGGCGATCGCCAACCCGTCAGGATCGGGCGTCCGCAGCGACTGGATGGCTCTCCACGCCATATTGACGTTGACGTCGCGCAGAGATGCGGCTTCGTGTCGGTACTTCCTCTCACGCAGCCATTGACCCAAGTCCGGGCGACGGATCAGATCGGCTGGAAGGTTCGGAGAGAGGAAGCATGTCTCGTTCGAGAACACACCGAGCCCTTCAATGGCCCATGAGGCGGGAAGGGCGGCCCGCAGAAACGCGACTTTTGAGCGGTTCTGCCGAAGCGGGCACCGACGGGTCTCTCGCTGGCCGCCCGCTCCGACCCGAACCACCGTACCGGGGTCTGTACCGGGCGCGATTTCGCCGGTCCAATGCTTCGTCTCGACGACGAAGATGCCAAACGGGGTGATGACCAGGTGATCGACCTCGGCAGTGGGGAAGGCCGTGCCCGGTGCATGATCGAGCAGAACCGCGGTCGGATGCAGATAGAAGTTCGCACCGCATAGCCAGGACAACACCTGGAGCAGTTCATCATGTACGAGCTTCTCGCCTGCGTCGCCCTGATGCTCGCTTCGCGCAATGGGCCAGCGTTCGTGTGAACGCGCCGTCTTATTGCGAGGGTAGGCGCGTCGAACAAGAAAGCCGATCAGTAACAGACAGAGGATGGTCGTCATGGTCGTTGAATCACGAGTTGGGATAAGACCTGTCTGCCGATCAAATCTGGAAGTCAAGTTTGCGTCCGGCAGAGCGCGCAACGGGTTGTTGATCTCGCGCCTTACGTAGTGCTTTCATCGTGCCTGAGAAAGCTATTTGTTTTTGTGAAGCATTCGGGTTTAAGACCTTCAACCGGTTGACGTGCATCGATCCCGAGCGGGATCGCACATAACGCATGCTGGTCAAAGCTGCATCCGTTTGTCGAGCATTCGGCCCGGGTGCGTCCCACCGCACGCGCTAACCTTGATTCATTCCGGCGTCGCTCCCGACGCATCGACATTGGCACAGTGACTGCCGTCGCCCAGCTTCGCGGTATCCATCGTCAGCTCACTTTCTTCCTTTGTGCGTGAAACTCTTCCGTCAGTGCTTCCATGAGCACGCACGAAAGCGCTTCGCGCCGGTTTTTCCTGCTCTGCTGAGCATCGAAACCACCGGACGCTGTCCGGACATTCCCTTGTGCGTGAAATTTTTCTGGAGAGAAAAATGCTGAAAGTCCTGTTCAAAGATGCACTCAAATCGCCGGGCAAGCTGCTCGCCCTGTGTCTTGTCGTGTATCTCGCTGCGGCGTCGTTCTTCGTTGCGGGCTTCCTCCTGTTGGTTGCAGCTCGCTGGATTCAGAAATCCATGCAGCAGAAAGCGAAAGCCATCGCAGCGGCCGATGCAGAAGCAGAAGCCGCACGCATCGAGACTGAAAAGCTCGCTGCTGCAGCACGCGCTGCCCAGGCTGCTAAGACTGCAGTTGCCGATACGCCTGTCGCATCGGCAACCGGACCCGCTGCTAACGACCCGAGTGCAAGTCAGTCTACGGCCCTGCCGCAATATGCCAAATCGGCCGTAGTCATTCCGTTCAGAACGGGCACCCAGTAACGGGTCGCCTCCACCCTTACCGTCTCCTGTCTTTTCGGAGACGGTCCTCTACCCACGCCGGGAATTCATTCCCGGTCACGGGCGATGAGCTTCCCGGCATTCCGGAGCAATCTCATGGAAACGCATGTGGCTGCTTGGCAGCTGGACATGTTCGGCGATCCGTCGCCGGTTCACATCAATACCGCCAAACCGGACCCGCTACCTGATCCTCATCTGTGGAGCGAGTCGGTGCGTGACAAGATGGTCGACGCACTGATCTCTCTCGCAAGAGACAGCAGGCGCGGCGACAGCATGCCCGAGTCCCTGATGGACTGCGCCTCGATGCTCTCCGACCGCCTCGTGAACAGAAAGGTGGATGCCGCTGACTACGCGGCGACGCTTGGCTGGATCATGGGTTATTGGGATGGAGCCGTGTCGTACCAGCACGTATGCGATGTAAGCGGCACGAACCCTGAATGCATGCGCGATGTCATTCTGGAAAACGCGCTTCTCAGCCACGATCTCCAGAATCTGCAGCGCGCGTGCTTCGGCACGTTGCTTTAGGAGCGCACCATGGCTCGTCACGCTGCTTTTTTCACCCGGGTTCTTGCCGAGCTTTTTCCTGGCAAGCCTGTCGTCACCACTCCCACTCCCACTTCCACCTCAACGCCAACGCCGGCAGCGACACGATCGCCGTCATCGCCTGTTTCTCCATCGGGGCCGCGCATCATCGGGCAGGGCGCCGACAATGAAACGCACATCACGATCGCTGACGAGCCGAACCTGTTCGTTGAAGAGGCCGATTGCGTGGTGCAGTTCCGACCGGCATTCGATGAACAGGCCAGTCAGACCCAGTTCGGTCTGAAAATCCTCCCCGAGCTTGCACCGCACTGGTCGCAGGTTCACGTCCATCGCTGTTCGCTGAAAGACGCGATCCGCACAGCGATCCGTTCGCCGTCGGGTGCGACCAGCGCCGCCGTGAAAGCTGTGTCGGTCTCGGCAGATGCGGCTGAAGCGCCTGTTTCGTCGTCCGCGTCAACCGTGCGGTCGCCTGAGGCAGTTCCTGTCCGCCGAAGCGTTCAGCGCGAACAGCGTCACGACACGGCAGCGGTGATCGGTCGTGTTGTTTCATGGGGTGAAGAGAAGTTTCCTGATCGCAAATCGGGTGCGGCTTCGCGCTTCTACACCTCGTTTGCGATGCATCTCGACACAGTTGCTGGTGAGCGCACTCTACAGGGCGAAGGCCTGAAGGAAGCGATCGCCGAATCGGGCTGCGTCGTCGGCGATCATGTTTCAGTGCGGCGCCTCAGGAAGATAAAGGTCCCTGCGATCCGCGCTGACGGCAGTCCAAAAATCGTCGATGGGCAACAGGTCATGTGGGACAAATGGCTCTGGTCAATCACTAAATAAAGGAGTTTCAGATGGCATCTGTGAACAAGGTCATTCTCGTGGGCAACCTCGGAGCCGACCCTGAAGTACGTTATCTGCCCAGCGGAGACGCTGTGGCCAACATCCGTCTGGCCACAACCGATCGCTACAAGGACAAGGCGTCGGGTGAAATGAAAGAAGCAACTGAGTGGCATCGCGTGTCGTTCTTCGGACGGCTCGCAGAGATCGTTTCGGAATATCTGAAGAAAGGTTCGTCGGTCTACCTCGAGGGACGTATTCGTACCCGTAAGTGGCAGGCCCAGGATGGCACTGATCGTTACTCGACAGAGATCGTCGCGGACCAGATGCAGATGCTCGGTGGCCGCAATCGTGACGACGGCAACGGTGACGGTGACTTCGAACAGCGGGGCAGCTCACGCGCTCAACGTTCAGCGCCGGCGTCCCGAGCATCAAACGCCGCTGACAACGTTGGAACCCGTGCTCACCCTCCGCAGTCGTCAGCTGGTGGTGGCGGTGGCACGCGTGCGCCGGCTGGCGGTGGCTTCGACGAGATGGACGACGACATTCCCTTCCGGGAATATCACCCGCGGGCGGCCTGGTCGGCCATCTGATCCCGAAAAGCCTCACCCTCGTCAGCAACCTCTCCTGTATTGCCTCACCTTTGTTGCATCGACACACCTTCGGGTGTGTCGTGCGACGCAACTCCTCGCCATGTCGGCGACATCGCTTCTTCCCTTTCCAAGCCGTTTGCTGAAAAAAGCTGCCCGCTCGAGCGCGGACCGCTTTTTTGAGCACGCGTTTTCGCGCCTGTCTCAGGCACCGACCAACCCACTTCCACTTTGGAGAGTGAACATGAATGCATCTGGACGCGGGCTTTCACCCGAGAAGTACGAGTGGCTGCAACGCAAGCTGAAGGAATTCAGGCTCTCTCCGGAGGCGTGGATTTCGACATTGATGAGTTATGGCATTCCCGCCGATTCCCTGACCGGCAATGGGGCACCATGCCCGATCTGCGGCGGTGATGACCGCTTTACCTATGACAACAGGAACGGTCGTGGTGACTGGGTTTGCCGCCAATGCAACGGTGGCAATCCCGGTGCAGGCGATGGCCTCCAGCTCATCTCGAAAGTAAGCGGCATCGGACTTTATCGACTGATATGCCAACTCGAGGGGAGTGCGCCGCGACCGTTGCCTGCGGTCTGCAATGAAAAAGCACCCAAGCCCAAAAGCAAGGTCGATCCTGCCTTCGTTGAGAAGATTCTGAATTCAACCTGGGAGAATGATTGTGCGCCGCTCGAACCCGGCGGATTCGCGATGCAGTATCTAGCAGGTCGGGTCCCGGGGTTGTCAGTCGAGCCATCGAAAGCCCTGCGTTTCGGCATGCTGGAATACCGCGACAACGACAGGTCAGTGCTTGGCACGTGGCCCGGGATCGTCGCGCGATATGTTTTGCCGGACGGACGGCTCGGGACGTTGCACCGGACCTATCTCGATCACCGTGTACCGAAGAAGGCCGAGATCATTTCAGCAAGCGGGGAGATTCTTGATCCCAAGAAGAACCACATTACGCTGAACCCTCTGCTAGGGGGAGCTGTTCGACTGATGGACCCGGTCGATGGAGAAATCGGCGTGGGAGAGGGCCTTGAATCGGCGTATGGCGCGCACATGGAATTTGATGTGCCTGTCTGGTACTGCCTGAACAAGGATCTTCTGCGGCAGTTCGTGGTTCCTCATGGGCTCTGTATCAAGGTCGTCCACATCTTCATGGACTTCGATGAGATCGACCCCAGGACCCGAAAGTCGCCAGGCGTCGCGGCGGCATTACAACTGGCAGCTCGCTTGCGTGCCGACGGATATCGCGTTGTGTTGCATCGCCCGAAGCGCCGTGGGCATGACTTCTGTACCGAGTGGAACGAGTTGTGGCAGCTCAGGCATAAAAGGTCAATGCAAATGCAGCATCGTTCTGTTTATTCGCGGCAAGCTATTGCCGCTCAGTAGCGCCGGAACATCGGCGATCTTTAACCTGCCCGGTGGGGATGTTCCCCACCGGGAATATCGCGTCGGGCCTTTTTCTTTGGAGTAGGAAAATGGGCTCTTTCCGTGTTCTGGTGGGTGGTTTTGCGATTGTTGGCACGACTGGCGCAGCGGGTGGACATCAGCCGGCGCCGAAGTCGAAAGCAGTGGCGTTTGATGTCATCGATCGTCGGGGGATGGGCATTACACAGTACCTATGCCGCGATCAGCCGTTTGACGAGGCATGGGATTTTTGCACGCGACGTCTTGCGATTGTGGTTACAACCAGGCCGCACTAACTTCTTGAAACAGCAGCGCACCTTCGGGTGTCGCTGCTTTTTTTTCGTCCATTGGTTTTAGTGGAAGATTCGAAGGTAAATCACGAAGGCCTTGAACAGCGGTCGTCCCAAACGCCACAGGCCCGTTGCCCAGACCAGGCCAACCTGGCAGAAGATCAGGAACGCGCCACCGAGGTGCTCTGAGTACGGAAAGAGCTTGACGCCGACCACGAAGCAGGCGAGAAACAACACGATCAATAGGGCGCGCTGTACAAGGAACGGCAGCGCGTTGAACTTGCGGTAGTACGGTACCAGGTAATCTATCGGGTCCATCAGTTATTCTCCCTTCAGCTTTTCCGATACTGCGTGAGCAATATCGCCGCAATACCAGCCAGCCACGCAGCAGGCTACAAACGTTGCAACACCAAGCCACGAGTGCGGCTTGTGAATTTGGGAAACAGCGGTCTGGATCAGCATACTCATCGAAATCTCCTCTGAATTAATTACGGGTGCATGGCATGTTTCGCGGCGAACATCGGTGCATAACCCATCTTCGCATCTGTATTTAAAAGTCAAGTTGCCGCCAGCAGCCGTTGGCTATTTCGACATACGTTAGCCATGGACGGATTAACGGCGCGGCGATCGGATTTTCAAGGGAGATCGGGGAGCGCACCGGGTTGTGGTCGGTGCGCTGGCTTTCTTCAACTAAAAAAAGCTGCCGAATGCATCGGCGATCTGCTCTACGTCGTGCCCCTCGCATGCCTGCGCCTCGTTGGCGTTTAACGCAACTGTGTATCCGGTCGGTGCAACCAGAAATTCGGCGTTCGCGTTGGATCGCTGGCTGTTCGCGAAGGTGGTGTTATGTGGCGTCAACATTTCCTCTGGCGGTGCGGCATGGGCCTCGACGGACGATATTGCAATGGGCTTCGCCTGGTCGCCGCGTAACGCGGCCTCCGCGAGCGACCGCAATAGCGCGGCCCGCTCCCTGTATGACGCCGCCCGTCCGAGCCGCTCGTGCAACAACGGCGTGGTCACCGCGTCGATGACCAGCTTCATGTCGAACTTCCCGCTCATGCTTTCGCGGTCGCGCGCTCGCGGGTGAGACCAGCTTCACCCACAACCAGAAAGCCCTTCGCGTTGGCCATGCAGGGGGTGTCGATGACCTCCAGTGCGACGCGCGGAAAAGCCTTCCGGATTGCGGGTGCATACAGGGCGCCGCCCCCGCCCGAGAGGATGATGGAACGGACATTCGTCAACTGCCCCACGTTGTTCTGCATCTCCTTGACGACCCCCGCAATCATCGGTTGCGAGTTCTCGAGGTACGGATCGAGATCAATGTCGTTGCCGTAAAAGAAGAACGGCTTGCGCTCGCGCAGAGCCTTGTCGATGCGTTCGATGTCGTCGACCTGTTCGTCCTGGTCGCGTGAAATGAGCGAAGCGATCCGCTGGTAGATCTGCGATGCGCCACCGGGAATCCCGTTGCTTCGCTTGTCGTCCATCGTGAACCCGTTCGCATACACCCAGTCGGTCGTGAAATAGCCGACGTCGACCACAAGGTGCGCACTATCCCGGCCAAATTCGTTCTGCCGGTTTGCAGACGCTGCAACCAGCGATCCGAGCGGTTGGGGGATCACAACGACCTTGTCGATCGTGACGCGACCGGCGCCGAAATCGAACAGCCCCGTAAAGCGATCGCGCAGTGCGGCCGAATACTTTTTCATGTTGTGTACGGGAAGCCCAAGTACAAGCCGCGCGACATGGGTGACGCCAGCGAAGTGGAACGCGCCGGCGAGCAGTGCAGCGTAGTTGTCGGAGAGCACAAAATCGTTCGACAGCGCGCGCCCCGTGTTGCCATAGGCAGCCGTCAGCGAAACGTCGGGGCCGACTTCGTATTCGATCTGATCGAGAATCACGGTCACGACCTTGCGGGCAATCAGTACGCCGTCACCGTACCCGGACAGTGCGCGGCTCGCGGTCAGCGGAGCAAGGGACGGGAACATACCCGTTGCGATGCTGCCACTTGCAGCACGGTGAGCGTATTTAGTATTGCCGTAACCGACATCAACAGCGAAGACAGAAGTTTTCATCAAGACTCCATTGAGTAAAGGGATTTACGAAGAAGTGGCAGATAACTGACAGATAACTATTAGGTTGGCCCGTCGCATCTGAGTCACCCCGGCGAACTATCAGATAACTGACACTTAAGTGTCAGTTCGCCTATGCGCCGAAGGTTGATCTGGTCGAACTGATACTTTTCTGTCAGTTCTGCCTGGTTTCCAGTCTAGCGAGCCGCCAGCGAAGTCAAGTCAGCGAAAGCCAGCAGGTTCCGCGCAGCTTTCGCGTGCCGTGATCGGGCGAAACAGGCTATGCTTGGCATTACCTACCGCGTCCACGGACGCATCGAATGAGAGTGCCAGGCACTCGCTCGTCTTTTCCCCTGCCCGCAACGGGCGAAACTCACCGCAGTGACGGGGCCGCACAATGAGGCGGCCTTTTTCTGAATCAGATCAAGTCCACGCTGGTCCACCATGAGGACCACTGGACAGTGCGATATCCATACGATTGGCGGCGGTTTGCCGCGATGTGACGCAATGAGGACATGTGGAGACCGGACACCGGACACTCTGCGATGGTCCTGGTTGCGTCTGTACGCGCCCTTTCAGCACACGACGCTGGGTGCACCCAGGAAGCCCGATACACCGCGGCGGACATGAGTGTGCTTTGGGGCGGGGGAACTCCTGCGGGCCGGTCAGACACCGGAGCACCCGCGATTCCCTGGACGGAAGACAGAACGGTAGGCGCAGCCGTAACCCAAATGCGCAACAGGAATTGCCCGGCACTTAGCCCGGAAACGCCAACGCCATACGGCGGGCGGACCGAGACGCGAACACGTCAGGCTGGCAGGGTAGCCACAAAGCTGCATGGCGCGGGGGGCACACGCGCAGCGCGACGGCAGAAATGCCACGCGAACATGTCGGCGGGGGTTTGCGCGTAGCGCAACCACTGGCGGCACAGCAGCAGGTTGGACAGTCGGACTGCATGCTCTTCCCATGCAACGGGCTGATCGGATGGAATCGCTAAAGGACAGGAAGGCAGGAAACCCACGTCGGGGTTAAACGGCGAAGCCGCAATGGATGCGGCGGGTAGAGCAGGCCCGTGCGGACGGGGTACGGCATCAGGTAGGGATGCTGCGCTCGCGCGGGCTGGATCAGTCAACGGGAAAGCGGTGTTCGCGAGACGACCCGCATGAGGTAACAGGATGGCAGCGATACTGAACGTTCGCGCGATCGTCAGCGGCTATGGTCTGTCGCCGGAACTTCGCGACGCATTGCTCAAACTGTTCGATGAGCATGTCGCCAGCATTCACAGTGCGACGCGCATCAGCAGCAAGGCCCTGTCGATCAAAACTCAGGAGCGGCGCGCGACAGCGCTATGCAAGTTCTTTGTCGAACTTCGTGAGGGTGGATTTGCGTTGCAAACGCCTTGGTCACTGAAGGCGAAGCACGTGGACTATCTGGTGCGCGGGTGGGTCGCAAAGGGACAAAGTGGCGGGACGATCGAAAACAAGCTGACGTATCTGCGTGCCATCGCTAAGTGGATGGGCAAGGCGAATCTTGTCGGCACGCTCGGCGACTATGTCGACCGGCGCGAGCACGACCTCGTGCGCAGCTACGTTGCGACCGAGGACCGGTCATGGGAAGCGCACGGCGTCGACGCCGTCGCCAAGATCGAGGAGATCGCGCGCAGCTGCCCATACACGGCGGTGCAACTGAAACTACAGGCGGCGTTTGGGCTGCGTGTCGAAGAGAGTTTCATGCTGCGGCCGGTCGAGGCGGTGAGAGACCAGAGGATGCTGGCTGTCACGCGTGGGACTAAAGGTGGCCGGCCGCGCGAGGTTCCGGTCGGCCGCAAGCTGGTCATTCTCGAAGAGGCCGCGCGTCTGTGTAATGGCGTGTCAGGTTCGACGGTACCCGCGGACCGTACGCTGAAACAGTGGCGCGACTGGTACTACTACGTGCTCGCAAAACATGGGGTGACGAGAAGCGGGCTGGGCGTGACGAGTCACGGCCTGCGTCACGGCTATCTGCAAACGCTTTATGAGGAGGCGAGCGGCGTTCCGGCGCCGGTCAAACGCGCTGGTCTGCGTCCTGATCCGAAAGAGCATGAGGAGGCCATGCGGCGGGTGGTGGAAGCGGCGGGGCATAGCCGGGTCACGAAGGCTAATGCATATCTCTCAACCTTTGCGACGCAGGATCGTCTGCAGAAAACGCTGCCGACGCCAGAAGCGGTACGAGCTGCGCTGAGTACGGCAAATGGCAACAAGAGCCACGCCGCGAAGGCGCTTGGTATATCGCGACAGGCGCTCTACCGGATTCTCGGTGCGGCGGCCCCGTCAGCGTAGAGCCGGAATGGGTGCGAAAACAGGCTCTGTTATGCACTGAATGCGGTGCAGGCATCCATGCACAATGAAACCTCTCTCAGTTCTGGTGACGGCCCTCGGAAAAACACCAGAATCTTTGAAGCCGGCTTACGCCGGCTTTTTTTTCTTCTGAAGAGCAACGTATTTTATTAATCAGACAAATCACCAGCGATTGCGATCTGGCATCGCGTCGATGGCATTCGCGATCCTGTCTTCGAAAAGGAAGTTCGCGTGTTCGCGCGGTGTCGGAATTCTCGGGAACGACACGTACCGTTCCCCATCAATGTCGAGCCATTTGACCAGCTGAACCAGCTTGCGGTATCGGGCGGCATCCTTGAGGACCGGATCGATCGGCCAGCTTTCAATGGTGACGATCGAGGCGTCAACGACGCGTTGCGCGAGCATTTTGAAAATCGGGCCGCGCTCTTCCCAGTCGCCATCACTGCGCGAGAGCAGGTCAAGGATCAGTTGGGCGTCGCATGCCCCAACTTCCTTCTCGACCAGGTCGCGCAGTTCCCCAACGGTGACCGGCGGCCTGCTCAAACGGGCATTCCATACGGCCGCACAGCGGGCCATCGCAGTCTTTTCGTCGTCGCCGATCGCTTCCCAGGGCGTCTGCATGCCGCACACGTCACAGTGGATGCAGACCAGCCGTTCAGTCGGGGGTGTGCCCAACGGTCGACGCATGGTGTCGCCCATGACTGGCTGGTCGGCGCCGAGCACGAACCGGTCGTAGCGGACGCCGGCGTCGCCTGCCGGGGAGAGGGTCCTTTGAGAGTAACCGAGGGTCGGGCGGCCACCACAATGGTCACAGGGATAGAGCTGCTCAATCATTATCTGGCGATAATCGGAATGGAAAACGGATTATTGTCGCAGGTCCGAAAACCGCCAAGCTCGAATTACTGTAATGAAACTTATTTTGAGAGTTTGTCGATATTACGACACCGGAACTGGAAACGCGTTTAACAAACTGTTATCAAGCAACCGGCCAGCGTTATTTTTCCGACCCGGCGCATCAATACGTCGCCAGTGGTGAATTGCTGTTCATCTGCTTCGCTTCTTTTGACGACGCGCACCGCGCGGGGGGGCCTGGTCAAACCGGGCTGGTCGCCCGACGAGAGCGCTTCAACCCACTCGCCGTGCTGCTTAAAGAAAAACGGGATATCAGCGGCTGCGCACTGATCGCGCGACGACCGCGTCCAGGCTGGGGTGCATCGGTCACGCGCGCTGGCCGCTTTCGCCGCCAACGATCATCCAGTGGATCTGGCCGAGATACGGGGAAGGCAGACTCACCTCGCCGAGCAGAGGTTTCATTCACAGAAGGCGTACACACGCGCGCAGACTGGCCAGCTTGGGGATGTCGCGATGGGCCTCCTCCTGATTGACTACCGCGCCGCCAATCCTGACATTCGCCGTCCATCTGCCCGGAAACAGTCAACTGCGCGACACCACGTACGATGTCTTCAACGCGTTTGGTCAACAGCAAATGATCAACGTGCGGGGAAACCGAATTTGTAAGTCTGGGCTCAGTGAGACTAGCCGAAACGTGAAGAAGTCGGTGGCGGATTCAACCGGTCGGTGCAACACCTAGAATCTGCGTTAGCAGCGGAGGTGTTGCAAATGAAACAGCGACCGAGAATTTATTACTCTGAGACCCAGAAAGCGCTGATGTGGGACCGATGGCGCAAGGGCGATACGATTCATCAGATTGCCAAACTGTTTGATCGGGGCCATTCTTCGATTCAGCGAATACTATCGGAGAACGGTGACATCCAGCTGCTGCAAAGGCACCGTGCGCCACAGGCATCGACGCTCGCGGAGCCGGAACAGACCGCCCGTTCAAGCTGCCGGACGTATGCCCGGCCCGTCTGACCTATCGCCGCCGCTATCTTCTAGAAAGGTTAATTCACGGCGTTGATCGGTGCCGGGAACCATTCACCTTTGCCGCCCATAGAGATCATCGAGTGGAAGAAGCTGTTCTGCTCGACGGATATAGCGGCACTACGTTTACGTTTGTGCGAATCTTCGCTGTCCGGGCGCTCAGCATAGCGGCTCGCGGTAGTTTATTGCGATTACCGGCCTTGTGTGAGGCGACTGGCGTGAAGATGCACTCACGTGCAGACTCTTTTATAGGCCCGATTCGGGCATTCTCAGTAAAAAATTTAAGCCAATCCAAAATGCATATCCAATGCTTACAGCATAAACTGCACCAGTCTGATGAATTAGAGTATTTTTTCAAATTCATTGGATTGACAGGGGGTTTTCTGAGTGTCAAATTTAATCAAAATTTGTTTGATTAAACTTTAATTAGTTTGTAAGTTGTCCAAAGGAGATTGCTGAATCCTCGGCAGCATCTCTCGGCTTCACTTTCATCCGAGGTCTCAAGGAAAAGAAATGAAAACTCAGCGTCAATTTAAAACTAAGTCGAAACAGAAATCGCACTTCGCTATGTTCTCATTGGATGTCTAGCATTTGATCACGGGCGGCGACCACGCTCGCCGCCTTCATTCCTCGCTCAGCGAAAAACGATGAACGTCAAAACATTAAAAGAATCGATTCATAGCCTTTCTTGAATTTGACTGATGGCGGAATATCTCATTTATACGGTGACGTAATGCTTTTTGCCGGAGAAATGCTTAAATCAGAGGTGGAAAACGTTCCATTCTGGTTTCAACGCCATTTCCCGCTTGATTACCGGACTGAGATTACCAAAGAGACCCGCCTGTTCCAGTATGCGGTACAGCAGCCAAGTGCGCTTCCAGCGGCACTAGCATCGCCCAGTTGGGATGCCTTGGTTCACCGATGTAAAGACTGGCATCTCCTTTCGTTTGAGTCGGCACAGCTCGTCATAAGAATATTATTCTTACTTGGTTTCTATGGGCACGCGATTGATCTGCTGCAACGAGATGCGCGCGTACACCATGCGGCGCCGGGTTGGAGTTCTCTTATGGTAGCTGCTGCAAAAGTAAAAATCTATCGATCAGGTTTTCTATCCGATGGGGAAATGTCTGATGTCGTTGAATCTTTGAACAAATGCGTTATTGAAAAAGGCGCGTCGCTTCGTACTAGATTGTCTGCGCATCAACATCTTTTTTTAATTTATCTTACAGATTTCAAAGACCTTCAGAGCGCCACGCGGCATATAACAGCCGTCGAGCAGATGCTGATCGAACTGGATGGAGAAATGTCCACATTCGAGCGAAGCGTTCGTGTCAGTAGTTGGTACCGTGCTGCCGCAATGATTCCATTTGCGAAACGCGACCATTCGGATACGCGCGCGTACATGGCGTCATCTGAATCAATCGCGACCGGGTTGCAACCTACAAACGAGTTTGAGCGGCTGATCAAGCAGGATTTGTTGTATTCCATCTATGAAAGCTCTATGAAGGCAGCTCTCGGTAGTGGCGAGATCGCGAAAGCCCGCGAGCTTGCAACGCAGCAAACCAAACGATTCCCGTTTGATGTCGCTGCTTATTTCGAACTCGGTGAGGTGTGTGTAGAAGATGGTGACACTCGGGCGGCTGCGTCTGCGTTTCATCGTGCCGCCATGTTTGGACCGCCGGGCACCGCTCACGCGTACTTTATGTCGGCTCAATGCTATCGAGATCAAAATTTGCCGACTCATGCCTTGCGTTGCCTTGACGCATGCCTGCGTGTCGATGAGTTAGCCATCAGCGCTTCAGATGAGCTGGAGGAACTTGCAGACGAAGCCTTTCCCTTCCTCCGTGAATGCGGGAAAAACATGAGTGGCTTGATACCGGATCGGTCGACAACAACTAATTTGGAGGGGGCGATATGACGACCAACTCTCTTCTTGCTCAGCTTTTCGATAGTTACGCTACGCTGGAATTTCCGAATCGAGCGCCGATCCACGGATATGCGCCTGCCCTCACCTACGCGCGCTTCGAGGATCCCACAAGTTCTCCTCGCGGACTTCAGCGCATGATGCCGGCTAGCTTTCGTGTCGAATTAGCAAAGGCATTTCCGGCAGCACCGATTGCCCTGCTTGACCCTCGGGAGGTTGCAGCTATCCATCGGAGCGACCGGTGGGCACACCTCTGCGACATGCTGGATAGATTTGGGGGCATCACAATTGAAGAAAGGACCGTCCTATTTGCCCAGCTTCTGTCTTTAGGTTTCCATAGGATCGTGCTCGACCTTTCAACCTCTGCGCCAATTAAAGGATCAAACGAGGATATCGCTATACTCCAATATCAATATGCTGTTGCAAACGCGCGGTATGCGTTAACAAATGACGGTGAAGAAGTCGGGTATACGCCGTCGGAATTTGAACTTATCGCCAATCGCGCACCCGAAGGATCAAGACTATCAGTCAATGCCTGCATACATATGCTTGTGCAGAATGCTCGTCATCAAAGTAACGTTGAGGTGGCAGCACTGTGGGCCGCTAGGGCAGAGAAAAACCTGCAAAAATTCGAACTAACTAACGACATCTTCGATTCAAATCTTCTTCGAAGCAGATTCTATCGAGCTTCATCGTTCATCCCGTTTATGATGGATGAAAAAGACGAATGCGTTCGCGTTATGGAACTTGCCGAAGAACATGCGAGCCGTCTCGAGGCAATGGACAGGAATTTGGTTGAAACTATTCTATGCAGGGAGAACTGGCTACCTTTGCTTCAAAGCCGTTCGAAAGAGGCCAGATTCACAGGTGACTTACGCGCAGCGCTTGAGAGGCTTGCTCGCAGTACAAAAATCGACCCGCTCGACGCCATTCGCTGGTCAGAACTAGGCGATTGTCAGTATGACATCGGTGATATTGACAATGCACTTCGTTCATTTAACGTAGCGGCGTCACTGTCACCTCCGGGTGGCGCTTACGCGAATTTTATGATCGGTCAGTGTCATGAAACAATGGGCTTCTACGTCGATGCGGAAAACGATTACCTCGCGTGCATATCTCTTGATCCTCTATGCATTTCTGCGTATGAATGTCTTGTCTCAATAGGGGAAAAGACAGGCGATTCTGCATTATCGTCCTGGGCGATTAAGCAGATTAATGAACTGGCGTGCTCCTCGGATGAGTGAATACAAATTCTACACTCTGCTTGTATCGAGATTGCTGACTACAGCAGCGAACCAAGGTACAACACCTTTTTTAGTATTATTGCTTGCGGCAGTGTTTCACTTTACGGCTGCAACTGCAGTCGCAGCCGTAGGCGCCATGTTGCTGCTTGGACGCTTTCTAAGCGTTCCGACAGGTACGTTAATTGATCGATTTGGTGCAAGGAAGGTCGTTTTGCTATCCTTGCTCTCATCTTTCGTATCATACGTCTTTCTTTCATGTGCTACGAACCATCCGGGAAGCTACGTTCTCCTCGCCCTGTTTATAGTTTTTCGGACCATCGGGCTCGCATCTCAACTTATCGGCTTTCGAGTCATCGTTGCCAAATACACATCAGATGAAAAGATTTCGTCGCGGGCCAGTTGGGCTGGTTCGGTGGTCAGTGTCGGCACGGTTCTCGGCGCAACCATAGCCGGGCCAATGGTTGCCGCACAAAATTATTTCCTGCTGTGCTTTGTCGCAGCAACGTGCGAGTTAATTTCAATAGCTTCGATGGTGGTCGCTACACGTGATTTGGATTTTTCTACCCGAAGTGCGCATCGCAATGATGTCGCGCAAACGAAACTGAGCGACCCCGAGTCACTGCGTGACTTTCTTTACGTAACAGCGGTCACTGCCTGTTTGCTGCAGGTGATTCTTTTAACATTGGCAACGTATTTAAAAGTAGTCCATCATCATGCGGAGTTTGCGTCAGTGTTTTATGGAATTCAGGCGGCGGCGCTGATGCTATTGTTACCTCTTGCGGGAAAAGTGTTTAAAAAATCTTCACTTTCGGAATCGTACGCCCTTTATTCGCTGGGGACTATTGTGCTATTCGCGGGTATTGCAGCTGTAGGGCTCGCACACACCGTTAGCGGTTTGGTTGCCGTGGCGATACTCGGATTCGCGGCCGTGCTGTCCCAGCTCCTCGCTACGCCGACTGCGGATTCATTTATTGTCCGTTCTGTTGGCCGCCACAACATTGGCCAAGTCTACGGTCGCGTTAGCAATGCGTTTGCGATAGGGAATCTCGCGGGTATCGGAATTTCTGCGGCAATGTTATCAATGATCGCTAACGCGCGGTGGTTACCTATCGCGTATCTGGCGATTGGCACCGTGGGTATCGTTGCCACTGGCTTCCTTGCACATAAAGGTAACCGACGATTGGCTAGTGCGTTGCGCAAGAACTGCCGGGAAACAGTTTGAATTCTAGGACAGTTCGCCGGTTGTTGCGTTCCACTCGCTCGCTTTTCTGTTTGCTTCGGTTTGACAATCATCCAGGGTCCGGTCTGACGAGCGTCATCGCGGATGCGCACGAGGATCAGACTTTGATCTTCGACCGCAACAGATCAATTGAAGGTGGTTTGATTATCTTGCAGTAGGAGCGACTTAAGCTGTCCAAGCGTTCCGGGATATGGCTCCCACGTCGACAAACCGTAGTAAGCCTCGACCAATCTTTCAACCATCGCTCCGAATACCATGGCGCTCCTATGTGATGGGGGGGGCGGAAACTTTCTGTGAGGAGGAAATGCTGGGGCGACAAGACCAGTGCAAAACCAACTGCTTTCCAGAAACCTTTTACGATCTCCTCCTGTCACAACCGATGTGACGGAAATAATCTTGAAGTTCGGAAGCACAGACGGTGCAACAGAATCGACTGGCTGAATCGAAAAAATTGAATACCGCGATAGCTAGAACTTTCGGATAGTATCCGTGCAGAATTTGGCCTAGAACGATCCAGCCGTCCAAACAGGGAAGTCCAAAGAGCGTACCGACACTCGTCGAGCATCGCTTTCTCGGCATATTCGCTCTGTCACCTACACACAGAGGTACTGCCATGCGATCCGCAATGGCCGGCAGACCTCCGGTGCGCACGTGGCACGATTTTCACCGATTTGCGCGACACCGTCGACCGTCCGTTGCTGCCCGACCGGTGCCTGACGAGGTTGGATCCAGTCGACCCGGAGCGGACGATGAGCATTCCCCGCATCGGACATTCAAAAAGGCGACGTTGGCAACCTTGGACGGTTCGGTGAACCTCAAGTGATCAGCGACGGTCCTTCATCGCTTCTAAGTCTTGCTGGCCGAAAAAGCGAATCAATGGCATGAATCGAAAGAACACGGATACCATACGGGCCGGTCAGAACATGAACGATAGACGCTCTTCGCGCATTCCGGTCTGCAGGGTAGTTAAAGAGCGCAAATGTCGAGCAGGTAAATACCATGCCGTCGACTTGACGGTCATACCCCGTCACGGAGTTTGGGCATTTCCTTGAAATCGGCTGCGCGGATGTTAGGTAATAGCGGCTTTCATGGGACGTGGTTCGGACAAGTAGTCGTTCACCGGCATCCGTCAGCATCCACCCGGCAAAGACGAGATACGCGAAGACAAGGAATAGGACGGCGATCAATTGGCGGCTGCTAATCCGCCTGTTCGAACTTACTTGCTTTGCCGACATTCGAGTCAGCATACAGATCGCGGCAACAACTAGCGTGGCGACGCCAAACCCGAGCCACACAGGATCGAATCGGCCACGGAGCGCACCATTTGCGAAAGAATCAGAGACAGCACTGGACAGGACGAACGCAACAGGGAAAATCGAAATCAGGCCGAAGAACAGGATATACCCCATTACCGACCGGATTTTCATTTTCTATTTCTCCAAGGATCGTAAGCGTCGCAGCGTAGCATCTGCGACCGATGCTGACGGATTGTCAGCGATCCGAGCGCCAGTGTCGCGTGTCCGCAATTGGCTTAATCACGGATCCGGTCACGCAGAAGATCACACCCGAACCGAGTTCGTGAGAATAGCCAGAATCGTTATGCGAAACAATTGGACTGGCAGGATGTGCCATTGACGCATGTTGTTCCGATGGCCTAGTGGCAGCATGCGGCGACAGGAGCGGACACTCGACCTAAGAGCCTGAATCGTCGACAAACTTCGAGTTCGTGCACGTCGTGCGGCGTGCTTGCGATATAGGTACAGCGCCGTTCGCGCACGCCGTCCGGCGCGTACCGGTCGAAGAGGTCGGACATGCTGTTCGTGAAGGCGGGGCGACGTACACCTTGCGCTGCGGCTTTTCTGTCCCAGAGCAGCAGATCGTTCCAGTGCGATTCATCGAATTGGCGTTTGGCTGACCCATCGCCCCAGCCGTATCCAAACCTGCGTGCGAGGTTTTCCGCATAGCAGCCGTCGCAACCCGGGCTGACCTTGCTGCAGCCTCAGTGCGTGTTAAACGTGTGGTCGGTCCACTCAATGCCCGAGTATTCGCTCATATCGCTTCCGTTGTTAGGGAGGATCGACAATGGCCGGCTGTTCAGTCGCAACAGCGTCCACCAGGTTTCGTGCGCGCGCTTCGGCCGCCTTGAGGAGTCCAATCAGCCGAAGGTTATCGCCGCACTCGCTGTGGGCCAGATCCAGCGACAGGCCGCTGACCGGCGTGTCATCGCTGCATTGAAGGGCACATTTTTCCGCCGCGCTTCCAACTATCCAGAAATTCCACCGGCGAACGAAGTGCCACCAGGTCTTCGCACGGTCGAGCTCGTCCCATGTGGCGCTGAAGTCCAGCACAGAGCCGTGGCTGCTGAAGAAGATACAGCGAACACCGGTCGCACTCGTTGTGGCAACAACGACCTGTCTGCCCTGTGAGATCGAGCCGACCTCCTGGCCCGATGCGGCGAGCGCGGGAAACCGGCATTGCCATTCACCAGTGCGGGAAATTGCGCGATCCAGAAAAAGATTTTTGCCCTGCATGAGAACTCCAGATTTGAAGGGATATGCGGAAATCCGCACGTCGTGAGAACAGCTTGCCTGGTCTCTCGCGATGTCAAGAAAGGGTGCACGGTCAGCCGGTATCGACCGCGCGAACGATTGCCTATGCTGATCGAACACACGTTCCGCAGCGAGCTCACGACCATGTGGAAATGCATCCGGTGCCGCAGTTTGATTCCATTCGAGGCGGTCGAGCCAGGCATCGACAGCTTCGGCATTTACTTCATCTGTCCGGTATGCCGGCGACGCAACAAGCTGGTCAACGTCGGCAAGCGAGGGCGCATTGCGCTGATGCAGACGGGAACCTGATGGCGGCAATCAGAGAGTCCGGTTGCGGCTGACCGCCCACGTCGATAGCGAATACCGCGACAGGATCGATCCCAAAGTGCGGGTGCGTGATCGTCCTCGGAACATAGCCGCGCCACGGCACCAATAGCTGCCGTCGGAAATCGTCGGCGCGCGGATAGCCTCGCGTCATGAGCACGAAGTCGTAGTGTCGACCGACCAGGCGCTTACGCCAGTGGTCGGTCTCAAGCCGGAACTCCTCCGGCTTCCGGCCTGCACGGATTTCATCGAAGTAGAAGCCCTTCAGCGGTAGAAACAGGACGGCGGTGCTTACGTCTTCATCGATTGATTCACGCGCGCTGCGCGGTCGGCCCGGGTACATGGCTCTTCCTGTTTGATCGTGAAAGGTCCAAGGTTGCCTGACGGTACCGGAAGTCAAGCGCCGTCACACCGGGATCGGGCGACGTTCCTTGCGGACGGTCGGAAGCTGGACCGTACTGAGGGCTTCGCGGTCGACGTTCCATTCAACAGCCGGGATGCTCCGCGAGAGTCGCAGTTCGCGCTTCTGTTCCTTCCTCGCTTCGTAGGACGCGAGGCCATTCATCCCGTAGACCTCGATGTGCGTTGGCACGGCGGTGTCGCGCAGCACGAAATCTGGCAGCATGACGTCGTCTGTTGACATGCGCACCGGCTTGAGAAAGCTTCGATGTTCTGCAACCAGCCGATTTGCCATCGCCACCTCGTGGATCGAGTCGCAGGGTATATACGTCGCTGAGCAGAGCATTGCAGCCAGATCGATTAGCTTCAGATGACCCTTCGAGGTGCGTTCGACGAGAAGGAGGGCGACAACGCGAGCGGCACGATCTCCTCGAGCGGTCCAGGCGTGCCGGAAGGTTTTCGCCGCATGGTCGATGAGTGTGGAGCTGGCGTAGTATTTACGGGCGCTTTGTCTCAGGCTTAGTGCGTGGCCGTATTGCGTCGGAGTGACCTCGTTGATTTCGCCGATGACGAGACCCCGCTGGGTCGTGCCTTGCGCGTTGCTCACCAGTCTCGCGATAAAGGCATCAAATTCTGCATTGATCGCGACGCGGTCAGCTTCGTCGAAACGCCGCATGATGTGCAGGACGTTCTGCGCTTCAGCGCCGTTGATCAAGGCGGTGCCAACCTCAGCGAGTAGCAGCGCGTTGCACAGTCCCCAGTGGCGATTGGTGCTCAGGCCCGTCCACTGGTTGAGACCCGCTTCCGTCCAGAGCGCCTGAAGAAAGGCAAGGAGGGTGGCGGAACGGCGGCTGGTGCGGGTTGTTGACGGGGAGCCCACGCCGCGAGTACCCGGCGTCACGTCGCGCAGCGTAAGGGCAGCATCCAGCTTCACATTCAGCCCTGTGGGCGTTGCCACGATCGCGGCATTGCTGTCGCCTCCACCTGTGGCTCTCGAAGCATCCGGGTCTTTGTAGAACGGACAACTGCCGCGCTTATGACGATGACCGTCCTCTGGCCAACCCGCGAGATGAAGCAGGCTGCCATAACGCCTGATGACCAGTTTCAGCGGCGTCGTACCGGTCGTGCACAGGCAGAGCGCGAATCCCGGCGCCACCTTCGCACGCTCGAGGCGTTTGACATAGCGGGCGGGGTTTTCCTGCAAGTCTTCCAGCGGGAACGTGCTGTTATCGAATGAGACGAGGGACATGAGTTGTGCACCATAGAAAATGGCCGCGCACGGCGGCCATGAGTCGATGTATCGGGGACACGAGGGTCACCGGCTGGAGTTATGGAGAGAGGGCGTGTCGTCAGGTCCGACGTCCCGAAAATCCCGTGCATTCAGACAATGACCCCGATATCCGCGTCCGGTCCCCGCCAGAAAGAGCCGTCAAAGTCGTCAAGCACCACAACCGTCCCGGTTGAGCGATCGTGCAGGGTGACGAACCCTTCGCTGATTCTTGAGTCTCCCGCCTCGTAGCGCACACGGCGCTTCCATAGCGACGCCTCTCGGTGAGGTGGATGCTGCTTGTGGGGCATTGCGTGGGGCTCCGTGACATATGCCCGCGGCGGGTCTTTTCGAAAAGGTTGCTGCTTGCGTCAAGCGACAAAGATCAGGCGAAGGAATTACCCTTGCGACAGCTTATCGCCGTCGCAATACGTTTCCGTCGTGATCGTTGTCTTCTTGTCCGCGCCAAGCAAAACATCCCGCACATACGGGCGGCAGACTTTCCCATCGGGCATCTGAACGGACGAAAGTTCGACGCTTGCTCCGTTGGCCGAAAATGTGCTGACTGAGAGCAGCTTGCCTTGAGGGGCGCTCGCCTCGGCGTGAGCGACAACAGTAAAAGCGCTCAGCGCAATCAACAGAATTCTTTTCATCTCCTTGTCCTTGGTCGGGTTTGGTTGAGTCGGACGAGTCACGGGTGCCGCCGCCAGCGGTCAGGCGTAGCACTCTTCCATTTTTATTCCAGTCGAAACGGAATTTGGGTGCAAAAGAGGCATGATCAGGCGAGGCTTTCATCGACCGCTAAGACGAAGTCGCCAGCTTGTGTGGCGGTTGGGCACTTACTCCGCTGCGCGGGCCGGTTGCAGCGTCAGCGTGTACTGGTCCCGCAAAGGAACTGCTACCGAATCGCCAACCCGGACTTTCACGGTTTTACTGTCGCTCCAGCCGTGCGAGAGCGGTCGTTGTGTAGCGAAGCCCTCGTTCTCGATGGTCTGCATGCCGTCAAGCGTCTGGCGATTCACCCATGCGGTTAGCGAAACCGTGCCGGGCGTCGCATCGGCCAACGCTAACTGCAGCGTATTGCCAATGTCAGCGGTCGCCAACTGACACTTCGGCTCGTTGCTGATGACACCGGTGTCAGGACTGCACGACGCGACGTAACTCACGCGCACGTAGCTGGTGCTCATCTGTACCGGATTCCGTTTCGAAAGCGCAACGCGGCCGCTCTGGACGACATTGCCCGTTGCGTCGGCGAGCCGGTATTCGAGTGTGTAACCGCTGGGCAGAGCGTTGGCGGCAAACGCAGTTGTTGCCCCTGACAAAAGGGCTGGAGCGGCGAAGCAGACGAGCAGTTTCCTGAACATAACGATTCCTGGAAGAGGTAGTGTTAAAGGTAGTAACGCCCCACTGATTCTGTATCCAGTCAGTCGAAGTCAAGAGGGCGAAAGGGCCATGCTTTTGCGCGTCTTTCGCCGATTTTCGATCCCGGGGTTCTTTCGGTGCCGGCGAAAGCTATACGTTTTTGTGGAGCATTCCCGGTTAAGGCCGTCAACCGGTTGACGGAGCGTCGCTTTGCCTCCTATACGAGGCTCCCGGAAAGGAGCCCTTTGGCTCAGGAATCCGTCTCACTTGTCCACAGGGATTTGCACAGAAGATGTGGATAACTACGAAAGCGGCGGTCACGTGCGTGCGGTTGAAAGCTACGTCGTTTGTTCGTGCATACCTGGGCGCAAAGCCAGCCGCGCTCCGCTACGATTGCGCCATCTACCGCGTCAGTGACGCATCGACCGACGCCCGCGTTTTGCGGGCGTTTCCTTTTACCCCGACGGGTTCCATATCCGTCGGGATGTGCTCCCGTCGCAACACCCGGAAAGCACATGATCCGCCAACGCATCCTCCGTTTCGGTATGCAGATGTTCCATACGTACGGCCTGTCTCGCGATGAGCTGGTACGTGTCGTCAAAGCAAAGAAGCGCTATTCGGCGCACTACCGGGCGGCAGCTTTGCGCCACCTGGTTGCCGATGCACCGCTTTCTGTGACAGCTGGCCAGCCGTTTGCAGAGCGGCGACGTCGTGTACGCCGGCACTACGGCCTTTGACTGCTTAAGTATTCAATCTCCCACTGGGGCATGCCCCGTGGGGACATGCCTCTGTTTCTTCAGGAACTGGCATGTACAACCACTTTATCCAGACTTTCATTGATGCTCAGACTGCCGCTCACCGGCATTACAGTGCGATCGCCGAAACAGAGAAGCGGCTTTTCGGAAGCGGCGCGGTAGCGGCGGTTCGGCCGGCCGGCACCGCGCAGATCGTGGCGGAGTTGCGGCGCGTGTACGAAACGCTCGCGGACCGGATCATTACGAAAGCGCGCGTTGAGTTTCCCGCCGTTGATGGCCGTCCTCCGGTCGACCGCAAACGCTTGTTCCGCCTAGCGGCGTTTGATATCGAGCGCTCACTTCAGCAAGGGGTGGCGCCGGATTTTGATCGCCTGTGGCACGTGCTCGAAACGGAGCTGCGGGGCGTTGATGTGTTGGGGGGAGAGCGGTGATGGGGCGCCGCCAACGAATCGAACGCGCCGCAATGGGAGGGGATCCCCATAAGGCCGCGATCATCCGGGCAATGCGTGAGTTTTCTCACTCGCATGACCAGTACACCGTCTTCTCGGATTTTGTCGAGATCAGCGCGATCGCCATCAGTAGCAAGGTCGACCAGTCGCAGTTCGAGGCCCGCGAGAAGCGGTATCTGGACATTGTCGGAAAGTACAAGCCGGATGAGGTACAGCTATTTTGTGCCATGTTCGCCGAACTGCATATGTGCTACCGCGAGCGTGTCGATGCTCTTGGCGACCCAGGTGCGGCGTTAGTACGCGATGACAGTCTCGGCGACGTACTGGGCGAAATCTTCATGGCGCTCGAGTTGGGCAATGACCGCGCCGGCCAGTTTTTTACACCCTATAGCGTGTCGTTGCTGATGGCCATGATGACGGTCGGCGATGGTGCCGCGATCCGGGAAAAGGGCTTTATCACGCTTCAGGAGCCGGCATGCGGCTCTGCGGGCATGGTGGTGGCGACAGCACAGGCGATGCATTGTGCAGGGCTCAGTTATCCCGAAACCCTGCATGCGACGTGCGTCGATATCGATCAGCGTTGCGTTCACATGGCCTACGTACAGTTGTCGCTGTTGGGCGTACCTGCGGTGGTCGTACACGGCAATGCATTGTCGCTCGACGTTTGGGGGGTGTGGTACACACCAGCCCATGCGATCGTAGGCTGGGGCTCAAGGCTTCGTCACCGCCGTGCGGCAGATGCGATGACACAGTTGCTACGCGGTGATCGCGAGGATGGCGAAGGCAGCGGGCACCAGAGTTCCGGGCAGCCTGTTGAAGCGTCCTTGCAGCCGCCTGAAGCTGAGGCGATCGATTCCGCGCAAGCGGACATCGAAAGCGAGGTGGCGGTCGTTGATGATGTCGACAAGCAGAAGGCCGGATGCGAGGAGTCGCTCGCGGATCTGTTTGAACAGCTTTCCGCGGACGTGAAAGCGGAGACGATTTTCGACCGTGTCGGCCAGCTGGCGTTGTTCTGACGGAGTCTGTTGTCGTCGTGCGTCGTCAGGTGGCTGTTTCATTAATCCGCGCGGGATCGCTCCCGTACGGGTGCGCTCCTGCAATTTCTATTGAAGGTAAAGCACCATGTACACGGCACCCGTTGCACGCAACGACAGTTGCACAAACGGTGGTGGCAGGACCGGGCCGAACGTCCCGGCAGGTTTTCGCGAGGTCACGAAAGATGAATTCTTTGCTGCGCTCTACAGTGACCCGCGCGACATCATGCCCAGCAATGTCAATCCCAACTTCACGTCCTGGGAGACGAAAAGAAGGGAGGTATGGGGCTGGACTTACCCGGGATGGAAGAATCCACGGGAAGAAAAGATCTTCGCCCTGAAGCTCTGATGGTGTATTGACCTCCCGGCGACGGACCACCGACTCTTTGACAGACCCGGCTTTTTGCCGGGTTTTTTTTTGCCTTCAGAAAAGCGTACATGTTTTCCGTGGCTTTCTACCCGAGGGCAGGGGATCTATAAATGTATTGTGGCGATACCTACCGCGTCTCCGACGCATCGATCCGCCGGCACCCCCGGCAACACGCTGTCAAACCCCATCGGGAACCACTCCCGACCGGGGGCAGGTTCCCCTCTCTGGAGAACCTGCAATGCAACAACCTACTATTGCCCTGAAGCACATCAAAATCGGCCGCAATCCGCGGACTTACTTCGATCCAAAGAAGATGGCCGAACTCACCGAGTCAATCCGCGAGCGCGGCGTGGACACACCTGTCATCGTGCGGCCGTTGAATGACGTGGATTTCGAACTGATCGCCGGTGGTCGTCGCTATCGCGCTGCGATGGAGGCACACGGTGAGGAGTATCCGATGCCCGTGTCTGTTCGCGACGTAGACGACGCCGAAGCGCGAATCATTGCGCTGACGGAAAACTCGCAGCGTGATGATCTCTCTCCCTCGGAAGAGGCGATCGACGCGGCGGAAATGCTTGGCCTCCTGGGCGGCGATCGTGACGAAGTCGCGAAACGCCTCGGCTGGTCGCGCTCGACGCTCGATAGCCGTCTTGCGCTGATGAACTGCGCTCAAGTGGTTCTCGAAGCGCTGAACACGCGACAGATCACTCTTGGCGTAGCCGAGCTGCTGGCCGCGCTGTCGAAAGAGAATCAGGAGAAAGTCCTTCCTGTGATCGTCGCAGAAAAGCGGCCAGTGGCCGATGTCCGGAAACTGGTCGAGAGCGCGTCTTGCGCCCTTGCATCTGCGATATTCGACAAAGCGGACTGCGCGGGATGTCCTCACAACTCGTCGACGCAGGCACAGATGTTCGGCGAAGCCATTGGAACCGGCAACTGCACGAACCGTGTCTGTTTCACGGAAAAGACCGAGAAACAGCTTGAAACCGTCGCACAGCCGTTGCGCGATGAATTTCAGGTGGTGCGGATCGTCCGGGCGGGGGATAACAACACGCGCGTGCAGCTTGCCGTTGACGGGTCGAAGGGAGTGGGGCTGGAGCAGGCGAAAGCCTGTCACGGCTGTGCAAACTACGGCGCCGCGGTGAGCGCATTGCCGGATTCGCTGGGCAAGGTCTATCGCGGGCAATGCTTCGACACCGTCTGCAATATGAAGATGGTCGGCAAGCGCATCCAGGCTGAGAAGGCCGCCGCTCAACCTGAGAAGTCGGCGGCCGGGAAGGCGAAGGCGGCCGGGAAAGCTAGCAATGGCGCATCGGCAAGCACCTCGACATCGATCAGTGCATCCACCAGCACATCGACCAACCCGTCGGTCACGGTGATCGCTGAGTCCGAGAAGGTGAAGGCCTACCGCGTCAAGCTCTGGCGCAAGGCGCTGCGCGCGGATATCGGCGTAAATCACGAACTGGCAAGGCAGTATCTGATTGCCATCGTGCTGAGCGGCTACGCGCGGCAGATCGACGACGCGGTGTTTCGCAAGCTGTTTGCACGTATCGCCGAAACTGAGGCGCCGACAGGCAATCTGCCGAAGGCTGTCGAAGCGGTGCAGGCTGCCAGCGAAGTCGCGCAGGCGAACCTGATGATCGGGATGCTGTTTTCCGCGATCGACGGGCTTGAAGTCGCCAACCTGACGTCACTCTGCAAGACGCACCGTCTGGATCTGAAGAAGCACTGGAAGCTCGACAAGGAGTTTCTGGAGCTGATCACCAAGTCCGAGATGATGGTGCTGGCCGACGAGATTGGTATTCGTACCGCGCTCGGAGACAACTTCAAAAAGGTCTTCGGAAAATCGAAGCCTGAAGTTATCGAAGCGTTGCTCAACGTCGATGGCTTCGACTACGAAGGCAAGCTGCCGAAAGTCCTGAAGTTCTGATTTTCCCCGCGCGTACGCGCTCGACACTTTCCCCCCTCTATACGCCGCGCTCGCGCGGCATTCCCTATTTGTGGAGTTATTCATGTTTCAACAACTCGAAGCGCTGGTGCGAGCCAGCGGCAAGCTGCAGATTACACTGAAGATGGACAACGACCGGATGGCTGTGGTGATCGTTCCACAGGGCGACGGAAAGGAAGCTGCGTTGCGTCAGCCGCTCGTGCTGATTGCCACGCCGGCTGAACTGGATGACGGTTTCGCTGCGGCGGTTCTGTCGTACTCGTCGGTGCATGCCTCGCTTTCCGAGCAGGTCGCGGTCACTGCGGCGATCCTGCAGGAAGCGGAAAAGAGTCAGGCGTCGAAAGCGCAGAAGTCTCTTGCCAAGGCAGGCACGCCTTCGAAGAAAGCCGTCACGGTGGACGACGAAGGGGACAACGATGGTGACGGTAACAACAGCGATGAGAAGGGCGACAGCCCTGAAGCATCGCCGTCCCAATTGAACTCTGCTGCAGACCCGACACCGGGCAACGCTGCGGGAACCGATCTGTTCGCATTGCTCGGCGGAGAGTAAGCCATGTCCATCTCAATCGCCAAGCTGGTCCGCGAGTTCGCTTACAACGATGTCAAATTCGTTGATCCCGGTCCCACATTTTCTCCCGAAGAAGTGCGCGACCTGTATTCCGCCCAGTACCCGGAGTTGACGACGGCCGCAATCGAAGGTCCTGTCTACGACGCCGATATCGCCCGCTACACGTTCCGGCGTGCTGCGGGCGCGAAGGGTAGCGATGCGTAAGCGCGCACTGATGCAGAGCCTCGCTGAAGAAGCGTCGACCACTTCCAATGAACCGCCCGAAAGGGCGGCTTTTTTTCATGACAAGGAGATCGAGCAATGTTCTTCGATCCTCGGCAATCTGGTGAGGACGTCGCTATCAACGGGACGCTCTGGCAACCAGCGGGCAGTACCTCTTCCCGACGTCGACCTGCCCATGATTTTCTGAGTCTGCCCGATGTGTCGCGCGCAGTGCCGGCGAGACCTAAAGTCAGATATCAGGCGGATCGTGAGCTGGCGGCGCAGGCGCATCGTCACTTCGAGGCGGGCGTGCTGCGGGCATCGGACGTCAAGGACTATAGCGGTGCTGGAGACGCCGTGGCCCAGGCGCTGTTTGCCTGGGTGACCCGGCAATCCGGCTCGCTCAGACGGCTGTCTTTCAAGCCAGCGCTATTCGACGTCGAAGCCGTTCGCGAACAGACTACGTATCACGAAGGCGACACCGATTTCGATGCCTCGTCCGCACTGTATCTCGGGATCCAAACGCCGGAAGACTACATCTACGTGATGGAGGGCCGTGCGGCGCAGCTGCAGGCGGCACATCCGCGCCTGCTTGCGAGCGCACTGATCCTGATCAACCGCGCATCGTTCCGTACCTTGATCATGCGCACACCCGATGATTTCCTGGGGCTGTTCGCTCAGTGGCATTGGGATGGCGACCCGCACACTACCGACGAAGACGCGGCCGAATTGCTCGCCGACCGCTTTGGCGACGACGAGAACGAGATCGCGCACTTTCTTCCGTCCGTTGTCCGGGATGAACTCTGTCCCGACAGCATGGTGATCGGCCGGTTTGATCAGCGTCGCAACCGTTGGCGAACGTTCAACGCGCTCGGTATCCAGTCGCTTCGGCAACTGGCGTGGCGACAGACCGGCTGGATCCGGCAACTGTGTGCGGAACTGGAGGAGCTGACGCTGCTCCTTTCGCGCGCAGGTGAGAGTCAACTGTTCGACTGGGCGTTCCGGCCCGAAACGGTCTATGCGGCCACATCGATCGCTGCGTGCGAAAGCGGGCATGTGAATGATGTGCTCGATACGCATTACGACTACTTCAGCAACGGCGGCGATGGATCCCTCTTTCACGGATTCGTCGCGCTCGCCAATGATCCCGTCGCCATCCGCAAGCAGTACGCGGACTGGTCGCTCGGATTTTCCATTCTTCGTCAGGTTGATCGCGTTGCCGCGCTCATCTCGTACGATCCACAGGACCCTTCCCGATGAAAAATGTCCATCTTTCCACTGGTCGCTCGATGGAGCTGTCGGTGACCAGCGCAATTCTTCTTTATTCCCATACGGGCGGCAATCCGGTCTACGCGACGGTGCACCCGGTCACTCATCAGGGCAAGCGCCCGGTCATTGGCGCAGGCAGGCCCGTGAACCGGCAGGCTCTTTTCACGGCCATGGATTCGCTGGCTGAGCGGTGCGCGTTGAAGGGCCAGTTTTTGCCCGAAACGGTGTTGTCAGTTGATCAGACCTCGATCACCTGGTGGTGCCGGCCGGGCATGCGCCGAGTTTTCTTTCAATGCAAGGAGCTTGGCAACGTCAGCGCGGTTGTGCCGCATCCCGGGCTGATCTTCCAGGCACGTCAATCTGGCTTTTATGTCTTCGCGCTCGATGGCTGTACGCGTCCGACGCCTGACACGGCGGTTTTCGAGCCGCCGTACTTCAACACATGGGACCGGGGCAGCATCTGTATTGGTTCCGCTCAGGTACCCGATCGCATCGACGTCCAGTCGACAGCAGGCTGGGAGAAGGGCTTTTTCGAATCCGCGTTCACTCATCCGAATGCAGGAGGCAAGCGCGTTAATCACCCGCGAGGGGAATACGCGTTCTGGAAGGAGATGCTGGCCGGCCAGTACGGCGAGCTGTTCCCCCTGCAATGTCTCGTCCCTATGAATCTGACACTCGGCGATCTGATCGCGCGAGGCTCACGAGGTTAAACATGAATATTCTTGATCTGACGTTGCAGCGCTCGTTTCCGACCGTCATGGTCCCCCGGGCAGAACCCGTTGCGGCAATGGAGTCGGCCGGTGAGCGATTGCTCATTGCCGAAAACGGCGTATTTCTTGAAATCCGCCGCAGCTGGATCAGTCTGGTGCGGCGTATCGCCCAGTTCGATGTCCAGACGCCTGTGCCGTATGGGCGCGCTGCCGAATCGACAGCGGTGTGCTTCGGCAGTATTCCGGCCGAGCTTGTCGGCCAGTTTTCAGCGATGGCGCGCAAGGCCGTTCCCAACGAAACCGGAGCATGGATCGTCTGGAGCGCGTCGACACGCGCATTCAGGCTCGTCCCGGTGCTTATCATTTCCCACGATGCAGGTTCGCTGAAGTATGAGCGGCCTTCACTGTCGGGCGACGAGGTCCTTGTCGTTGACTGCCATTCACATGGCCGGCATCCAGCGTACTTCTCGGCGACGGACAACGAGGACGACCGGCACGACGTGAAAATGGCGCTCGTGATCGGCAACTGTGACAGGCCGCAGCCGAGTATCGCGGCGCGCTTGTGTGCAAAGGGCATCTTCGAAGAGTCCGCGCGTGTCCCGTCGGCCTGGTATCAGGCCGTCCGGGAATCGGAGGCAGCATGACGGAAATCACGGTTCATCAGATTCCGTCACATATGCCAGAACGCCCATGGCGCGTTGTCGTTGTCGGTGCGGGGGGAACCGGTAGTGCTGTTCTCCCGTGCCTTGCGCGCCTGCACCACGCGATGGTGGAGCTGGGTCACCCCGGTGGCATCGATTGCACGGTGTTCGATGATGATGTGGTCAGCCCCACCAATGTCGGACGGCAGGGCTTTTATCCGAACGACGTCGGCAACTATAAGGCATCGCTCATCGTCAACCGGTTGAACATGCTCATGGGTACGAACTGGCGCGCTGTCACCCAACGTCTGACCGGGCGAACAGCGATGTTCAACGTGGATCTGGTCATCGGCTGCGTGGATACGAGGTCCGCACGCAAGACTATCCTGGAGGCGATCGAAGGAACCACGACTTACTATCTCGATTGCGGTAACGACACCGACCGGGGGCAGGTGATCCTCGGGCAGATGATGCCCAAGGTTGCCCGCCAGAAGTACCCGCATCGTTTGCCGCACGTCGGTGAGCTGTTCCCCGACCTCGTCGATCCGTCTCTGGACGCGGCAGACGAGGCGCCGTCCTGTTCCATGGCCGACGCACTGCGCAAGCAGTCTCTGGTCATCAACTCGGCCATCGCGGTACAGGCGTTCAATCTGCTATGGACCCTGTACCGCACCGGCTCGCTCTCGTACTCGGGCGTGTTCGTGAACCTCAACACGGGGCGCACGAATCCTATCCCGATCAACGCAGCGACCTGGGCCCGTTTCGGATACAAAGCGCCACTGCCGAAGTTGAAGAAGGCTCGAAAGAGTCGGAAAGCCCAGGCGGCAGCGTGAATGTGGCACTCTGCTGTATCCAGTGCCATCGAGCGTGAATCAACTTCAAACGAGCGCCGCTTCCTTCGGGAAAGCGGCGCTTTTTTTTCGTCGTCCGCGGGGATCGGCGAAAGGTGGTCTCATTTCTTGAGGTTTCCGTCGTGGGCATGACAGGTGCTTTCGTAGACTGTCCCTATTCCCCGCGCTTTAGCGCATCGAACGAGCACTCAGGTTATACCTGAGTGCTCATACCTTGGACCGGCGAACGCCGGTCATCCACGACAGGCTTGCGCCTGTCTATCACCCAGTTGGGAGCCAATCCCAACGGGACCAGGCTCCCTTTTTTTTGGAGCCACACCATGCCGCAAGAAATCATCAAGTCCGCAGACCTCCTCAAATCCCTGGCAATCGCCAGCGATCCCGACAAGGTCCCGGAAATGTGGGGCTTTTGCGTCAACGATCGTGTTTCCGCACAAGCCGTTGCAACTTTGCCTGTCAGCACGTTTGGTGGCTCCATTCTGTGTTTGTGGAGCGACGGAACGGCAACAGTGAAGTTTGACCATCAAATCCCGTTTGACGCCGAGCGTGAACTGGTCCATTGCGGTCGTGTCGATTTGCATTACCTCACCCGCATTTCGTCGTAACCGCGTCTGTTCAAGGCTTCAGGTGTAACCCACCTGAAGCACTCATCCTATTTTGTTGGGAGCCAATCCCAACGGGAACCGGCTCCCGCTTTTCGAGGAGCTGTCCCATGTCGAATCTCAATCAGACGCCCGCGGCCGTTTCGGTCAAGTTTTCCCTGATCGTTGCTGCTGTTCTCGTCCTTATCGGGTGTGCACTGGTCGTTTTTGGCTGCGCTTCTGAAGCGCACTACCAACTTGACCTGCTGCGTGCCTCTGGTGCTGGAGCCGTCGACGCGTATCTGTCGCAGGTCACTTCGCATCAGTTGTCTTTCGCTGCGTTCATGGTCGAGTCCGTCACCGGACACTGCTATGCCCGTGGCGCGTTCCTGCAGGGCGTTGGATTCTGGTTTGTCTTCGTTCTCGCCCCCGCCACGATTGTGCTGCAAAGCGCACTGCGTCGGTTTGTGGTGCGTGATCAAGGCGCAAACCGACCCCAGCGTCTCATTGCTGCTCACTGATTAAAAATTTCTTTCCCGTCAGGGCAACCTCCCTGACGGGATGGTTGCCCCTTTCTCGTTGAGGCAATCAAATGTTCAAGATCATCGTCAGTCTCGTTCTCGCATCCATGTTGTCGGCTTGCGCTGGTGTCGACTTCGGTTCTCCGAACACGTATCAACGCTACGACGTTCAGCGTGCGGGCACGGTTGAAGAAGGCACCGTCATCCGCACTCGCGCAATCACGATCGAAGCCAGCCAGGATAACTCGGGGCTGACTTCGCTGATCAGCGCGGGCGTAGGTGCCTTCCTCGGCAGCCGCACGATCGGTAACGGTTCTGGCCGCTACATCGCTGGCGCGCTGTCTGGCGCCGCGACAGGCTTCGTCACCCAGAAGGTCTCGCAGGTCCTGTCGCAGCACTCCGGCCTCGAGATCATTGTGCGTCGAAGCTCGGGCGGCAATGTGGTCATCGCTCAACCTGATGACCAGCAGTTTGCACCGGGCGAGCACGTGCTTCTCGTCTCGACCAATTCGGGTCTGCGCGTCACGCACTGACCTGTACTAACGCCGGCAATTCCGGCCCATTCCTTCATCGCGAGGCGTCCCGTAGAGGACGCCTCGCTTTTTTTATTTCCGAGGTATTCATGCTCAAGGTTCCGAAGGTGTTCTATGCCGACCGCCGTAGTGCAGGCGTGGCAGCGGATGCCGCTATTACCGATCAGGCGACGCGCATGTTGCGTCGTGTGGCGCGCGACCTCCGTCTTCGCAACGGTGAACACGAGATCGTCGCAGAGCCTGCACGTCGTGGGCGTGGTTGCCGCGTGACGCTGCGCACACCGGCGGTCATGCTCGAAGTGGCGGATTCTCCTTGCCGTCAATCAGTCGTTGTCTCGTTTCGTACCCGCCGCGGCCGCGCTGACCTGTCAGGAGGCGCGGACAATGCGGTCCAACTCGACCAGTTGTCTACCCGGGACGGCTACGAAAGCCTGCTCGGCGGCTTGCGGCTTGCCGCAGGTCTCGACGCCCAGTGTCGTTAGGGGATGTCGTGGAAATTATCGAAGTGTCCGTCGAATACCCGTCTGGCCTTGTCATTACTGATCGCGCAACCCTTATCACGGGCCTCGATCAGGTCTGCATTTCTGAGCGCCTTGGGTCGATCATCCGTGAATTTTCTACATCGGAAGCGCCCCCGGTCTATGCGGGGCGCGCAGCGGGGCGGTCAGTAACGCTTCACGCGAATCCGGACGGAACCCTGAAATTCGAAGGGGAGTGGGTCGATGTCGCAGAAAATGACCAGGGCGGTCTGTGGTCCAGGCTCGGGGCGATGATCAATGCACCGACCAGGGACCAGCGACAGCAGTTTGGCCGCTTCATGCATACGTTGTCGGCTGCGTCGCTGATTGGCGCGATCGGCTTCTGGCACTCAACGACATCCTGGACGACAGGTAACATCCTTAGCGAGGCCAATCTGATTCTGGCCTTTGTGTTAACCTTCTACGTAGGCATGGTATCCATGAACGGAGAATGAGCATGGGCTTCAGTTTCTTCGCCTTAGGCATGGCGATCGCCCTGTCCGCCCTTGGACTGGTGATGGATCGCAACGGCCGCAAAGCCGACCGCGCACGACGCGGGCTTTCGTAATACACGACCTGAACGCCGATCCACGGATCGGCTCCCTCATGCTAAGCCGCACCTTCGGGTGCGGCTTTTGCGTTTCTGGAGCCTCCCTTGTCCCAAACCCTTGATTTGCCCGTCGCCTTGGCGGCTGCGCCGTTCGATCCTGACGGCAAGACCGTATCCGCAGTGGTCGACCATGTATCACGCGTTCTTGCCAAAACGGAAAACGAACCGGAGTGGGTGACGCATGCAAATTTTATCGATGCCGACTGCCCCGACGAGTTCGGCCTCGGGCCTTCCGCTCCGTGGCCGGTCACCGGGCCGACGAGTCGGATCAGTCTGTCGGTCGGGCGCGCTAATTCTGAAGGCTGGATCATCAGCGTCGACCTGATCGAGATGACGAGAAGCGAACAGGCGAAATCGTGGAAGTGGATCCCACTGCTGCGCATCAAGACGCTTTCGCGGTCGCAGGCGTGGTCCGTGGCAGCGATCGTTTCGCGGATGCTCGACATCGACTGACAACGCACCTTTTTAATCCCTCGCGGGGTCAACGACCCGCATGGGGAGTTGGCCCCGTTTTCTTTTGCGGAGACAACTTTCCATGTACACCCTCTCAATCCCGGGCGAGATTTTTACTGTGGCTACCCTTGCTGGCGTAGTCGGTCTTTTTTCAAACGAGCACGTGAAGTCAACCGAAACCGCGTTGATCGGGCTGTCAGGCGGCGAAATTGACGCGCAAGTCACGCGCTACAACGGCAGGCTCGCCATTCGCTGTACGGGCAACGCGGCTGAAATTGTCGGGGTGCTGTTCGATCAGGTCCGTACCTTCTGGACCGGGGAATACGGTTCCGATCCTCGACCCTGGCAGATCCGCCCGGCACATTGGGACGAGCTGTTCGGCCTCTTCGATCTCGCTCGCGCACCTGAGCGATTTCTGTCCAGTAGCCAGATCGAGGCCGAGAGGACGGCAGCGCGAAACGCTCGCCGGTTCTTCGACCTCTCATCGTTGTTCGATCACGCCGCTGCTGAGCGCTTCGGCTTTGGGGCCGGCGGGCCGCCAGCGATCGGGGGTGGGGCGAACGGCAGGCACGAGGTGCACGTTGCATACGCACTGCTGCGCAACGAACCAGTGCCTGAGACCGTCCTCGACGACTATCGCGCGATGGACCGGGCGTTTCGTTACGATCTGGAGTGGGCAATGCCGTTGCTCAACGTGCCCGAACTGCGCGGGCGCCTGCCAGCAGAAAAACAACGATGGGTCGCCTCCGTGATGCGCGGGGCGAAGCAGGCGATCACGGCTGAGAACGTTGACGCCATCGTGGCTGCCCTCGGCAACGTGCCGAACCAGTGCGACTTCGTCGACGTGGACGACGCGCTATTTGCTGCGGGTGTCCTGTCCGTCGAGCCGCTGCCCGCAATGTTCAGCGAGTCGGTTGCGTTGGGCACGCCGGTGAATGCATTCGCCGCGCGCTTACGCCAGATTCTCGCGGACTCGAAGCGCGACCGATCGCTGGATCATGCCGACCTGGAGCGCACACAGGGTCGAACGACAGCGCGTCGTCACAAGCTGGAGCGCGAGATGGCGGTGCTTTCGCACGGTCGTGAGACCTTCGAATGGGCAAACCGCGTCGCCACGGCGATTGACAGGCGCGAACTCGCGTTGTTGCTGGAGGTGCTCGACACGCCTGACGATCGTAACCGTAGCAGCAAGCGCGCGGTCGACGAGCACTACGGCGTGAAGCTGCGCGGCATCAGGGCGCAGGATCGCCGCCGGGCGATTTTTGCGTTGTGCGGAATGGACGTCTCAGCGCAAGGCGTATGGGAAGCGGCCGAGTCAGAGCGTAAGGCCGCAGCACGAAAGGCAGCGGACGAGCAGTACGCAAAGCAGGCCGCCCAGCGGGCGCAGTACCAACGTCCGGATGGTGTCGTCATTGATGGCGCGCAACATGTTGAGGACGCGATCGCTTCCGGCTTTCGCGAAATTCGCGACTGGCGAAAGGGTGCGATCAAACAGTACGCCCTGGTCAATGCCGAGCTCGGTAAGGCTAGGACGCTGCGCGCAAAGGATGGCACGCTGGAATACGCGCGCGCCATGATCGAGCGGCTTGCAGCCTGAGGAGTACGGCCATGCGTTTTGATCGTTACCCCCGTGCTGAGGGCTATCGCTGGACGTCGCGGATGGAAACACTTCACATGCGCCGTCACGAGCGGGCTGCAGAAAAAATCGCCCACGCCTACCCGCTATTCGCTGACCAGCTTGCGGCTCCGGCTGTGCTGTCGGTCGACGAAGAGAAGGAGCGTAGGGAAAGGATGTTCGAGCGCAGCGAGCAACGTATGCGCGACCTGATCGCGCGCCAGTGGCGCGACGCGCGGCGGGAGTACTTTGCCTGTCCCGTCGAGGTGCGCGAGCAGATCACGGCTGAATGGAAGTGTTGGCGCGGTCCGGCCAACACGGTCTGTTTCTCGTACGTCATCGAAAAGCACAACGGCGTCGCCGAGGAGAAGTCGCGAGCTTTCCGTGAGCGCGAGCGCGCGATGATCGCGCGGATTGACGCAGTGCGGTCCGCGCAATCTTCCCTGTCTTTATGCTGACTGTTTTTCTTTCAACCAACCGGCGCGCTGCGCCGGTTTTTTTTCTTCCTGCAGAAAGAAGTGCGCTTGCCGCCCGGCGTAAGCAGGGTGGTTTTCTGCAGCATACCGGCGGCCAGGATTTTGATGGCTGCATAAACTGTCTGAATCACCCGCGTCCCTGACGCATCGAACCGCCGGTCAGCCGGCAACACTTCCGCCCCAGGGGACCACGTCCTTGACGGGCACTTTCCGGGGCTACTTTTAACCTGAGGGCCCCATGAACCAGCACACCTCTGTCCCCGCAGTTCAGCATGTTTCGATCGCGCAGATCGAAGCGGCTATCAACGTCTGGCGCAACCGGCAGCCCGGTGCGTCCGATGACGACGTTCTCGTGCTGTGCGCAGAAGCGCGCAGTCTCGCGAACCTCTATGGTCACATGATCTTCACCCGCGCAGACCGCGTCGACGTGACCGCGCTTTCTGACACACAACTGGCCGCGCTGCGCGCAGCGATCGGCTAACGATTTCCCGCGCCCCCGGGCGCAACGACACGCCGCATCGCGGCACCTCAACCTTTCCCACAGGGACACGTCCCTGTGGGGTCGTTCCTTGTGGGTTTTCCTTGACGAGAACTCTCATGAACGCATCTGTACGAACCTCTGCGCCTGCCGGCGCCAACCAGGCACCTGCCAACCAGGTGACTGCGAGCGAACTGACCGAACTGCTCCTGGCCTACGTACCGGCACGGCTGCCGGTGCTGATCACGGGTCGTTTCGGCATCGGCAAGAGCGATATCGTGGATCAGGTCGCACGGGATACTAGCCATGGTCTACTTATCAGCCATCCGGTTGTCGAAGACCCGACCGACTCCAAGGGACTGCCTTTTCCATCCGCCGACGGTCTCACGGCGCATCACCTGCCGTTCGGGGACCTTGAGACAGCGGTGAACAGCACGAGGCCCCTGATCTGGTTTCTTGACGATCTGGGGCAGGCGTCGCCCGCAGTTCAGGCGGCCAAGATGCAGTTGCTGCTCGCGCGACGTGTCGGCAGTCACGTGCTGCCCGATCACGTCACTTTTATCGCGGCGACCAACCGTCGCAATGACAACGCAGGCGTGACCGGGATTCTCGATCCGTTGATCTCACGCTTCGCAACGGTCGTACAACTGGTGCCGACTATTCAGGACTGGTCAGCCTGGGCAGTGCGTCATAACGTACCCGCCGAGCTGATCGCATTCCTGCGGTTCCGCCCGGACCTGCTGTCGGTCCAGAAGACAAACCGCGACATCGAAAACTCGCCAAGCCCACGTAGCTGGGGCTTTGTCGGGAAGACGATGCCGGTTGTTCCGAAAGCATTGGAACTGACGTCATACGCGGGATCGGTCGGGGAGGCTGCTGCAACCGAGCTGCTCGCCTTCCTCAGTATCTACCGCGAGTTGCCGTCCCCGGACGCAATCCTTCTGTCGCCTGACACGGCGCTGATCCCCGAGACGCCAGCTGCGCTGTATGCGGTTTCGACTGCGCTGGCTGCGCATGCGACCGAAGGCAACTTCGATCGTGTGCTGACCTACAACGACCGGTTGATCAACGCAGGGCACCGGGAGTTCGGCGCGCTTCTCGCGCGCGATGCGGTCCGCCGCACGCCGACGCTGCAGAACACGCACGCATTCATCCGTGCGCAGGCGGGTCCTCTCGGAGAAATCATCCGCGGCTAGTCAGCCACTCTTCACTGTTCCATTCGTTGTTCTTTTCGCCACGGCCCGCTAGCGCGCGCCGTGGCTTTTTTGTTTCTGCCTGATCCATTCCCTATTTTTTTGGAGTTATCCATGAACATCACCAATATCAAGTCCAAAGTCATGCTCGCGTCGGTCACGATCTCCACCTGGCAGGCGCGCTGCTATGACGGGAAGGCAACTGAGGAAGTCGAGAAGTCGCACGAGGCAAAAGGCATTGGCCGCTTCAACAAGCGTTTGATGCCCGAACATGCGCCGAGCTACCGGGAGGTTGTCTCGATCGGCAACCGCATCCGCGCGTATTACTACGACCACTCGTTGAAGTACGACCAGCTCGGCGTGCGCCTGCTGCCGACGATGATCTACATGGACTTCGCCGATCAGATGCGCAGGCTGAAGGACGAGTTCGATCTCGCCGTGTCGGTTTTCCTGACTGACTATCTTGACCTGAAGGAGAAAGCTCGCGCGGAACTGAACGGCCTGTTCAACGAGGCCGACTATCCGAGCCTTGCGCAGCTGCACGGCAAGTTCGGCATCCGGATGGCGGTTCTGCCGTTTCCTGATGCCACGCAATTCGGTATCGACCTCCCCGAAGATGTTCTGGCCGGTTTGCGGACCGAAATCGACCAGCACGTCCTGGCGTCGATTTCCACGGCGAACAACGATCTGGTTGGCCGTCTCTATGAGGCAACGTCGAAGCTGGCCGACCGGCTGTACTCGGAAGGCAATGTGCGGCTTGATGTGACCAATCAGGTGCGCGAGTTGTGTGCGCTGCTGCCGAAGCTGAATTTCAGCAACGACCCGAAGCTCACGCATATCCTGGAGCAGGCGAACCGGCACCTCGCTGTTCACACCGGTGCGGATTTGAAGGAGTCGCGTGTGTTGCGCTCGCAGGTCGCAGCGAAAGCCCAGGAAATCGAAGGGCTGATGGCTGCGTTCATGGGCAGCACGCCGGAGCCGATGATTGATCAGGTGCCGGCCGTGCAGGAAGAGACGCCGCTTCTGCGACTCGTCGCGTGAGGTGGCCATGGACCCGCGTATCTCCAAGCAGCGCACCGCGCTCGTACTGGATCAGCCATTCTTTGGCGCGCTCGCGCTGCGCCTGAAGGTGGTCGAGGATCCGTCCTGCAAGACATTCTGGACGGACTCGGTATCGATCGGCTACAACCCTGCATACCTCGCGAGCCTGAACGACCTGGAAACGCGCGGCACCGTTGCTCGAGCGGTTTTGCATGTGGCGAACGGTCATTGCTGGCGGCAGGGTGATCGCGACCCTTCGCTGTGGTCTGAAGCGTGTGGATACGCAATCAGTCCCATCATTGTCGATGCTGGCATGGTTCTACCGAAGGGCGTTCTGATGGATGCGCGTTTTCGGGGCAAGTCGGCCGAAGAAATCTGCGGCGTCCTTGCGCAGGAGAAACGGCACCGGGAGAAGCAGCAGGGCAAAGGGCAGAAGCAGGGCGGGAACCCAGGTGGAGAGTCTGGCCAGCAGCCGGACAATCCGCCTAGGGATAACCGCTCCTCGCAATCGCCGAGCGGCGCGAACACGCCGACCGGAAATTCCGATGCCAGCGGTACTCCCGAAGCTACTCCCTGCGTCGAGGTTCGACAGTATGTGTCTGATGATCGCGCGAAGCAGGAGGCGGAATGGAAGGTTGCCGTGCATCAGGCTGCGAAAGCGGCCCAGATGCGCGGTGGCTTGCCCGGCGGCCTGCAGGGAATGATCGCTCAGGCGGTTGAGCCTGCTGTCGACTGGCGACCGATCCTGCATCGTTTCGCGCAGGATTCGTCGCCGACCGACTACAGCTTCGCCATGCCAAACCGCCGCTATCTGCATATGCGCCTCTACCTGCCGTCGCTGCATGAACCAGCGGTGGGCGACGCGGTATTCGTTCGCGACACCAGTGGCTCGGTTTGGGACGAGACGCAGGCGCAGTTCGCGGCGGAGATTCTGGCGGTGAATGACGCGGTACGGCCGCGCCGGCTCATCGTGGTTGATTGCGATACGCGTGTCACGCAGGTGCAGGTGTTCGAGCGCGGCGACGCGGTCGAACTGCTGCCGGGGCGTGGTGGTGGTGCTACGTCGTTCGTCGATCCGTTCAGGTGGCTCGCGGCCGAAGGCATTCATCCTGCGTTCCTGGCCTATCTCACCGACATGGACGGGAGTTTTCCCAGCGAGGAACCCGCCTATCCCGTGTTGTGGGCGTCGACGACCCCACTGAAGCGTGCGAGGCAGGCACCGTTCGGGGAGATGGTTGAAGTGATTTGCTAGCGGGCTGTATGTTGCCCATCTTTCTGACCCAGACCCGGCTATTGCAGCCGGGTCTTTTTTTGGGGCCCACGAATTTTGCGGTAGGCGCGTTCAGCAGGTGGCGCGGGTCGAATTAGCCGACCGTTTCGCTCTCGGTGGCATCCGTCGCATATCGACCCGTTACGGTCAGACAGCTTGCTCCAAACCGGTCGTCAGCCAGATCTAGGCTTCGCAAACTGGAATGCCACTAAGCGGCCGTTGGCGACCTCACCCAACCGGCCAGAAACGGCCTCTCGGAAACCTCGCCCGCAAGCAGACACTCGTCCACCCAGGATCATACGCGCATGACAATTTTTCCAAAATGCTGACCGCTTCGCAGGTACGCATATGCGCTGACCGCATCTTCAAAATCAAACAACCGATCAACTACGGGAACCAGACGCTGCTCGTTGATGAAGGTATTCATCGCAGTGAAGTGCGACGTTGATCCAACGGTGATGCCCAGGATGTCCGCATTCATACTTTGTAGTCTCGCAAGATTCGGGGTAGGTCCGAACCCGGTCAGTACTCCGATTTGTGCGATCTTGCCACTGGCCGCCACCGCTCTTAAAGAGCGCTCAAACGTCTCCGGGCCGCCGAGTTCTAGAATGTGACTCACCCCTTGGCCGTCTGTCTCCGCTATCACTGCCTTGTCCCACTCCGGCGTGGTCTTGTAGTTGATCAATACAGAAGCGCCAAGACTTGCTGCGCGTTCCAGTTTCTCATCTGAAGACGACAACACAATAACCCGCGCGCCTTTCGCCACTGCGAATTGAAGAGCAAATAGCGCAACGCCGCCGGTCCCCTGTACCAGTACCGTGCTAGTGGCACCCACCTGACCCCGCGCGATCAGTCCCTGCCACGCTGTAACAGCCGCACACGGTAACGCTGCAGCCTGCTCCATAGTAAGGTGCTCCGGTATCGCAACAAGAGCGCTTTCTGGCAAAACAACGCTTTCAGCAAGAACGCCGTCAGTCACACTGCCACCCAAGGCTGACTTCAGATATTCGCCCTTGAATGGACCGTCGAGCCAGTCGCGAAAAAAGGAAGCGGCGACCCTGTCTCCAACTTTCCACCTGATGACCTTATCGCCGATTGCTGAAACTTGCCCAGCGGCATCCGAAAGTGGAATACGCCCGTCGTAGTCGCCGTTGGCAGCATTATCGAGCACGATCAAATCACGATAATTCAGGCTGACAGCCTTAACCCGGATGCGCACCTCGAAAGGGCCGGGAACCGGGGTAGCGTCTTCCGTGACAACCGGGACTACGGTATCGCTGCGTCGCAGTAAGCGATAGCTACGCATCTATTTCTCCTCGATGAGAACGCCATTTATCATTCGCAGGTTAAACTCTGACAGCGCTGTTAACGTCAAGGGGAAATCGTGAAAATCGGTGAGTTGTCACGCCACAGCGGCGTGAGCGTGCGAATGTTGCGTTACTACGAATCAGAGGGGGTGCTTACCCCCGCACGAACCAGTGCCGGTTACCGTGAATTCGATGCGGTAGCTGTAGAAACACTGAAACGTATCCAGATGTTGACCTCAGCAGGGCTGAAGCTCGAAACCATTCGCCAGCTGCTTCCGTGCGTGCGCAGCACTGAGCCGACGTTTGAACCGTGTAGCGAAATGCGGGCAATCCTGCGACAACAGATTGAGTTGTTGGATTCCCGCATGGCAACGCTGTCGAACAGCAGGCAGATTCTTTCCCGCTTTCTATTTGACGCAGCAAATGATCCGGGTAAGAGCCAGAAAGTTCGGCAATGATGAAATCGCTTGCGGACTAGCTAATCGAGCAGATATGCAGCTCGCCTTTGAATGTCCGCTTCTTCAATTGTGACAGACCGCTCGGGGTCGATGACGGTCCGCTGCGCGTCGGGCACAAGTCGGCCACTTGGGGACGTTGGCCGACGACCGTCGATAGACTCCCGAAAGTCTCCTACGCTCGCGCAACAGACCTTGGAGGTCAGCACGCGCCAAGTGCGACACGGAACGTCGAAAAGGCACTTTAGCGCGTGGAGTAAAGCCGTTGATGCGAACCGGAGCAGTGCCAGCGGACTTCCACTGAACACGAGACTACGGGGATGTGCCGCACCGGCATGTGTGTCACTGCGATGTCGCCCTAGCGCGTGACAAACACCGTGGTCTCGGATTCATACGCGATCCGCACGTGACTATGGCGCGTGAGCGACTGCATCACTTTCACGAGTTCAGGGCGGCTGACCCGGACCGAATGCGCGCTACCAAGGAGCAGGCTCTAACCTCGGAAGGAATTTATATATGCCATCTGCATAGTTAGACAGAAGTAGGCGAGCCATCGTGCGACAGGATGCGGCCACAAGGATCCAGTGGACGGAAGTCTCGAAAGCGGACGATCAACAACGGCTATGTAGCTGTGCGATATTCGGGTCACTGACACGTGAATGAGAGGCAACCGTAGCAAGAATGACCTGCAATTCCGCTGGTTTTGCGAAGTGATGGTCAAAACCGGACAGGAGGGATTCAGCTCTTTCGGACGGCGACGACAATCCGGACACCGCCACAAGCAGTGGCGCGGAGCGGCGCCTGAGACGCCTGATTTCTCTGGCCACCGTCCGACCGTCGAGTTTAGGCATCTGAATGTCGAGAATGACAAGCGCCGGAAGCCACCGGCAATACTCGGTCAAAGCACCCTCTCCGTCTTGAGTGGCCCGAACCTCGTAGCCGTGCAGCTGGAAATACTGGACGTATGCGGCGAGCAAGTTGGGGTCATCATCTGCGACAAGTAAGTGGTGAGTGCGGATGGGGAGCATGTCGGTTCTCCTGACGGTCCTGTTTTGACGCAAATGGCGGGCCCGGCGGGATCTGGCGATAATTGCGCGTAGGATGAGGGTGGCAGAGATATCCGGTTCACGGTTTCTTTGCCACTTCTTCGAGGCTGACATGCGGCTGGCTGACTTCATCTTGTGTAACATGGAACTAATCGTGGCGCAATGGGAGGCGTTTGCCGGCACTCTGTTGCCGGCCGCCGCAAACATGAAGCCGCCAGCTTTACGCGACCACGCGCCGCAGATCCTGGAGGCGATCGCAAAGGATCTGTCGGCCGCGCAGACGAGGGAAGCACAACTCGAAAAGTCGAGGGGCCACGCCCCAAGCCTGATCGATGCTCCTGAGACCGCCGCGCAGATGCACGCAATTCTGCGGGCGCGAAGCGGTTTCGACGTCAAACAACTGGTAGCAGAATACCGCGCGCTCCGCGCCAGCGTCCTGCGTCTATGGATGGATCGGTGCTCGCGTGACGTACTCGATATGGACGACGTCATCCGGCTCAACGAGGCAATCGATCAGGCCGTCTCAGAATCGCTCGGCGACTTCAGCGCTCAGGTGGACCAGGCGCGCAACCTGTTACTTGGGATGCTTGGGCACGACATGCGCAGTCCGCTTCAAACCATCCAGACGACGGCTTCGTATCTCGTCGCGTTGAACGCCGGGGAGCGTGTGACAAGTGCTGCAGATCGCCTGATCAGAAGCGGCGCCCGCATGCAGTCTCTTTTAGACGATCTATGCGACTTCAACCGGACGAAACTGGGTCTGGGCATCGCGATCGCTCCGACCCTCGTCGACCTGGCGGCTGTCTTCGGCGACGAGCTGGACCAGGTTCGCGCGAACCATCCCGGTCGCCAGCTTGAACTGGAGGTACGGGGAAATATTGAAGGTATTTGGGACGGCCCGCGTCTGCAGCAAATGCTTGGCAATCTCGTTCTGAACGCAATTAGGTATGGCGCGCCGAACACGGTTGTGCGAGTCGTTGTGATCGGTGAGAAGGCGGACGTGCGTATCGTGGTCGCAAACAGCGGACCGACGATTGAACCGTTAGCCCTGCAACAGATCTTCGAGCCGCTAACGCGCGGCGAGGGTCAGAGCGAACGATATGATGAGGGCAGCCACCTCGGCCTCGGACTGTATATCGTGCGCGAAATTGTGAAGGCACATGGAGGCGAAATCGATGTGCGGTCCGAGCAATGCGAAACTGAATTCGCGGTACAGCTGCCGCGTAACAGGTAGCTATTCATTGTGCCGTTGGTCGAAGGCAAAGAAGTCATCCACGCAAATAACTCCCAACCTCAGCGCAAGCATCGACAATCAAACTCGCGAAGAGTCAGCGTCACGTCGCAGACGTGTCCGTCAGAGCACCGATGCTGGCTGCGTGCGCCCGGTCAAATAACAAAGTTTGCACTCTGGGCATAGCGCGTGCTGCAGAACGTTCGGTACTGCGGTGCCATGCCTGGCAATTTTGCCGCGCATCCGCCAGAGCGTCCGCTCTGAGAGCCGGGCGCCCATCGTTGGGTGCGGACAACCATCTGGTTGTGCCGCTGTCCGGGTTGATCCATGGTCGTACGCGATTCCTGACGGGTTCAGGGGCACTTCCGTTCCCTGTTTAATCCCACAACGAGCTGCGTTGGCCAGTCACCGGAGAAGTCTCATGTTTATACATAACAAACGCCTCCAATACACCGTGCGAGTTGCCGCACCGAACCCGGGTCTTGCAAATTTGCTACTGGAGCAATTCGGCGGACCACAGGGAGAGCTTGGCGCCGCATGCCGATACTTCACCCAGGGTGTCGGCGAAGATGATCCTGGCCGCAAGGATATGCTGTTCGATATCGCAACCGAAGAACTCAGCCATCTGGAGATTGTTGGCTCGATCGTTGCGATGCTTAACAAAAGTGCAAAGGGTCAACTTGCCGAAGCCGTCGAAGCGGAGGCCGAGCTGTATCGTTCGATGACCGGTGGCGGAAACGACTCGCATACGACCGCTTTGCTATATGGTGGCGGTCCGGTCCTGACCAATTCCGCCGGAGTACCCTGGAGCGCGGCCTATGTCGACACGATCGGCGAACCGACGGCCGATCTGCGGTCAAACATTGCGGCGGAGGCTCGCGCGAAAATCGTCTATGAACGCCTCATCAATGTCACTGACGACCCGGGCATCAAGGAAACACTTGGCTTTCTGATGACACGCGAAATCGCACACCAGAAGTCGTTCGAGAAGGCATTGCATTCGATCCAGCCCAACTTTCCTCAGGGCAAGCTGCCTGGCGTGCCGCAGTACACGAGCGTGTACTACAAGATGTCGAAAGGCGATGATGCGCCGCGCGGGCCGTGGAACGAGGGGCCGGACTGGGAGTTCGTCGAATCTCCGGAGCCCGCGGTTGACGGAGGGGATGGAACGGCCACGGTTAATGTATCGAAAGTGGACGTAAAGGTGCTGCAGTCGATGGCATCTAGGACTGCGTCAGATACGACTTCGGATCCAACGACGGGTGCAGACCTTGGTATGGGTCAGACCGTCTGACGCTGCAGGCAAATGCGCGGCTGTTAACACGGCCGTGCGTTATTTGCCTCGCGCCCTTCTCGAATGTCTCTTTCGAAAAAGTTCAAGGACCTTTGTGGGTCGATTTCTGCCGACCGCGTCGGACAGCAGGCGGCGGCCATGAACGGTCAGCGGGCCTCACGTTCGAACTGCTGTTCGCGTGCCATCTTGTGACGTTGACGATCGACTCTGATCCCGACTGGATCAGTTTCTGGCGGAAATCAACAGCCCAATGCGCTTCAAACTACGGGAACAGCGCGTCTGATAAGCGTCGGTCGCGAAACTTTCAAAGACGCCAGCGTTTCGCCGGCCTTTCCCGCGCTCGTCGTGCCGACGAACTGGCGTTTCGTTTGACGCGCCAAAATCCACTAAATTATCCGACCGCCAGCACCGAGCCACTTCCGGGCTTCTCGTATCCACTGTTTGGGTGCTCTTTGAGGGATACGGACAGGCACCGTCGGTACTACCGGCACACCACCGTCGGCGCGGGTCTCCTGCAGAGCCCGCCACCTCTTGCTTTCTTCGAGTTCTTCAAGGTTGACTTGATCGTCGATCATAATTTGCACCTAATATAGAGATAAAACTCTTCGCTAGGGACGAAGGCGTCTGCGCCATTCGCGACGCTCGGTTCTCTTCCAGTTCGTGCATCGCCGCCCGCGAAAAGAAGGCAGCCCGCGTCATATGATGTTCCGCTGCTGCCGCGTCGACGCGATCAAGCAGGGTGTCGAGAATGTTAAACCGGAGTTCGACGGCTGTCGAAGACACGCGTGCCAGATCGATATCGATGAACACCCAAAGTCCATCGCTGCCATCCGCTCTGAGAGCGCGTAGCTCTGTGTCACTGGTTGGTGCGGAAATTGGCTGATCACTACCGTCATATGCCTGCTCGATGACCTGCTGCGCGTTGAGTTCGATTTCTGCGCGGGAACTTCCGATCAGGTCGACTCGCGGAAAATCGGGAAAATGCGCATGCAACTGGGTACTGCTGATGCGATTGACGTAAAGCGGATATTTCATGGTAGGGCTCGATCTTGCCAACGGACGGAAATGTGTACGTGCGCGACTCACAACTGCGCCGGTTGAATTTTGCCGTCGATAATGTCCTTGCCATATTGCAATGCAAGGTTTAGTGCATCGACGGATAGAGCGGGTTCGCTGCCTGCAAACTGCACCGCATAACGCTCTGTCCCGGCATTGGAAGACGGTCCCGCATCAATCCTTACGACCGATGCAAAGCGCCTAGGCCCTTTGGCATATGGGTCCCGGTGCAGGGGGAAGACCTGATTTGAATAGGCGCGCAGTTCGTGCCCCCTGTATTCGATGGTTGGAATAGTCATGATAATGTGTTCCTGTTAAACAGAATTTGAGCGAGTAGCGCTATCCGCAAGCTCTGCTGCGGTAAGCCGTTTGGTCGAACTGCTATAGCGACACCGAAATCCGCACCAACTTCCGTGAAAGTGCGGCATACGTATGGCCCTTGTTCGGATAGTTCATGGACGGCGCCACGGCTTGGGCAGGCCATCCCGCCCCCGCTCACGTGACGTGAACGCGGATTTCGGCGCAGAGAACGTGAGGGTGAGCCGCCACTGGGGCATTCGAAGGCTCTGGGTTGCCTACAGACAGCCGGAAGAGCGCTGGGTTGACTTGTGTCTTCTAACCGCACAGTAACGTTATAGACGGCGCCGCAACCGGCTTGGTGCTAGGGCCCGAAGGCATTCAAGGCGCTAGCCTTCAAAGAGTTTGCGTATCAAAAAAACAATTTTGCGGACGAATCCACTGTATACCCTCTGCAGAGGAAGTACAGCGAATCCACCGCACATAAGTAGGCGTGCTCAATAGGGGTATCAACCTCTCACCGACGCGTGACTCCGGGTAGCATGCGCCGTCGGCCGGGCTCTGGATGCCGAGCCTAGATATGTCATCAGCGAATGGCCGTTTGGGGTTAGCCTTGAGACAAACGAAAATGATCACCGAACGGCAGTAACGGGTCGGGAGTACGCACTGCCGACTGGCCGCTTCGGGGCCGCGGAATTTCACTGACCGCTTTAGAGCGATGAGTTAAGGGAGCGGACCGACGTAGCCCGACCCGTTGCAGACAATCGCGGTGCATGCATTGACTGTCCGCTCTATGCGCGATTGCTGACAGCGAGCCGGCAGCGATTGATGCGCCGTCGTCGTCACAATGCGAACGTGGGCCTCTCCTTTAACTTCGCCGGTTGTTTTAGTTAAGCAAACAGAGTCGCGTGCCGTCGAATAAAAGCCTCGACTGTCATGGGTGGCGTCCCGGTGAGGTCCTCGACAACCGTATTCGTACCCGCGAACACGCCATCTTGATAATCAACTGCGACAGACATCAGATGCTGGGCAAACGTATCGCTAAACTTGGCATCGCTATCCAGGCGCTTCCTGAACAGATCCAGGTCGATCGGCCGATATGTCACTTCACGTCCCAAGGCCTTGCTCATCTCCGAAGCAATCTCGTAGTGATTCATTTCCACCGGGCCATGCAATGGATATACCTTTCCTGAATGCGAAACAGGGTCTCTGAGTATGGCGGCAATCACTCGACCCTGGTCTTCTGCCGCAATAGGCGCATGTCGCCCGTCTCCGAAAGGAAGTTGCAGCACACCTTCCTTCCTGATGCTTGCCACCTGTCCAGGATAGGTCAGCCACTGCGCAAAGAAGGTTGGGCGAAGGTGTGTGACCGGCGTGCCGGACCAGTCAAAGATTCGCTCGGAAATCCAGTGATCTCGTGCGGCATGACTCTTCGCCGCTTTGCGAGCTGAGATCTGTGACATGTTCACAATTGCGCGAACTCCCTGCTCACGCGCAGCCTGCGCAAAGTAAGCGCTGGCCGAGACACCGCCTGACTCGATGGGAAATACAAAATAGGCAGAATAGATACCTTCAAGCACAGCGCTGACGTCGTCGATATCCGAGAGATTTCCAACGACCACCTCGACACCCCGCGCCTTAAGCCGCTCGGACCGGTCATCCTCCTTTCGGACCAGTGTCCGCACGCGCTCCCCCGCATCTAGAAGCTCATCTGTCGCGGCTCCGCCGGTATCGCCTGTCGCCCCGGCTACAAAGATTGTCCGATCAGTCATGCAATGTCTCCAGAAATTGCTTCAAGCTGGTGCGCGTACCTCTCGCACATTCCGCCGAAGGCTCGCGCCTATAGTGCATGCGCCTTGAGCCACGCACGGATCGACTGGACAAGCTCGGCTTTGCGTTCGAGAGGAAGCCAATGTCCAGCGGGAAGGTTCGCGACGGAAAGGTCTGTACAACTGGCATGCATGGGTTCGCCGAGCCGGCCGCGGTTGATGTCGCAGATCGCATCCCAATCGCCATTCACGAACAGGACGGGTTGATGCAGACGGCCATTGTCGGGTGCGGTTGAAGTGTAGGCGATGTTGACCGCGTCGTTCAGGTACCACGAATTGGCTGGGCGGAATCCACTGTCGCGAAACGACTGGACCAAAGCATCGAAGTCAGCAGATGGCCACATTGTCGGGTCAGGGGGCGTGGCCGGGGCGCGATGAGCTGAGCCATAGCGCCCACCGTTATTTGTGATCAAGGCCGACGGAGAGACCATGCCCGCGGACGCAGGATTTCCTGGGCGATACAGTGATGCCAACGCCGCAGAGAGGTCTGCCTCGAAGTCACTTACCGTCTGTTCGAAGTGGGTCAGGTAAAACCGATAGTAATCCCACTGTCCGTCGGGATGAAGGTGGAGCGGGTACAGCTGTCGATCGATGAGCGGCAAAAGGCTGGGCAGCGCGAAGCCGTCCGGGAAATAGGGCACCGAAATCAGTACCTGGCCGCGACTGCGGTCGCTGTGCTGTGCGGCAAGCGTCCCGACCACCGGGCTTCCCCAGTCATGCCCGACCCAGATTGCCGGACGCCCTCCCAAATGGTCGTGGAACTCGACCATGTCCTGAACGATCTCGCTCAGGGCGTAGGCCTCGGGCGCGGTCGGACTCGACGAGCCGCCGTAGCCGCGCATGTCTGGCGCGACGCAACGCCAGCCTTCAGCCGAAAATGCCTCGAGCTGGGCGCGCCACATCAGGCCAATTCCCGGCCAGCCATGAATGAAAACCATCACGGGCCCATCGGCCGGTCCGCACTCCCAGTAATGTGTCGTGTGACGTGGCGAGGTGAAGGTGCGCGCGCTCAGTTCAGTCATGGGTGGTCAGTGGGAAGGTTTGAGGACTGACAAGTTCCGGGTCCGGTCCGCCGCGTTCTCCGGTGTCGAGCGCGCTGATTGCCTGGACCTCGTCAGCCGCAAGCGCGAAGCTGAAAATATCGATGTTCTCGGCGATTCGTTCCTGACGCACGGATTTGGGAATTGGACAGGTGCCTATCTGGATCTGCCAGCGCAGAATGATCTGTGCGGGACTTTTTCCGTACTTTGCGGCGAGTTGAGCCACGCCCGGATGGGACAGCGGATCGAGCACCCTTCCCGACGCTTTTGCTTTCTCTCCGTCACGCTTGATACCGCCGATGGGAGACCACGCTTGCGTAACGATCCCCAGCTTCCCGTCGGCTTCGCGAAGTTCCTTTTGGGTGAAGAACGGGTGTACTTCTATCTGGTTCACAGCCGGGATATGTCCGGTTTGCTCGATCAGGTTGCGAAGATGAGCAGAGCTGAAGTTGCACACCCCGATCGCCCGGACGCGCCCCTCCTCAACAAGCTTCATCGCGGCTCTGTAAGATGCGACAGTTTCATCAAAGGCCGAAGGGACGGGCCAATGAGTCAGATACAGATCCAGATAGTCGAATCCGAGCTTGCGCAGACTTCTATCGAAGGCATGGAGAGTCTGGTCGTAACCGTAGTCCGTCATCCACACCTTGGTCGTAACAAAAATATCCTCGCGAGGTACACCGGAAGCGCGAACCGCTTCACCCACCTGCTGCTCATTCATGTAGGCCGCGGCCGTATCGATAAGCCGGTATCCGTTGGCGACTGCCGACTGCACGGCATTCACCGTCTGTTCCGGCTCACTTCGAAACACCCCGAAGCCGAAGCCAGGCATCTCGATTCCATTGTTCAGCTTGAAAACAGGGCCTTTGAAAGTCGCCATCGTCGATTCCATTTGAGTTGATTGTCGTTACGCCGCTGTGTTCATCTGAAGCAACGTCGCTCTATCTCGTACCACGACGCCCGGCGCGTGTTGGCAGCAAGCGCGCTGGTCGAAGTCACGCGGGACTGACGTTGTGTAGGAATTTGACGAGATGCTCATTGACCACGTCCGTGGCTTCGTGCTGCACCCAATGGCCCACATCATCCAGGTCAAGGCTCCCCACGAGACCGGGAAGACCGGCACACATCTGGTTCGCCGTAATCGGATATAGCTCCTGCATGCCATCCGCTTTCCCCCAGATGAAAAACGAGGGTTGGTTGATCCTTGCGCCCTTCCATGGAGCGGACAAGTAGAAATACGGCTCCGCGGCTCGATAGTAGTTCAAGCCACCATGGAAGCCAGTCCGCTGAAATTCAGCGATGTTGTAAGCGACATAATCGGGTTGCGCCCATGACGGTATAGGGATGGGCGCGGCACGGTGGAGGCTTCGGGCCGGATCCATCGGACTCCAACGCTTGTCGGCTGGAGCAGAACCTGAGGCCCAATACAGCATTCCGGGTATGGTGACCGCGGCATCAGCCCAAATCTGATCGGCGTCGGGCCGGATCTGTTCGAACATATAAAAGCGGTCTTGATGGCCCGATTTCCGCATGCGTTCAAACACGCTCACATCCCCACGCGGAACGTAGGGCACGCTCAGGCAAAACACCGCTGTAAATCGATCGGGACGCAGCAGCGCGGCGTTCCATGCGTGTGTGGCCCCCCAGTCGTGGCCCACGAGGACTGCCGTGGGGATATTCAGCGCGTCGAGTAGCCCAATCAGATCCCCTGTCGTGTGCAGCGGTGTGTACAACGTCGCGTCCGTGGGGGCGGAACTGCGGCCATAGCCGCGCATGTCCGGAGCAATTGCCCGGTATCCGGCAGCCGATACCGTTTCCATCTGTCGGCGCCACGTATAGGACGTATCCGGAAAGCCATGGACAAAAAGCACAACCGGTCCATCTCCTTGCTCGGTGACGTGCAAAGAGATGCCATTGGTGCTGATGTCATACTCCTTGAATGTATGACCTCCGCCGGTCAGGGGACTTTGAGCGTTCGCCCGCTGATCCAGCAACAGACTCGCGCCCAACGCAGTGCCATTGGCGAGGAACGTGCGGCGAGCAAGAGAGGATGGCGGTGTCAGAGCAGGTGCCGCTTCGGTGAAATTGCTATCCATGGAGTAGTCTCGGCTAGTCATGCTTCGGTTCGGGGACTCGCACATAGTAGAAGCCGGCGATCGGTCCGGCGGGTCGTTTATCCGACAATTCAGGCCATACTTGCGAAGCGACGTGTATGACGTCGGTATCGACCGCTAGAATCGCAGCCGGGGTCAGACGGAACCGCGAAGTCAGCGACAGCCGGCGCGCTGCTGGAAAGCCCTGCACACCTCGCCCGCATGTCAGAAGCATGTTCGGCTATACAACTTTCCCCAGAGGACATGTCATGCTTCGTATCGGCTATATAGTCACCCCGAATTTTCAGGTGATGATCTTCAGCGGCCTGACAGTGTTTGAAATGGCGAACCGTCTGACAAAAGAACCTCACTACGAGATACGTCTGATTTCTGAGGAAGGTGGGCCCGTCAAAAGTTCTCTCGGATACTCCGTCATGACGGACCGTTTCGATGAGGGTAGTTTCGATACGGTGATCATTGGCGGCGTTATAGATGGCGTGTATGAGCCAAGCCCGGCACTGGTCGATTTTCTACAAACAGCGGTGAAGACCACCCGCCGTGTGGCCTCGATGTGCACCGGAGCATTCTTCCTGGCAAAAGCCGGGATTCTCGACGATCGACGCGCCACGACCCACTGGGCGCATGCTCGCGCATTGCAGAGCAGCTATCCGAAGATCAACGTCGCAGAAGATCGTATCTTCATCGTCGATGGTCCCGTATGGACATCTGCGGGCATGACAGCAGGGACCGATCTGGCGATTTCCATGGTAGAACGCGACCTCGGCGTAGAAATAGCCAGCACCATTGCCAAGCGGATGGTCATGTTCCACCGACGTGCCGGCGGGCAGCTGCAACACTCGACCTTGCTGGATCTCGAAGCCAGAAGTGATCGAATCCAGACCGCATTGGTGTTTGCAAAGAATAATTTGCACACTCAGTTGACGGTGGACCGACTCGCCGAAGCCGCCAATTTGAGCGTGCGGCAGTTCACCCGCGCGTTCCGCGAGGAAACAGGGCAATCACCCGCGAAGGCTGTGGAAAATTTGCGGCTAGAAGCAGCGCGTCTCATGGTTGAGCAAGGCCGGTTGCCTATCGACGTTGTTGCGCGAGAGACTGGTTTTGCTGATCCAGACAGAATGCGTCGGGCGTTTTTGCGGGCGTTCGGTCAGCCGCCTCAAGCTGTTCGACGTGCAGCGCGGGGGTAAGCAAGCGGCTAAGGCGAACCGGGCAAAAGCGGACCAAGATCGAATCGTTGCTCGCTCCAATTCTCAACGCCGAGAAAGCGACCACGGATGCTGTAAACCAAAGTGGCTCCTTTGGTGTCAGTACCGGTCATTCTGATCCATCTGTTCGACTGTCGCTTGTTGGCCGATCGGGTGAGTTCGCCAGCGGCCGCTTACTGGCTTTCCAGTTCGCTGAACATGGATTCGATTGAATGACTGGTTTGGAGGAAGCTGTCTGACCGGGTTGGGTCGGGCATCGCCCATCGGGAATTGGCGCAGACTGACTCTCCCTTCATCAGAAAGGAGTTTGTCATGGAATCGATCATCAGCACGAGCGTGCCTCATGTCCCGTGGAACAAGGGCAAGCTGACCGGGCAAAAGTCACCGCTGAAGCTCAAGGAAATTTGGGCCATTCGAATCCGCCTTCAACTAGCCGGAAAAACCCGTGATCTGGCGATGTTCAATCTGGCAATAGACAGCAAGCTGCGAGCGTGCGACCTGACGAAGCTGCGGGTGCGAGATGTCTGCATAGGCACTCGTGTAGCGCCCCGCGCGACTGTCATGCAGCAGAAGACGCAGCGGCCGGTGCAATTCGAGATCACCGAGCAAACGCGGGAAAGCGTCGAAAACTGGATCAGGACAGCTGGGCTGTCTACCTCCGACTTTCTGTTCCCCGGCCGAATTCACACGTCACCTCATCTTTCAACTCGTCAGTACGCGAGGATCGTGCATCGTTGGATAAAATCGATCGGGCTCGATGACACGGCCTATGGCACGCATACGATGCGCCGAACGAAAGCATCGCTAATTTACCGCCGTACAAAGAACCTTCGGGCGGTACAGCTCCTGCTCGGCCATACAAAACTGGAGAGTACGGTCCGGTATCTCGGCATTGAGGTCGACGACGCGCTCGAGATGGCTGAACAAACCGAAGTGTGAGCATCCCGGCCGGGCGGCAATCGGACGCGGTCCGGCCATTAGCGGCCGGTCGAGGTCGTCATCCAGTTCGGCTAACGGAGACCCCATACGTCCCTGCTGAATGGCCGTTGTTCGGCAAGCTGATTTCCCTTGGGACTGCCGCAAGCCGGCCATGATGGGCCATTCGTCCGGCGCTACTGAATGGCCGGTCATGGGAAGAAAGAGGGCGTTCGCACAGCATCGCCGATCCATAGAATGGTACGTGTCGTTAGAAAGAGTCCAGACGCGCATTCGCAAGTCCGGGTTACCTCAAATACTAATTCGTGAGATTCAGGGCTTCATCTGCTTCGCGCTTCGCGCCTTCGGCCGCGCCCTGCATATTGGTCGGAACCGGGGCAAGTTCAATCGTGACCTTCTCAAGCTTGCCTGTGAAGGCAAACGGCATCTTCTCCATGTAGTCCATGAAAACGGGGGTGCCAGTGTCCTCACCCACATCCATAGTCTCGTCAAAAGAGTAGCGATTACGGACAGTTTGTTTGATATGTCCCTCGGCGACCTTTTTGTCGTTGACGTACAGAGTGCCGGTACCGCCCTTGCCCACGCCGCCGCCGTCATACGCAAATTCGAAGCGAATCTGAACCTTGCCGGCCGGCAACTTCTCGTTAGACGCGATCGTCGTGAACTCTTCCTTCATCCAGTTGTAGATGAACTGCGGTGTACCGTTGATGACCCGCAGCGCCCAGCCGGAAAAGAGGCCGCCTTGGGTAATCAGGATTCCGTTGGCGTCGCCATTGGTGTCGACATAGGCTGTGATCTTGTAGGACCGGTTTTTCATGTCCGGTGCGCTGCCTTCCGGGAGCCGCACCATGCCCGGATAAAACGTGATCTTGTTGACGCCCTCCAAAGCGCCGGCAGGACGACCTGTGAGCTTTGTACTGAAACGCTCGACTGCGCGATCGTCCAATGGAAGCACGTTGTATTTCCTCGCTTCGACCATGAACGCAGCCTGCATTTCCTTGAGCTTCTGCGGGTTCTGAGCCGAAAGATCATCGTGCTCTGTAAAGTCGTTGGCGAGGTTGTAGAGCTCCCAGGTATCTTTGTCGAAATTCCCCTTGGATTCTGCATCTGTCCACGGCTTCATGCCATGCGTCGTCGCGGCAATCCATCCATCCTTATAGATAGCGCGCGCTCCGGCCATTTCGAAATACTGAACATGACGCCGACTGGGCGCGTTGGCGTTTGCCTGGTCAAAGGTGTACATCATGCTGATGCCGGACATGGGTCGCTGCCTGACGCCATTGACCTCTTTGGGTTGCGGAATATGCGCGGCTTCAAGAACGGTCGGGACGATGTCACTCACGTAATGAAATTGAGTACGTATATCGCCTCCATCTTTGATCCCCTTTGGCCAGAAGATCACCAGTCCGTTGCGCGTGCCTCCGAAATGAGAGGCTTCCCGTTTGGCGTACTTGAAAGGCGAGTTGGTGGCAAGGGCCCAACCTACCGGGAAATGGTTGTAGGTCGTCGGTCCGCCAATTGCATCGAGATTCTTCAGCGCTTCTGGAACGGCGTCGGGCCGGTAACTGTTCAGGTCCGCTGCAATCTCGTTGAGCGTCCCGCTGAATCCGCCCTCGGCGCTAGCACCGTTATCGCCGACAGCGTAGACGACCAACGTATTGTCGGAGATGCCGAGATCGTCCACGGCGGCAAGCATGCGTCCGACCTCCTCGTCAGCATAGGCGAGATAGCCCGCATAGACCTCCATCATCCGCGCGTAAACCTTCTTCTGATCCGCGCTGAGTTGGTCCCACTCACCGACTTCCCCAGGAATCGGGTTGTATTTTGAGTTGGCGGGAAGGATGCCCTGTTGCTTCATCCGGTTAAACGTCTCTTCGCTAACCTTGTTCCAACCCTGGTCGAACTGCCCCTTGAACTTGTCGGCCCATTCCTTGGGCGCGTGATGGGGAGCATGGGTCGCTCCGGGTGCGAAGTAAACGAGAAAAGGCTTGTTGGGTGCTATGGACTTCTGATTGCGAATCCAGGTGATTGCGTGATCTGTCATGTCTGACATGAAGTGATAATTCTTCACGCCAGGCTTCTCGACGGGTTTGGTGCCTTCAATGATCGCAGGCGACCATTGATTCGTATCGCCACCGTTGAATCCATAAAAGTACTCGAAACCCATGCCTGTGGGCCATTGAGAGAATGGGCCAGTTGCGCTCGTCTCGGAGTCAGGGGTGTTGTGATTTTTGCCAAACCAGGCGGTGTTATAGCCGTTGTCTTTCAGAATTTCGCCAATCGTTACGGAAGTGTCCGGCAGGATGGCGTTATAGCCTGGAAAACCCGTGGACATCTCAGCTACTACGCCGAAACCCTCTTCGTGGTGGTTGTGACCTGTCAAAAATGCCGCTCGTGTTGGAGAACAGAGCGAGGTGGTATTCCATTGTGTATAGCGCAATCCGCCTTTGGCTAAGCGGTCAAGCGTAGGTGTTGGAACGGGCCCGCCGAAGGTTGACGTTGCGCCAAACCCGACGTCATCGAGAAGAATCAGAATGATATTCGGCGCACCCGCCGGCGCCGCACGATTCTTTGGAAAGTCCGGCTTCGAGTCCGCAAAGGTCGTGCCGATCGTACCCTTGAATTCTCCGGGACGGCGATCAGGTAGGACAGTGCCCGGGGTAGCCGAAGGCATGGCATTTTGTTGCGCCTGTACGGAAGTTGTCGACACGAGAGAGACCGCGATCGCGACCGTTTTTAGCAAAGACCGGATTCTGCGAATCATCTGAGCCACCTCGCAACGCGATTGTTGGACAAATTGTCGACGGTGCCACCTAACGCGGGGCTAAAACCACCGCACCATTTTCCGCCAATCATCGCCCAGTCTTGTTGCCCTCAAGGGCAAAATGGGTTGCCCAATACCCTATTAGGGTCGCCTTAAGGCACCGACAGCTATCCGTCTCAGTTCGGCCTTTGGAGTTACTGAACCGAGCGCCTCATTCTGGCCCATCGGGTGAGTTCGCCAGCGTCCGCTTACTGGCACTCCGGTTCGCTGAACATGGATTCGGCTGAATGACCGGTTTGGAGGAAGCTGTCTGACCGGGTTGGGTCGAACTAAGCCCGTCGCCTAGCGGCCTGACGTAGATCGATATCTGTTCAGCATAGGACCAGGTTCGGCCGGTGACTGCCTTATGCGACTAGCATACGTCGGCCCGGATCGGACCTCTGAGATCGCTGCAAGCGACCGGTCGATACGCTATTGTGCTGCAGTTTTATACTCCCTCGGTCACGTAGCCCTAACCGCGATATGAGCCCAGCACCGCCCGACGATCTGCAAGCAGACTTTATGAAACAATGCGATCTCCTTATGAGCAGAAATGCGCAGGCCCATTGCTATCGCAGCATGACTTGGAGCGCTGGACCGAGATTGCCGGCTCGACGAAGCGCGAGGCGTACGACATGATGGCTCGACATTTGGCTGTTGGCTTTCATGAACGCCGACTTCCCGTCTGATTTTGTGACGCAGTCTTGATCGCTGTAATCTGTTTCTTATTTCGGGCTTCTGGATTGCATTCGTTGCTTCGATATTTGTTGGCATCGCGATTGCCGTTTTCAAGGCATCGGAAATGAAAGATTGGATTTCGCGTTGCAAGTTCAGTACAGGTGAGCACTACCCCACGCTCGAAGCTGAAGTTCGTGCGTTTACGTCGGCTGCTGGAAGCTAAACCATGGACGAGCGATTGATGAAGAAGTGCATCGGCCAGCCTGTGCCCGAGTGGGATATGGCGCACAGGTTGCCGATCAACCGATCTGTCGGTCCAGAGGTTCAGGATTTCGGGGCGACCTTTTGTACCAACTCCACGTTCATGGATGTGACGGAGCCGTCATACCTGGACAAGCAATGGGTGCTGGCAGGGGCCGCGCTAGCCTGCGCGGGTATGGCTATCGGCCCATACGGTTATGTGGTTTCTCATGCAGAACCTGGGCCGGCTTTCTGGATGTTCGCTTTTGACTGCGTGGCTCTTCTAGTTGTCGCGGCGTTCGGCTCGTTGGTGTGGAAAATTGCGCGAGGTTTGGTGTTTGGTCTGAGGTACCGGCCGATTCGTTTCCATCGCAGTGAAGCCAGGCTCTACGCAATCCATGCACCGCGGTACTTCGCCAAGCCTGGCGACGGCGATGTCGTATGGGAAGCTCCGTGGACAAGCGATTCGATCTTCTGTCTGCACCGCGAGGAAACGCCATTCGGGACGGTATTTCACATCCGGCACTATACGGTCGATGCCAAAGGCAACGTCGTCCGGGCGTTCTCGATCGGCCGGGAGTGGACTGGCAAGGCACAGGTTGAGATGGCCTTGGCGCAATGGAATTACTGGTGCAGGTACATGAGCGATGGGCCGAGTCGCTTGCCGAAGCCTATGCTGTTCCACACCCAGCGCGAAACGCTGCGAGAGTCGTTCCTGTTTTCAATGTACGGCTTCGGAATGCGTGCCCCCGCGTTTTTGCGCATTATCATGATGCCGCAGATCCTGCTGTTCACAGGATTGCGGGCTCTCGCAAACGTAACCAACCGTGCCCCGGTCTGGCCAGCCGACGTTGAAAAGATCAGTTCGATTGCGCAGAACGACCCCTATGCAGAGCCGCGCCACAAAACCCCGGTCGGCTGGGGAGACACCGTGCTGGCCCAGCAACGCGGCGACTATCCAGAGAACCCGAAGGCGCGGGCTGAAGACTGGACCGGTGAAGTCGATGGCAAGGTGCACGCGGTAGCCTGGCTCGCGAATCCGGCAGCGCTTGTGGAACGGTCCGTTGTGCGAGGGGTGCAATGAAAGATTGAGCAGTGCGCGGCCACAATGCACTTCGATCACGGTTTGCTGGCCGGCGGCCTTGACGGTTCACAGATTCGTCCGCGCTCGTTGCCGCACCCGTCCCGCATCGTCGAATACTTCCGGCGCTGCGTGTCCAGTTCTCCCGTTCTCAGAACCGCCTTCCGATGCGGCGGATAACGAAGATATGACACAGCCCTCATCAACATTCATGACTTGTCGCACGTTTCCGTTCGCTTATTGGCGGAGGACCGCTTTCGGGCTGGCGCCGCCGCCCGAACGTTCTACTCCCGAAGCACACGTCCGTCTTTTCCTGGTCGGACCCGCTCCTATGCCGAATAGATATTCGATCTGCGTCAGGCCGTTAGGCGACGGGCTCAGTTCGACCGAGGCCGTGTGAAAACGCGAAAATACTCGGTTTTCAGGTGTCGCTTTACCCGTCCCAAGTGGCAACCAAGCCAATACTGCGCGATCTGAAGGGTTAATTTTTCACGAGCCGCATTCAACGCGAGTTTTCACGCGGTCTCGGCCACTTTCGGACGTTCGGATCAGCTGGTAGATCGTCGACAATTTGTGCGCACATCGTAGGCCTACCTGCATCCCCGCGATGCACGTCCCAAGACTTCTAAGCGGGTGCAACCACCTCGACTTTAATGCGATCAGGATCCTCGCAATAGAGTGCGTAGTGTTCGGGTCCACCGGCAAATGGGTGCCGATCTTCGTACAGGAGGCGGAAATTGTTCTCCCGTATCCAGAGCGTTATTTCATCGACCTGCTGGCGTGAGGCTGCAGAAAATGCAAGATGATTCAATCCGACGCGTCTACGATCGTATCCGTCCGCCGACAGCGACCCGCTGGCTTGAACAAAGACAATATATGTGTCATCAAGTTTGTAACTCCGGCCGCTGTCCCAAGCTTGGTATTCGACGTACGCAAATTGCTCGAGAAGTGGCTTCCAAAATTATAGCGAGACTTGTAGTGAAGAGACGTTTAGCTCAATGTGGTGCAGCCTACCGGGTAAGTGCATGAGTGGTGACTCCGATGACTTAATGAGCGCCTACGCTGCCGTAATTATTTTTCGTTCGCAAGTGGGACAAAGGGAAAACTTCCTGCGCAAGCTTCATATGCTGTCCACACGCAGATGACGACATCGTGGACGTCTGCTCTCTGCGGTCTTGATCGTCCCATATGGGTCGGGCTGCGTCGGTCCGCTCCCCGACTTCATCGCTCTAAAGCGGTCACTGAAATTCCACGGCCCCGAAGCGGCCAGTCGGCAGTGCGTACTCCCGACCCGAAGCCGACTGTCGAGCCGTACGAGATCGAACGGCCGTTCCACAAGGTATAGCGATGATTCACCGAGTTCCGGCCCCAATGAACATCTCGCCGCCTACGAACGACGAGAAGTAGGCTTACCTCGAGAAGCCTTGCGCCTTGGTGCAGTGTTGCCCGGGCTCGTACGCATCACCTCGTGGATCACGTGAGCGAGCCGCTCAGCTGACGATGTCATTTGTGCGTGACCAAAGCCACTAAAACCCAAAACCAACCCCATTCGCTCCGTACCAGCGGCGTACATGGGCGAGACGGCGCGAACTGAAACGCCAGCCTGTGCCGCTTGCTCAGACACGTACCGATCGTCGAGACAATCGGCCAACCAAAGCACAAGATGCATGCCCTGGTCACCTGGATCAATCCATGCAACCTCGCTTGGAAGGATGCGCTCCAGCGTGCGTATGAGGTGATGTCGCTGTTCTCCATACGCTTTGCGTACCCTTCGGATGTGGCGTTCCAGGTGACCCTCTTCGATGAAAGCGGCCAACGCATACTGATCCGCGCTCGGAGGATGTCGGTCCATCAAAATGCGCGCGCCGCAGAAAGCGTCAACCAGTTCGGCGGGCGCGATCACATATCCCAGACGCAGCGACGGGAAGAGAACCTTGCTGAACGTGCCCAGATACACCACCCGTTCGGGGGTTTCGCCCTGGAGCGACGGAAACGGATGCCCTTCATAGCGTAGCTCGCTGTCGTAATCGTCTTCGACGATCCAGCTACCGGTCGAACGTGCCCATGCGAGCAGCGCGTTGCGACGCGACATGCTCAACGGCATCCCAAGCGGATATTGATGCGACGGTGTAACGAAGGCCGCGCGCGCACGAGGCGCCATCCGCACACCAGCAGCCACATCGATACCTTCTGCATCGACGGGAAGCCGGACAATCGTCTCCCGATGTCCCATGCTGTCGAGAATCGCGGTGATGCCCCGATACGCGGGATTCTCGACCCAAACCTGGTCACGTGCGCCCAGCAGGACCTGGCATGCGAGATATAACCCCTGCTGTGTTCCGCTCGTCACGACAACCTGTTCCGGCTCGCATCGAACGGAGCGCGATTTCCGTACATGACCCGCAATGGCGCGTCGCAGCGCCAACGCGCCAAGCGGATCGGCGTAGCCAGCAGGTGCACCTGGGCCGCGTGCCCGCGTGCGGTTGCCAAGCCGACGCCAGATTTCACCGGGCGCGGTCGTGCCGATGGGCACAGAGATCGCAAATGGCACGGGTGGCAGCGGCCGGAATTCGCGTGCGATCTGAGCATAAACGTGGGCTCGCTCGGGCACTTCGGAGGCCTTCTTCGAATGGCGTTTGCGATTCAGCACGCCAACGCCGGCTTGCGGTGCGAGAGCCCGAGCCACACTCGTTCCCGCCCGGTCCGTGGAATCGAGAACGCCTTCGGCGATCAACTGCTCGTACGCCTCAACCACGGTTCCGCGACTTATCTGCAGGGTTTCAGAGAGAGTGCGAGTGGATGGCAAGGCGTCACCGGGATGGAGGACGCCCTTGCTGACGGCATCCCGCAATGCAGAGACGAGCTGACGACTCAAGCTGCCGCTGTTGCGATCCAACGTGCTCAACCACGGCAAGTCCGCCGTACGAGCTGTTCTAGCCATGATTCTGGTCTCGTCGATTTGATCAAAACTGGTTCTTCAGGATAAACCACTTTCAAGCGAAACTCCTGAAATCCCTTCCAAAAGGGTTTCCCAAGATCCACTTGATGAGATAGCCACAATGTACGTGCCCGCCCAGTTCGAAGAATCCGATGTAAAAGCAATGCACGCGCTCATTACGCAGCGCGCCTTTGGCACTCTGGTGACGCACGGTAGCGGGGGACTGGACGCGAACCATGTGCCGTTCGAGCTTTGCGCCTCCGAGGACGGGATTGGGACGCTGCAAGCGCACGTTGCACGCGCCAATCCGGTCTGGCAGGACGTGGAGGACGGCGACGAAGTGATGGTTATATTTCACGCTGGTGACGGCTACATCTCTCCGAACTGGTATCCGAGCAAGCATGAGCATCATCAACAGGTGCCCACCTGGAACTATGTCGTCGTACATGCGCACGGTAGAATTCGTATCCGCGATGACCTGAAATTCGTGAGGGGTGTCGTGGCACGTTTGACACGTACGCACGAAGCCCATGAATCGAAACCATGGAAGATGGGAGATGCTCCAGCCGACTATCTGGACGAACAGCTTCAGCACATTGTTGGTCTAGAGATCGAGATCACGAAACTTGCTGGCAAGCGCAAGCTGGGTCAGCACAAAGATGTTCGCGATATCAAAGGTCCAGCGGAAATGCTCAATGCCCGCGGCAACCATCAAATTGGCGACGCAATGCTCGCGTGTGCCGCAAAGAAGGATGAGTGACCGGGGTCGCAGATTAGAGCAGATGTTTTTATTGGAAACCGTACATGTACTCTTCCACCTTCATCTTTCGCGCTGGCGAGTATGACGATGAATTTCATCGACTCGATCAGGACATCGCAAAGCTCGCACGTTCGATTGCTGGATATCTTGGCGAGGAGACGTGGGAGAGCCAGGACGGCGGTCTGATCCAGAACGTCTATTACTGGGAGTCTCTAGAGGCGTTGGACAAATTGATCAATGACCCAGTACATCAGACAGCGAAGGCGAAACAGGCTCGTTGGCTTGACGGCTACCGCGTGGTGATAGCCGAAGTATTGTGTGAATACGGCGATGGAAAATTACCTTCGCCCTATTCGATATCCGCTGTTTGAAACCTTCACCAGTCGCCATGTTCAACATTTGTCGAGAAGCAGAAGTCCGCCGAATGCGATAAATAGCGTTCCGGCCAGACGATTGAATGCTTTACGGAGCGCTGGACGGGCAAGCAATCGGCGGACGTGGCGGCTACCCGTACCATATACGCAATACCAGAACGTCTCGCACGCCACGAAACAAGCTATCACGATTGCGTACTGAGGATAGGGATTTGACAGGCTGTCAACGAACTGCGGCATGAAGGCCGTGCCGAAGATCAGCAACTTGGGGTTCGTCAGGCCAATGGAACATGCTTTACCGAACATTTGCAGTGACGATTCCGCCTTGGTCGATTTAGCGGCTGGTGAAATTTCGTCTGTCGCCAGCCATTGCCGTATTCCCAGATAAACCAGATAAGCGACGCCGGCATATTGCACAACATGGAAGCAAAGCCCCGAGGCGCGCATCAATGCTCCAAGCCCCGCTGCCGACAGTGCGAGGACAAGGACAAGGCCGAGAAGACATCCTCCCATCGCGGGTAAGCTGCGCCGGAAGCCAAACTGGACACAGCGGGTAAGCACGTGAAGCATGTTCGGGCCAGGAGTCGAGCAGATTAGAAATGCAGAAACCAGAACTGCGAGCATTGCGTGAGTGGTCATCTTTGTCCTTATTCAACCGGGTTTTTGGGTGGCCGTAGCGAGATATACGCCAACTGCGATCGATCGCTTTGAACTGCGCCGCATGTGAAGCAATAGCGCCAGAATATCGATGGACGGCTATAAGGAAAAACGATGAATTCTCACGGAATCGGTGAGGCAGACTCACGCAAGTCAAAACGGAAGCTTCCGTCTCTTCACGCGTTGCGGTGCATGGAAGCCGCTGTTCGAGAGGAGAGCTTTACGCGTGCTGCGGAGTCGCTTCACCTGACTCATGGCGCAGTAAGTCGCGCTGTTCGTCTGCTCGAAGAGGAGTTAGGCGTTCCATTGTTTGAGCGTCGAAACCGGCGCGTATTCGCGACCGCGGCCGGCCGTAAGCTTGCAGAGGCTGTGTCGCTTGGATTCGAACTTGTGGCGAACGCCTGCGAAGAGTTGCGAGAAGCTTCAGACGACACAACCCTAACCTTGGCTTGCGAGCCGACATTGATGATGCGCTGGCTGATTCCGAATCTGCCTTCTCTACAAAACTTTCGACCGCAAATTAACGTGCACCTGGTGGCCGCTTCTGGACCGGCGTTGGGGTCTGGGGTTGACATGGCGATCCGCCGTAATGACGTCGAATGGGGCACGGGGATCGAGGCTGTCAAGTTATTCGAAGAGCGGGTTGGTCCCGTCTGCCGAAGTGATCTCGTTAATCGATATTTTGGAAAGCGCCATGGCTTGCCATACACCAAGGCCGCGGCGCCAATTCTGCACACCAGAACTCGCGAGTCTGCATGGGACACTTGGTCCTCGATCACGCGTACTAGCCTCCAAAACACAAGCGAAGAAACCTTCGAGCATTTCTACTTCAGTCTTCAGGCAGCCAGTGCTGGTCTCGGCGTCGCCATAGGGCCATGGCTGCTTGTACGCGACGAAATTAAGAGTGGGCAGCTCGCTGCACCTATGGGATTCGTCGAAGATGGATCAACGTACTTTTTAGTTTCCAGAAGACCGTTCGTCTCGAGTCCGGCACGAACTGCAGTACGAGACTGGCTGCATGAGCTGGCCAGCTCTGCCCGTGATTGAAGTGTTGGCCGATGTGCGCTGGCACAATCGACGTGTATGCAGCGGGAACTTGACCACGACAATGTTCGAGTGACCGCGCCGGAAACAGTAGGCGACGTTCGAGTGCGCGCATAGGGCACTCGTCGAAGGTCTGCTACTGGCCGCACACGGTCCGACCGTAAGCCGCCGTCGGCACCTCCGCGATCGTAGTTGGGGCCTTTATGCCTGCCCCGCGATCTCCCAGCGTCTGGCAATGGCGGTCCACTGAGCCGGGTTGAAGCGATAACACTGCCCACTAGGGTGCACGGACGTGTGGATAAGCAGATCGGGCCGCAACGCCTGCAGCAGGCGTAAGGCACGCCGCGCCGGTCCGCCGACTAGCACGACGGTGCGCAGCCGTGGTAGCAACGGGAGCAGGTGGCGAATTTCATCGCCCCCGCGACGGACCTCCTCTGCGTTGTACCTAATCGTCGCGTTCCAGCCGGGCATGACGTTCCACAGGATTGTGCGTTTTTCGTTCGATTCCGGCCGTACGCATGAAGTTGAAGATGTTCTCAGCCGTCTGATCGTTGTTGTTCCTGCTAATGAAGCCAGAACCCACTCGCTTGCCCGTGGGTGATGTCATGGGACCCGGCTTTTCTAGGAGAAACAGCATGTCCGCCTCGGTGCCGCCGTCGAGCGGATCGAAGTCTTGAAACTCCCAGTCGGAGTGCATCAAGCGCAGCCCCTCGACGTACGCCGCGAGCGGTGCGACGTGGGTCTCTGTTAGCATCGCGCGGCGGAGCGCGATCGCCTCGGGCGAGTGCAGCGTGCGCGGAGCGTCATCGAGCGTCATGGTTGACTCAAATGGTGCGGAAACAGCGCATTAGTCCTGCGAAGGGTCGATGCCGTCGCGATTGTCGGCGATCTGTGCGCCAAAGTCGACCGGCTGCTTGTGGCCGAACCCCGTCCTGTGATGAACAGATCATCGGTCTGCGTCAGGCTGCCGGGCGACGGGCTCAGTTCGACCCAGAACGGTCCCACGGTGTGAGCAAAAGCAGTCGTCCGTAGTCTCGAGTGAATTGCTCCGAGACGCTGCTCAGAGTAGCTCAAGCAAGGTGTTATAGAGTAACGGCTTCCTTCCAGGTGCAAGCCTTTGTGCTCCCGAGCAATCTTGTTTCTGGCACGCCGTCAGCGGTCCGAAAATTTCATTTGATAGATTGCTCTTGCGAGCCTTCGCAAGAATTGTTGTTGCCGAGCGCTGCCTGCGATACAACGCGTTGAGAGATTTCGCCAAATGGTGCATTTCCCTCGGAGTCACGGGCAACTATTCTCACGTGGTCGCCGAATCTCATGAAATCTGTTTTTGGTTGCCCATAGTCCAGCATCTCAATGACTCTCCGCTCTGCGATACAAGCTGAGCCCGCGCTGCGATCGATATTCGACACCGTCCCGGAGCCGATGATCGTGCCCGGAGTGAGGCGGCGGGTGCGCGCTGCATGAGCAATGAGCGCGCCAAAGCTGAAGTTCATCTCACGGCCATGTGGATGGCCGAACCATGCTCGGTTCCACTCAACGTGCAACCGCAAATGTACTCTCCCGTCGCGCCAGTTCAAGCCCAATTCGTCTGGCGTGATCGCGATCGGCGCAAAGCTGGTCGACGGCTTTGCCTGAAGGAAACCGAATCCACTTTTCATCTCTCGAGGACCCAGCGCGCGCAAGCTCCAATCGTTGAGTTGGACGACCAACCGAATGTGGTCAAGAGCATCGATCGCACTGGTCCCGGGCGGAACGCAATCGGTCACGACACCAAATTCACCTTCGAAATCAATACCGTCCGCCTCGTCAGGCAACGGCACCAGCGCGGTCGGCCCAAGGAAGTCATCGCTTGCGCCTTGGTACATGACCGGTATGGTTTCAAAATCGGGAATTGGATCAGTGTTGAATGCACGTTCCATCAATCGACCATGATTGAGGAAGGCTGACGCATCGCACCATTGCGGGCTCCGTGGTAACGGTGCGGCGCAAGCAGAAGGATCAAATTCGAACGAATCAAGAGCTAGACCTTCATTCAACGCGTTATAGCGCTCTTGTAGCCGGAGAGCTACTTCGCTCCAGCGCTCCAGCGCGCTCACGAGCGTCGGCACGATGTCGCATGCGTGCACAGCTCGTGACAAGTCTCTCGAAACAATCAACAAAAGACCATCCGGGCTGCCAGTGGCAAGTGTTGCGAATTTCAAGGCGCCTCCTGTTCGATGATCGCGACCGCACGCGTCCATCCTGCCGACGCCTTTCGAATCTTGTGTGGAAAACAACTGATCGTGAAGCCGTGTGGCGGCAGCGCTTCCAGGTTGTGCAACTTCTCGAGGTGACAGTAGCCTATCTCACGCCCAGCCTTATGGCCTTCCCAGATCAAAGACGTGTCGCCGCTTTCCGCGACACGCTTTGCCGTGTACGAAAACGGCGCATCCCAGCTCCAGGCGTCGGTGCCGGTCAGACGTACACCCCGGTCAAGCAGATAGAGTGTGGCCTCGTGCCCCATGCCGCAACCAGCATTCACATAATCACTATGACCATAGCGCGATCCAGCGCGCGTGTTGACGACCACGATGTCAAGTGGCTGAAGATTATGGCCGATCCGGATGAGTTCAGCCTCCACGTCGGCAGCCGTTACCACGTATCCATCGGGGAAGCGACGAAAATCCAGCTTTACGCCTGGCTGGAAGCACCACTCGAGCGGTACTTCGTCAATGGTAATTGAAGGTTTTGATTCGCCAAGACGGGCGTCCATTGTCGAATGGAAATGCCAGGGTGCGTCAAGGTGTGTGCCGCTATGCGTCGTTAGCGTGACCCATTCAGCAGCGGCGGCCTCGCCATCCGGATAGTCTTCGGGCCGCGTGCCTGGCAGCATCGCCATGAATTCGGGCAACGTATCCGCGTGCTTCTGGTAGGTGATCTTGGGCGCGAGCGGAGGCGGATCGGAGAGGACGTCGTTTTCGAGATAAATCGAAATATCGATGAATTGGCGGACTGGTTTCATGGTGTGGGACTTTTGGGTGCGATTTGTCGAGGAATCTGGAAGAAGCACAAGAATGCGACTGCGCCGACACCAATTGCGGCGAAACCAAGGCTGCCATGGCCATAAAAGCGTACGAGTGTTCCACCCAGCAGTGGCCCAATAGCGGCACCGGTCATCAGCATCGCGGGCGTCGCGGCTGTCGCGCGCCCTGAATTGTCTAACCTGGCCAGCAGACCGAAGGCGAATGTATGGCAGAAAATCATTACAGCGGGGAACGCAGCGGTCGCGACCGCATAGAAGACGAAGGCGCGGCTTTGCGAGATTACGAGCGCCAGTACCGCTTGCACGAATGGCCCAATTAGCACCACGAGCCGGGCGTCTACCCGCCGCTGCAAGACCGCCGCGAGCGGGGCCGGCAAGAGATTGACGAGGCCAAGCGCGATCAGCACAGAGGTCACGGCAGCTACACTAAAGCCATCCTCGGTGCCGATGCGAGCTATGAAGCTGGCCAGCATTGCCTGCGTCATCGCCATGCAACTCACACCTGCGATGCAGAACCACACAGGCCATGCGAGTGGCGACATTGTGCGCGTCGATATCGTTTGCGGTTGTGCTGCAGGGAAGACGATTGCGCAGACCAACGCGGCTAGCGCCATTGATGCAGCGACAGCTCCGAAGAACGCAATGCCGCCGCGCGTCGAAATTAACACTGGTGTGAGGCCAAGGAATACGATCGAAAAGCCGCCAAGCGACAAGCCTGCGAACGCGAACAGTCGGTGCGGATTTGCACTGTGTCCAATGGTTCCGTGCGTGATGCTGAGACTACAACCGACGGCGAGACCTGCAACCAAATGCAAGAGGGCCATCAGTGCATAGCTTTGGACCGTCCCGGCGTAGAAAAAAGCGATGGCCGCTGTCGCGAACCCGATTGGCACTGCGCCTCTGCCTCGTAGACGTGCGAGAAGCGGCGAGCATATTATGCTGCTCGCCACCACTCCCGCGAGGAATAGCGTCGGCAACGCGCCCGCACGCTGAGCATCGAGGCGGTAGGCGCCGATCAGCGTAGCGACCCAAACCGGCAACGCGACGAGGTCGACCATTCCGGCGCAGTGCGCAATCATTAGGGCGACGACGGATCCCTTGGTAAAGCCTCGGCTCGCCCCTGTGTCCGCCGGTTGCGCCGCATGAGAAACAACGACATTGGGTTCCATTCGTGTCCCCTTCAGATGGCGCGTGCGAGATATTGGTGCGTCTCGTGCATGATGCGGGTGTGTTCGGCGCGGTCGCCATTGGTGATCTCTATCTCACCCAGTCTCCCCGAATTCTCGACGACCAGACGGCAACGCTCCCAACGTCGTTCCTCGAACGCTATCAATGCCGCCTCTACCGTCGTAGCACTCGTCAGTTCTTCGGCAAGGACGATCCCATCCTCAATACCGATACCAGCGCCTGATGCCATATGCGGCGTCGTGGCATGAACCGCGTCGCCTATTAACACAATGCGACCGCGGGACCATGCTCGCGGCATCAACATACTCTCGAGCGGACGATAGATAACGGAAGAATGCGGGCCGATCTGCTCGCGGGCTGCCTGCAGGACAGGCGCGCTGAAAGGCGCAAGCAGGTCACGCAAGAGTTCCTGCGCCGTCGTTGGGTCGACATAAATCCTTTCCGGGCTGTCCACAGTCACGAAGAGATACATCTCTTCCGCAGACACCGGATTCAGGCCGGCCTTGACCTTGTGACCAAGCCACATTGATGCGCAGTTAATTTCAGCGGGGCGAGGTAGTACCGCGCGCCACACTCCCTGGCCCGTATAGCGAAGATCAGGCGCCTCAGGGAAGATCGCTGCACGCACTGTTGAGTAGAGGCCATCAGCACCGACGACGAGATCGTAGCGTGCCTGCGTCCCGTCCGTCAGCGTAACCGAGACATGATCGTTGTGCGGCTCCAGCTTTGCGAAGCTGCAGCCAAGCTTCACGTTCACACCAGCCGCTCTCGTTGCCTGTGCAAGAATTTCCGCGAGTGCGGGCCGCATGATCGCACCGCCGCCTGGAACGTCTTCGCCAGCAACGCGTGGAGTCGGGATGGACCCAAATGGCGCACCGGTGGGCGCGAACAGGTTGACGCCGTCACTCGCATGGCCGCGCTTAAGGAATGCTTCGATCACGCCGACTGTGCGCAATGCGCGAAGGGTGGGACCGCCAATGCTGATGCCAGCGCCATACGAGCGCCAGCCCGCATCGATCTCCACCAGGTCGACTTCCAGACCACGCTTCGCGCATTCGATGGCCGCAGCCATGCCTGAAAATCCGCCGCCTATGATCAGGACGCGTTTCAGGGGCATATTCATCTTGGTGTCTCCTTGTATTGCTGTTTCGATCGCGCCGTATCTAGGCGGCGCTCGATTTGTTGTGGTCGTCTTCCGGTTCGAGCAGAAAGATCTCGCCGTTTTGGCTAACGCGGATTCGAACCGGCGTTAACGTCTGGCCAAGGCAAGGCCCCAGTACGCACGCGCCAGAATCCATCTCGAACTGGGCGCCGTGCGCATGACAAACGACCCGCGTGCCTCGCGCATTGAGATACGCGTCCTTACGCCAGGCCATCGGCGTGTCACCATAATGCGGACACGCGTCGCGCCATCCATAGACGGCACCCGCGCGCCGCACGACAAATATCGTGTCGTGCCCCGCGCCGTGAGGGTCGAAACCACGTGCGCCAGGTTCGGACAGCGCGTCGAGATGCGTCAGGAAGATCACTGTCTTTACATTTCAGATGGAAGTTAGCGTCACCGCCGAGGCATCATCGGGCTGCGGGCGGCGGACCGCCCGGCGCCCACTTCTCTCGATGTTCGAGCAGGAACAATTGCGAGGCATCGGCACCCATCGGGGCCGCGCGAGCCAGCCAATCGTCGTTGTGCAGATCCATGTCTGCGTCATATTCGACGTGACAGCCGAGTGGGCTGTTGAAGTACCAAAACCAGTTCGATCCGAACCGATGCCGGCCTGGTCCCCAGAACGACTGATAGCCTTTTTCGACGAAGCGCGTACCGGCTTGCACGACTTCACTCGGACCGCCCATGTGGAAAGTGAAGTGCTCGCAACCTTTCATGAACGGCGGCGTCTGAATCAGGAAAAGAGTGTGGTGGTCAAGCGTACCGGCGGGACGCAGGAACGGGCCAACGCCAGTAAAACGGTCGGTGCAGCGAAAGCCGAGGCGTTCAACGTAAAACGCTTCAGCGCGCGCGGCGTCGGGCACGAAATAGACCACGTGAGATAGCGTGCGCGGCGTTAATAGTGCGTTGTCGTTGGATGCAACAACGTTAGGGGCGCGCTGCGCTGGCGCTCCGGGTGCATTGATAGACTCAGCAGGTAACGTGAGCGGGCGACGGGTGCTTACCTGGAAGCCGAGCGTGAAGCCCATATCGTCCGTGCTCTCCAGCGATCCGTCCGCAAGCTTGCGGACTTCCCGGTCCTTGCGCAGTTCGTGCGCAACCTGCTCCAGCGTTGCTTCATCCGCGACGCCGTAGATGGTCTTCCGTAACATGCTTGCCGTGCCGAGCGAAGGCGGAAGGCTTAGGTCGTCGACGTGACGAATTTCGATCGAGGTGCCATCCAGCGCCTCAAAACGGCCCACGTCGTTTTCGTTGCCAACGGTACTGACCGGCAATAAGCCATAGTCGACGAGGTACTTTCGGCAAGCGGCGACGTCATCGACGCCGAATACGAGACAGTCGGGTCCAATGATATTCATGGAAATATGACTCAAGTGTGATTACAGGTGAGTTCGGCCGCCGAGCACTTCTGCTACCCAGTCAGCAATGTAGTGGCCCGCGTTAATCGAGTTGTCGAAACTCGCGTGTTGAGCTCCACCTTCGCGCTCGGTGAAAATCTTCAATTCGCGCTTCGGGCTATTGACGAGCTGGTCATACGTGCGTTGTGCCCACGCGAGAGGAATCTGAGTGTCCTTCTCGCCGTGCGTGACGAGGAACGGCACCCGAATGCGATCGAGCACGCCGTCGAGATGGACGTTCTCCGCAATCTGCATGAAATCGTCAATGTCTTTCGCCCCCCATACCCAGCACACATGTTTCCAATAGTGCGGCACCGGAAAGTCGCCTTCTCGTTGCAGCCGCTTTTTCTGCACATCCCGCCAGTCGTGATTTGCGCCCCAGACTACGCCGCACGCAAAACGCGGTTCGAAGGCCACTGCGCGCGGGCAGTAATAGCCACCAAGCGAAACGCCTTCCATCCCAATACGTTTCGGGTCCACGTCGGTGCGGGTTTCAAGCCAATCGACGATGCTGCTGGCCCAGCGTTCGCTGTCGTAGACGGCGTGCATGTCGTGCAAACGGAGCGCTTCGCCAGTTCCGGGTTGATCAATCACTAGCGACGAGACCCCCCGTTCGGCAAGCCAGGACGGTAAGCCAACGAAATACTTCATCTCTTTCGTTGAATCAAGTCCGTTGACCTGTACGAGCAGTGGCGCGCGTTCCGCCGCTCCTTTCGCACGCACCAGCAATCCTGAAAGGTGGCCGTCACCATATGGGACTTCGACGCGCTCGCAGTTATCGCCAGCGAGTCTTGTGCCTTTTTCGAAAGTGTCCAGGAGGCGCTTGTAGAGTTCGACGCGTCCCGGCGAGTCATGTGCAAGCATGCGCTCGCAGGTAATCAGATAGACGCTGGCGCGCTTGTACTTTTCTCCCGCTGAAAGAAGGCGACCGCATGCTTCATCTTCCTCCGCGAGTTCGCAAAGCCTGTCGGCCATATGAACCCATGCTTCGCGGAACGCGCGTGTTCCTTCGGCGTCCGGCTGCTTCGCCGCTTCGTGAAGCGGTGCGCACATGGTCTCGATCTCGCCGATGCGCGCGCCCATTTCGATGGCGAGGTCGACCGACAGGTTCCAGACATAGTTGGTTGGAAAGTAGCGGAACATGATATTCAGTGGTCCATTGCAAGAGAGGTATAGGCGTCGGCGCGCAGCTTTCGCGAGTAACTACGTCACATCAACGGAAACGCGATGTTGAGCCAGACGTTGTTGCTCTTCGATGTATTTGCGGCGTACAGACCCTGCTGATAGTTGAGGTTAATTTTGATCGGGCCCGCGTCGTAGACGATCGACGGCCCAAAGCCGACACTCCGCGTGCGGTTTCCGGATGCGACTGTTGCGCCGTTCACAATGTCGTTGCTGTATTGGTTGAGGTAGGACCCCACCACACCAACTTTCCAATGCCCGAAATGCCAGCCGGCCTCGACTTCACCAAGGTAGGCATCGCCAGACGTGTAGCCAGTTTCACCATTACGCTGATTGATCAGGAAGCGATTGGAGAGGCCAATATCGATGCCGTCTGGTCGGCTGTAACGCACCGCGAAAACCGGCTGCAGCGACAAATAGCCTACAGCGACACTGGGTTTAGTCGCGCTGTACGAGCCGGTTGCGAAGGCCAGATCAAGGCCAGTCGCTACCGCAACATCCCTGCTCGGACGCCACAGCATGATTACCGGCGAGACAGTGATGTTAGAGAGACCGTTCTGCGTCGAGCTCTGGCCGGCTACGGTCGTATGTAGCGATACGACTGGAATCACAAGTTGCGAGTAGAAACGCACGCCCATCAGTTCCAGCGGATATGAGGCCAACAGACGCGTGACCGACGTGGCCACCGACGAATGAAATGGCACGGGCAATTTGTCACCATCATTGCCGTACAAACCGTTCGAAAAGCTGTAGTTGAACTGCTGCAGCGCAAAGAGACCGGGGAACGGTGGCATCGATGCAATGTTGTCGCCCGTGGCGCTAGCCGGGTACGGCGACACACCACCTTCGAAAGCGCTAGCCCGCTGTGCAATCGCGGCCAAGGTGATTGCACAGCCGACAATGATGAGTTTCCTTTTGACTGACATTTTGTCTCCTGACGAGCAATCTTTGGAATCGCTCGGTTGTAGTTTTGTATTGGGTAACGCTAGATTAAGATGCGCGTATATATTTGAAAAATGGATTCGATCCATCCAAGGTATGGATGCGATGAATGAGGTGAGCGTTAACCCTAATAAAGGCGGTAACTATGTGGGCAGTTTTACACTCCACACTTGGCCGCCGAGGAGACGATGCAAATGCGGTTCAACAAGCTCGATCTCAATTTGCTGGTCGCACTCGACGCATTGCTGAGTGAGCGCAGCATCAGTCGTGCAGCAGAACGCGTAAATTTGAGTCAGTCCGCTATGAGCAACGCTCTTGCGCGACTCAGGGACTATTTCGGCGATGATCTGCTCATCCAGGTCGGCCGAAAGATGGAGTTAACAGCCCGTGGGGAAGGGCTGGCGGATCCGGTCCGCGATGTACTCGTGCGCGTGGAAGCCAATATCTCAACCCAACCAGCTTTTCTGCCTGCGGAATCGACGCGCGTCTTCCGCTTGCTCGTGTCGGATTACACGGTATCAACGCTGATGCCGTATGTTCTGACTCGCGTCTATGAAGCAGCGCCCGGCATTCGCATTGATTTACGGCCGCAGGTGGCGCATCCGGAACGCGCTCTTGAACGCGCTGATGCCGATATGTTGATCATTCCAAAGGAGTACTGCTCATCCGCTCACCCAGCAGAGGTGCTACTCGAAGAAGATTTCTGTTGCGTGCTTTGGAAAGAAGCGCCGCTCGCTGGCGGTCTTCTGACGCGAGAGGATTACTTGGGCGCCGGCCACATTGTCGTCCTGCCAGCCCAAGGCCAGCCGGCGGTAGAAGACGGCTTTATCAAGCAGCTAGGTGTGACGCGCCGCGTCGACGTGACGACATTCAGCTTCGCGTCACCTGCACAAATGGTTGTCGGCACGCATCGCATCGCAACCATGCATCGACGGCTAGCGCGACAGGCGCAGCGTTGCGAGCCAATTGTGATCCGAGATGTCCCCCTTCCCATGCCTGTTATGAAGCAAACTGTGCAATGGCATACGCATCGGACATCCGATGCGGGACTTCGCTGGCTGCGGGAGATACTCAAAGAGTCGGTAATCGCGATGGATCGCTCGACCGCGAGCGAGCATCCGGAGAATATTTCGGGTTAGGGTAAATATTTCCCCCATCACTCATAGGAGCCTTCCGAGCCAAATCGTGAGCGTCGCTTTGACCTAGCCGGAGGCCAACGTCGCCCGGCGGTTCACCCTCAGGCACTAACTTCGCCACGGTGCGCGGCGTCTGCGTACGTCTGTTCGCACTAGATGCTGTATCGAGCACGTCGGAGAATTCGATCGCGACACCGATATATTCATCAGTTGGTTCCCTATCCAACGCCCGATGATCGAAAACGGCGGTTGGAAGTGGGGCGACATCCATTGGAAAAGCTCGGTTCGCAGGGAGAAATCGCCGCCAGACAGTCAGCCGTGGCATGAAGCGAGTGACATAAAAAAAGCGCTCTCGACCCTTGCGAGTTCAGTGGCCGCTCCCAAGGCGCATCCGACGCTTGAATGTCCAACTGCGTCTCCCCGCGAAGGTCGCCTGTTGGCCGGCTACCGACTCATGCGTTGCGCATCGACGGGCGCGCAAGCAGATGCGGGCGACTGGCAAAATGCGACCCGAAGCATACCTTCAACAAGGCTACATGCCATTGACCCTTTCGAAGGAAAAAGCGGACATTGGAGCTTTGGGTTCCCTTAGGAAATTGCCCAACGTCACGGTCTCCTGCTCTCCCGTGGGGCAACGCTCAAACAGCACGCACGAATTAAACGACTGTCAAACGTGAAGAGATGATGGCTCAGCAGTTGGCTGACGGCAAAAAAACAGAATGAATCGTGCATAACGTGTGCCGTTTTCGCGAAGTGGCTGAACAGATTCAGATCGCGATCTTCGCGCTCACTCCTTTATATGCAGCGAATCGAGCGAACGTTTGCGCAACTGCGTGTCGTGCAAAGCGCCGGCTGCTTCGAGCACGGGGTACGCCGTCGAACAGAACAGCGAGTTCAACCTTTTCATATTGCCGATCAGATCGAGGTGCAACGCGCTGGTCTCGATCGTGCGCGAGCTCTGGCCGGCCAGCCGCTCCAGGTGCTTGTGCGAATAGGCGCGCTCGAGATCCCGGAAACGCTCCTTTTCTGCGAGCAGCTGTTCTGCGCAACGCAGATCGCTATTCAGGAAGACCGAAAGCCCGAGTCGAAGATTGCTGACTAGCCGCGCGTGCAGGTCGTCGAGTTCGCCGAGCCCCTGCTCCGAGAAAGCGAGGCGCTGCGAGATCTTCTTCTCCTCGATGTCGCTGACGATACGTTCGATGATGTCGCCAGCGTGCTCGAGATTGATCGTCAGCGAAATAATGTCGGTCCACCGGCGACTCTCGGCCTCGTCTAGCTGTTCGCGCGAGATCAGTGTCAGATAGCTCTTCACTTCGCCGTAAAGCTGGTCGACGTCGTCGTCCATGCGCATCGTGGCGCGTGCCACAGCGAGATCGTTGCGCCGCAGAAGTTCCGACACGTTGTCCAGCATCACGCGCACGATATCGCCGATGCGCAGCACCTCGCGCGATGCATTGGCCAGTGCGAGACCAGGGGTTACGAGTCCGGCCGGGTCCAGGTACATCGGACGTAGTTCACCACCGGGCACGGGTTTGTCTGGAAACAGGCGTTTGCAGATGTCCGCCATGCGCCTGACGAGCGTGAGGCATGCGCAGCAGCGCACCGTGTTATAGATCACGTGAAATCCGACAACCGCCTCACGGGGATTAGCAATCACGGCGGGAAGCCATCGCGCGAGAAGCGTGGTCAATGGCAAGATGATCAGTGCACCGCCGACCTTGAACGCGAAGCTGCCGACTAACAGTCGCCTCGCCGCCGCATTCTGTGGCAGCGCGCCCATCAGCGCGAGCATGCCGCTGCCGAGGTTGGCGCCGACGACGAGACAGAGCCCGACTTTCAGCGAGATCACACCGGACGATGCGAGCGTCGCCGTCAGTAGCACGGCCGCCAGGCTCGAGTACGACAGCATCGCAAAGGCGGCGCCCACGAGTGCGTCGAGTATCGTGTCGCCCGTCAGCGCACCGAACATCACGCGCACGCCTGCTCCCTGCATCATTGGTTGGGCTGCTTCGACAATCAGGTGCAACGCCAGCAGGATCAACCCGAGCCCGATGATCGTGCGACCCGCCTGCCCAACCCGCGTCTGCTTGCGCGTCAGGAAGAGCGGAACACCGGTCAGGAACATCAGGGGCGAAAGCCAGGAGAGATCGAGCGTCAGCACACGCGCCATCAACGCCGTGCCGACGTCCGCGCCTAACATCACCGTGAGGCCACCCGCAAGCGAGACGAGTCCCTGCGCGGCAAACGATGTAATGATCACGGCGGTCGCGTTGCTGCTCTGTACGAGACTCGTCACCCCGATACCAGCAAGAAACGCACGCAACGTGCTGCCGGTACTTCGCCCGAGGATGGCTCTAAGATCGGCGCCCAGCACCCGGAGAATTCCGGTACGAACGATATGCGAGCCCCAGACGAGGAGCGCAACGCTTGATAGCAGGTTAAGAAGAATCAGCACGGCAGATCGGCTTCCACAGCAGACGCAACGATGTCTCGAGAAATGTCCGCACACGGACGACGAAATGTGACAATAGTGTTACACAATCGGCCAACGTTTCAAGTGTTGATTTAACCACTGAATACGACGTCTGCCGCGTGATTGTGGCGATTTGAACTGCTTGAGTGGACGGTGTTTTTGTCGTGATGTACTCCGCTGCCAGCTTCCTTTTTCGCGGTGCACGCTTCGAAAACGAAATGATGACTGGGCGTTTCGGACGCGCTGGTTCACGAAAACGTCATCCAGTCGCGCGCTGCAATCGCTAACATGAAGCGACGACCTCGTCGAAAAAATCCGAATACGTCACTGAGGGAGGGGCAGACGTGCAAAGACGAAGCGCTTTTGACATCTGGCTGCCGTTCGCATTTTTTGCCGTCCTTTGCCTGACGTCCACTCCCGGACTGATATTTGCCCTGTCGTGGATGACCATCGGCATGATGGCCATCGGCCACCGTGGACTTGACAGTTTTCCCCGCGTGGAACCCGATGTACGCTGGCGTTCAGGGTATCGCTCGGCGGCCGTGTGGTTCTATCACATCGCCTGGTGGCCTTGGTATGCGCGTCGCGAACTGACTCGCTGGACGAAACGTATTTTGCTGCCGGTCGCCGCGGCGATCTCACGCGATTCTGTCGTACGCGATAGCGCCCGATCACAACAACGTGCCGACAGTCCGCCCGGCGAGCACGTTGACCTCAGCGATGCACCGCCTGCAGCGCGACGGCGAAACAGATTTGAGAACTGAAGGCCCGCAACAGTCCGCAAGAAACTACTGGAAGCGGTGAGCGAGCCACCAGCCGGCCGCCGCGATCACTGCCGAGGCCGGGATCGTCAGTATCCAGGCCCATACGATATTGCCAGCTACGCCCCAGCGCACCGCGCTCAACTTGCGTGTGGCACCGACGCCCACGATGGCACCGGTGATCGTGTGCGTCGTCGACACTGGAATGCCTAGCCATGACGCAGTGAACAGAGTCAGCGCACCGCCTGATTCCGCGCAAAACCCACCGACCGGTTTGAGCTTGGTGATTTTCTGCCCCATGGTCCGGACGATCCGCCAGCCTCCGAAGAGCGTTCCCAGTCCCATCGATAGGTAACACCCGCCGATGACCCAGACCGGCGGTGCGTCGGCTGTGGCCGATGCGTAACCCGAAGCGATCAGCAGCATCCAGATAATGCCGATGGTTTTCTGGGCGTCATTGCCACCGTGGCCCAGGCTGTACAGCCCGGCAGAAATCAGCTGCAATCGCCTGAAGCGCCGGTCGACCTTGCTTGGCGGCGTACGGAATTCGAGCCACGACACCGCAAGCATAAAAAACGATCCAAGCACGAAGCCAAGCAGTGGCGAAATGAAGATGAACGCGACCGTCTTCAGGAGGCCGTCCATGTTCAGTGCGCCCCACCCGGACTTCGCAAGCGCAGCACCGACGAGCCCGCCGATCAGTGCATGCGAGGAACTCGACGGAATCCCGTAGATCCACGTGACGATGTTCCAGCCGATCGCCCCTGCGAGTGCGCCGAAAATCACGTAATGGTCGACGATATCCGGATCGATCGTCCCCTTGCCGACCGTCTGTGCGACCTTCAGATGGAAGACAAAATACGCGATCACGTTGAACGACGCTGCAAACGCGACGGCCTGTTGCGGTTTGAGCACGCCTGTGGAAACGACCGTGGCGATCGAATTGGCGGCATCGTGAAAGCCATTCAGGAAGTCGAACACGAGCGCGATCGCCACCAGCAGGCCGACCGACCAGATCGCGAGCTGGACGGACTGCATCAGCCGTTTTCCAGCAGAATGCCTTCGACGACCTTGGAAACGATCTCGCACTTGTCCGTGATTGTTTCCAGCAGTTCGTACACGCTCTTGAGCTTGATCAGGGTCTTCACGTTTTCCTCCTCGCGAAACAGTCGCGAGATCGCCGTGCGAAGCAGCCGGTCCGCTTCCGATTCGAGCTGATCGATCTCCCGGCAGCACTGCCGGATCTCGTTCGCCTGTTTCATGTCGGAGAGCATCTGCACGGCCTGCTGAACCTGAAGTACCGTCTGCGTGCTGATTCGCGCGAATTCGATCGCGTCTTCCGGCAGCGCTCTCACCTCGTACAGCGTGATGGTGTTCGCCACGTCCTCGATCACATCAATGATGTCGTCCATCCCGCTGATCAACTTCTGGATGTCGTCGCGATCGATGGGTGTGATGAAGGTCTTGTGCAGCAGGTCGTTGCAGTCGTCCGTGAGCTTGTCCGCCGATTTCTCGGCAATCTTGATGGTGCCGCGGTGGCGCTCGGCCTCGCCGAGATCCTCGATCAGTTTTTCGAGCGCGCGACTGCCGTCGACGATGAAGCGGGCGTGGCTATTGAAGATCTCGAAGAAGTTGCCCTCTCGGGGCATGAAGCGACCGAACATACGCGGATCACCCGTCAGCGACGGAGCGCGGATCGCCCCGTCATGAAAAGTTCATATTCTAACGATAGACGGGAGTCAGCTAAAAAACTGCGGCCAAAGCCTATGGCGCCCCGAAGGACATTTGGACTAGCTCGCCTGCAAAGGACGCTCGAAACCTCTGGCCCAATTTCGCGTAACTATTTCGGTTCAACGCGCCGCGTGGTCGCCCTGCCCGAACAGAAGTCTGACGATCTCGCGCGTTGGCACGCTGGTGACCAGCGTGCCAACTTTTCTCGGGCGGAACCAACGGCATCGAAGTATCTCATTGCATGGCGCGGGGCGCGCTTCGTCCGGAAGGATCGAAACAAACACGTGATGCCGCTTGTTCAGACCGCCGAACTGGAACAGGTAGTTCAGCTCATGCCCTTCCAGTGTCGTTTCCTCGCTCAGCTCACGACGCGCAGCCTCCACAGGCAATTCGTTACGACGAACTGTGCCGCCGGGCAACGACCATCGTGACCGTCCGCGTTCCACGAAAAGAATCCTGCCGTGGCGCCAGCACACTACCGTTGCCCTGTCTTTCATGACCTGTAGATCTGTACCCCATGTCCTGTTGACTGGGCCGCCCCGGATGCCGCTTAGAAAGGCCCGCAAGCGGTTCAACCTAACTCACACCATAGCAGCCAGCACCCTGTCCGGCAGATCGCGGCCGCTAGCGACGTATTCTGACGGGAAGAAAATGCGATGAAAACAGCTCAGGCGATTAAATCCTTTCGCCTTCAGGCCTTATAGCCATTGCCTATGTCTTATCTGCGCCGACATTGATGGTGGCCGTCGCCCAAGTGACGATTGGCGCGCCGCTTCTGGGCTACAGACTCATCGAGGAGTGCCTGTAGAAACATAGTCCAAGCGCATCGCGCCGCGACATTCGCAGCAATCCGGCGGGTACTTGACGAAGTGCCAACCCGGATGCGCGACTACTCGTCGCGTGGGATGCTTTCCGGACAGTGCGTATCTACGTCCGCGCCGGGTATGCAGATTTGCCGGCGCTACAACCAGCCGAAGCAATCGGCTCACGAGCCCGTCAAGACACGTTGCTGCCTGCCGTCGACCCGTTCCAGACGCGCAAGCAGTTCCTCCGCCTGCTTGCGCAAATATACCGGCAGCATCGGCATCGCGAGTATCGCCCCGATCCTTGCTCGCCAATAGTACAAACCGATTTCCCGGCCAGGCTGATTCGACGACCTCTCCGGAGCCCTTCGCTCCAGATGATTCAGCACGGAGCGGATATGCGTCAGATCGTTTTCCAGCAATGTGAAACTCATGCCCTCTCCTCGCTATTCTGTGTGACTTCGGGCATGCCGATCCTGTGTGATCCCGATGGAATCAGCGTGCCCAGTTATTCTGATTTTGTTGGAAACGTTACCGTTGCGAGCGTGTCCAGCGACACCAGTCGTGATGATCCAGATTTCGCAAAAGTTCGGCGCGGCGCTTTTCCCGCCTGTAGTGCGCCGTGACTGCGGTTGCGGCGATGACCAGCACGGTCGTGCCGACGACAATCCCTATCCAGGTTTGCTCCACGTCCGCCTCCTTGCGCCACATCATTTGCCGGCATCATCCTCGCGCAGTGAATATGACTGTAGGGCGCGCAGATGACAGAACGACTGCGATTGAACGTGCAGTATCAGCAGCGGAGCGCTCGCAGCATCCCGTGTCCGCGGGCGCTAACACGTGGTTTCGGCATGACGACGTCAGGCGGCCCCATGTCGACCAGTTCCAGCTTGCTCAGGGCGCCCAGTTCCGGACTGTCCAGACCAACCCTGTCCGGCGCATCCTTGATCAACAACAGCGTAGCCACTTCGTGAAGGCTCAACATGATGCGGATCTCCAGGAAATGAATCGCGAAAACGATGGGCAATCGGCCACTGACGGCGCAATAAGGCAGACGCAATAAACCAGTTTCCGGACTTTCAGGAGGATGTGTCGGATGTCCTGGCGGACAGGACCGTCCGGTAAAGCTATTTCATCGCTTTGGGACAGCAGGTGGTGCGCACTTGCCGGAGGCATAAGCGGTCGAGGACCCGGCCGGCGATGTAGCAGAAGACATTGTGGCTGTATCCGGCGTCAATGTAGGGAGGCTTATCACGCGCAACATCATGTCGACGCCTTTTGCGCTCCACGCCATGTCGTCGAGCAAGCCGCGCGAATGCGAAACGTCAACGACATCACATCCACGAAAAGGCCGGCAGGTTGTCGCCATCGACAGAATGTCGAACCAGCCCTGCGTGTACGCCGCGATCTGCGCACTCAACAGCGGCAATGTCTGCGCATGAACGCGAATCGCCTGCTCTGCAGTGCGTGCCAATGCCAGACGTTCACAGTGTTGCGCAGCATTAGCGAGCGCAGAACAGCACGTCTCGAGGTTCAGGCGCGCCAGATTTCCGAAGCTGAAGAACAGCTGACCTGTCCATGTCTGGACATGCTCCACGCCTGCATCATGAGTCATCGCATCTGGTATCCGTTCAACAGTGCTCATGGATTTTTCTCTCAGGTTCTAGATGAGACAGGCCGACTGTTGCAGTCACAGCACACACAAGCCGCCCTCTCGGAACGGCCCCTAGGCCCCTTCATCGATTTAGAGTAATCATTCTATCGCTGTCATGCTGGCGCTAATAATGCCGTATGCATCAGGAATTTCCCCACTATGTGGGATTTATATATTTGTGTTGAGAGGGCTCCGCGCCATTCAACGGACGCCGGTGTGGCAACCACGGTCACAGTTGCGAGCACACCTTTCCAGATTTTCGGAAGCTGCCGCCTTCTCGTCTTGCTCAACCCGGATCGTGACAAAAGAGGTCGTCGACGATCTTGCGCGCGGCGCTATAGCCGCCCATCAACGCATCGACTTCGGTCATGAACGGCCGTCCAGAACTCTCTCCAAAACGCAGTGGAGAAAAGACCGCAAGTGTGCGGTCCGCCAGAAAGATCCGCACGATGGCGACGTAGCCGGGCCGAACCGGCACGCCTGCAGACCGCTGCCGCTGGGTGTCGGCATCGGATTCGACAGATACCTCGAGCGTGTAGCCTTCGTAGTCGTAGGTGCGCATCATGGTTGATCTCCCCTCATTTTTCCCGCCGATACTCGCGCACGCCCACCATGCCCTCAAGTCGCGAACAGATCGCCGAAAATTCGACCGCCGTCGCGCGCGACAGTGCGATCTATACTTCATCGAGATCAGCGTCTTCTTCTGCCTGCTGGACGATGAATTGTTTGACCCGCACGCTGCCCGACCCGAGCGCGCGATGCAGAGTATCAAGCGTGACACTGCCGCGCTCAACGAGCAGCTGTATGGTGCGCTGTTGTCGCACGGAAATAAAGCGGCGCTCAAGCGGCTTGATGCCGGCCAGAATGATCAGGATGATGACCGTGGCACCGATCGCTGCGGTGTACATGCCGCCGCCCACGGCGAGGCCAATTCCGGCTACCGACCAGAGGCTCGCCGCGGTCGTCAAACCGCGCACAACCTCGCCGCGCAGCAGGATCGAACCCGCTCCGAGAAAGCCGATGCCCGACACCACCTGTGCCGCTACTCGTGATGGATCGAGCACCACATTCTTCTGGCCGAGTACGTCGGCAAAGCCGAACGCCGAAACCAGCACCATCAATGCAGCGCCTACACAGACGAGCATGTGCGTGCGCAAGCCGGCCGCCCAACTTAGACGCTCCCGCTCGAAGCCGATCACACTTCCGAGAAGCGCTCGCGATCAGCAAACGGGATACTAGTTCCAGATTTCCAATCATTCAGTCCAGTCCAAGAGCCGCTGCAAAGCACTACCTTCGCAGCTAAAGACGGATTGTGACATTTTTATGACATTAATGCGGATGAGCCGCACATATGGGTGATGGCGGTCATCGGCATCTAGGGATTCAAACCTGGGATTGGACTTCCGTAGTCAGGCAACAGCTAGTCATCAGGAATCGACTGCCTGATGCCCAAATAGCTTCGTTTCACATTCGCCGACGACAGCTCAAAGCGGAATACCTGGATCTTTCGCTGAAGCCGAGAGGCGAAAATGAGGTCCTCACTATCGTTGAGCTAAGCGCGAGCACTATTGCGCGATTGCCTTTGCTGTGCCCGAAACCTCGAACTTTGGTCTTGTAAAGCTTGAGTCGGGACGATCGTGACCAAGTCGGGAAATCGAATGCTTGGTTTAGAGCAAAGAGCGGCCGTTCGATCGATGAGCTTGCGCGCTGTTGAACGTCAGTTGTTAGCCGATTGGGCGAGGTCGCCAACGGCCGCTTTTCGGCACTCGAGATCGCAAAACCTGAATGTGGCTGACTGACCGGTTCGGAGAAAGTTATCTGACCGGAGTGGGTCGGGAAGACGCATTGCCAAGTGGCCGCTTCCAGGCAGTTGAATTCCACTGACCGCTTTCCGGCGATGAGTTTGAAGTGTGGACGGACTCAGCCCGACCCGAAGCGGTCACTCAACGTCAACTGCCGCATACGGCCGCTTGCAAGGTACAACGGCCGCTGATGTGAGCGAGATGTTCATGAGTATTTGCTCGGAGCGACCATTGACCGTGAGGCATACAAATCAATGAGAAGCCGTGCCTAGCCAACGACTGGGGACTGACGCAGCCAGATGTCGCTGGCTAGTTGGCCGACCATCCATTCCGCCAGATCCGCGCGAGTCATGCTCTGCTTTATTCCCGTACCATCAGTGGACGCCTTGACGCCACCGCGAGCGGGTTTGTTGAGCAAACGGCCGGGACATGCATTCACGTAGTCCACATCAGACGAAAAGAGCAGACGTTCGGCGCGTTTTTTGTCTGCAAAAACGTCTCGCAAAAGCGTGCCTTGCAGAATCGTCTGCATTAAGTTGATATGTTTGTGCGAGTCTTGCGCGCCCCATGCCGAAAGATTCACCAATCGCTTGACGCCATGCATGGCCATTGCAGCGAGGATATTGCGCATCAAAACTTCTTGCGCATCGTCTTTTTTCAGCGAGCGCGGCCCGAAAGCGGATATCACGGCAGTTTGTCCCCGCATGGCGCGAGCCATCAGGTCGGGGGCGAGCACGCTGCCGGTAATTAAAACCAGACTCTCATGTTTGATCGCGATGGCTTCTGGCCGTCGCACCACAGCCGTTACGGTATGGCCTGCTGCAAGCAAGCGGCTTAGGATTTCCCCGCCTGTGCCACCTGTGGCACCAATCAGCAAAACATTCATAGCTATCCTTGTTTCCAAAGTCGTAACCCTCGCCTGCCGTGAGTTGGGGGCCTGTCGATCGACGGCGTGGCTTTCGTTGAAACGATGCGCTTCTATCGGGAAGTCAATTCTTCCGCGCTTGCGGACATTCTTGATGACGACCGTCGTGGCTAATGACGCTTGGGCCGCGTGGCGTTCACCGCTGAGCGGACTGCGTTTTTCCGTTCTCCGGGAAGGGGACGGTCGCGTATCGCAGCATCACCGCAAGATTGTCTTTGTCGCTTGGTCGGCCTTTGCCGCTCAATGCCGCCATTTCACGGAAATAATTGATGTAATACGCCGGAGTGCAGGTGCTGAAGAACTCGACCGGCGCATCGGACTCGTTGACAAACGTATGCGGCACCCCGACCGGAACAACGATGTAGTCGCCGACGTTGGCATTCCATTGGAGATCGCCGAGGGTGAATCGCAGAACACCACGAGTAATCAGGAAAGTTTCGTCGTGCATGAGGTGGCGATGCTGCGGAGGTCCTGAGACGCCAGGGAGCAAAATCGACGCCACCGCGCCGACTCGGTTTTCGGTGTGTGAGCCGTCTTCAAGCACACGCATCTGTGTAGAACCGATCATCAGCAACTCGCCGGAATCCGCGCTAATCAAGCTTGCATTCAACATTGCTATCTCGTTTGGTAATCAAGATGGTAGGGGGCGTGACGCCCGGTTTCGATCGCAAACCTAGGCTCTCCAAGAGTTCAACTCACAACAATCACGATACGATAGGGTATCATATCGTATTGAGAGCGATAATACTCGTTATCGTTTGGGGAGGCAAATATGAAAGTGTGGTCGACTGACCATCCGAAGGCGAAATTGATGGCGCGCAAGCGGGGCGACATCCTGGCAGCAGCCAAAGCGTCGTTCCTCGCCACCGGATATGGCGGTACGAGCATGGAGAGCATTGCAAAAACTGCGAACGTCTCGATCATGACGTTGTACCGACATGCGGAAAACAAGGACGATCTGTTCGCGGCAGTGATTTCAAACGCATGCGCACCAGTTGATGAAGCCGAGCGGGCCGAACTTGAAGGCATTCTGAGAATGCCTCTACCACAGGCGCTCGTTGAGTCTGCAATTCACATGCAAAAGGTCCTCGTCGAAGACGACAATATTGCCCTTTTGCGGGTTGTTGTCGCGGAGGCGCCGCGCTTTCCGCAACTCGCAGAGTTGGCCTATGCTGGCTTCATAGGCCGGTTGGAGGACCGGACGGCGTGGATGCTCTCAGAGATTCCGCAAACGTCAGGCTTGACCGAGCGTGAGCGGCGGAGACTTGGCGGGCTGTTCGTCGAGAGAATAGTCGGCCCCGAGTTGCTCTGTGCGTTGCTCGGACTTCGCGGGCCGACGGGCGGTGACCAACGGCGCCGCGCAGAAAGAGCGCGCGATGATGTTCTCCGCGAGATGAATATCTCTTAACCGAAGGCAGTAACTGATCGAACGCCCGCCTCGGTCCGCGATCCAACCGCCGAAACTGGCCGGGCAGCGTCCCACGACCGAGCGCGGCGAAAATTGTTGGCGTATGCGTCATACGAAGGGCATAACGCGACCCAATTCGGCCGTTGGACCGTCGGTACCTAGAGCGTCTCGTTACGGAGTGCATCGGCCTCTCGCCGTCAATCGCCGTCGACGTCTCACCGGCCTGCGGACGTTCACCGACGCCAATCAGGCGGCAGCACAGTGCTATGCGGACGTTCGGCCGAGCGCAAACGAGGGGGCTCAGTCCTTCCGGCCGCCTATTTGAATTTCCGTGTGCGAATGGCCGTGAGAATCGCTGTTGCAATCGAAGTATCGTTAGGAGCGGGACAGGGACTCGCGATCGAACGGGAATCAATCTGCCATCTGCACACCGAGTCTCTGGACGCGCATCCGGTCGATCACGGATCGCTGTCCAACTACCCGCAACGCTTCGACCATTTTCAGGCGGGCATTTTCGCGTTCCTCAGGAGACGCGGGCATCCTGAAAACTCCTGTGACCAGGTGCTGTAGATCCGGTCCCTGATGACTCGTCACCAGCGCAATGAGCTGATCGGTCGTGGCCCGGCTGAACGCATCGGGGATACCATCGTTCCAGTCGGTGTTCTGGATGATCAAGTCTGCAGCCGCTTCCAAACTCAGGGCCGGGCGCGCTGCTTTGAACTCTTGTGTAAAGCGCGCACGGGTCTGCGGATCGTCGATATCACCCATTATTGCGGCCTTGTTGATATCGAAAACCTCCGGCGTACTACGTCGTGCCGCGATGTACATCTCCAGTACCTCATCGGCCCGCTCGCCGAAGCCAAGCTCTCTCAGGAGCCGGACCGTAGCGTTCAAGTTCAGGGGCGAGATGACCATCGCACTTTGCCTGACAGCATCTGCGAGAGCGGCGGTCACTGTCCCAGCGTCCACATCAAATCTCTGGTGGAAGAGATCCCATGCGTCTGAGAAGATCTTCTCTAGCTGCTCGCGGTTCGCGACGGCGTCGAGTGATCGAGCCTGTGCGTCGATGTCGGTGCCGGCCACATACCCTCGCGTCATCGCTTCGAGCAGCGCCCTGTCGAAATCATCGGTCGAGGAATACTGACATGCGTCGAGCCAGCCGACCCATTCTTGCGGTTCTGCGTTCTGGCGGCCACCATCACCGCGTCCCATACGATGCGTTATGTAGTTGTAGCGGACGAGTTCATCCGGCGGCGGGAAGCCGCGTCCGCGCTCATAAAGCGAACAGGCAAGTACGGCAATGGTGGTCGCCGCCTGCTGGCGCACGCGCTGGGAACGCCCGCCAATGGCCTGATCGAGCATGCGGGCGGCAGTCTCCACCTTCTTGATGACCCGGATATTGCTCACTCGAAGCGCCGTCAGAGGTGCAACAAGCAGTTCCCTCATCGGGGTGTCACTCGCTAGGCCGATGTCGATCGCCTCCGGCACGTCAAGCACAAACTCCAGTTTTTGGTCAACGACCTTTTCCGCTAGCGTCTCGTAAGCTTCTGAGGTGGCGGCATCAAGTTGCTCTTCGTTGAAGACCAAGATCACCTTACAAAGCCCCTGTTCCTTCAGGTCGGAAGCAAGACCCATCAGTTCCTGGATCGTCAGCCTCGCGCCGGATCTCTCCAAGTCATCAAGGACGATTAAGGTTTCGCCTATCATCGATCCAGCGATCGCTTCGAGCGCGATCACCAGGTGCTTTCCACCCCACGGGATCATTTCCTTAAGGGCGTTGAACGCCAGTCGAAAGTTGCGCTTTTCTGCCTGTGCTTCAATGCGGCCGCGCAACTTTCGCGTCGCATCGCCCTCGAACGGCAAGTTCCGCGTCTTCGCCAGTAGCGCGGTCCGGATTTCCGCCACCGACTGAGCTCCAAACGCCGACGCATAGGCGTACTTGCGCAGGCCTTTCGTGCTCCGGAAACCGGCGATGATGTCTCTGAGCAGGAACGTCTTGCCGACGCCCCAGGGGCCGGTAATAGCTAGCACCCCCGGTGTCGTGTTCCCGATAAACTCCGTGATGACCTGCTCGATGATGGCCTTGCTCATGTCGTCTGATCCCCGAAACTTCTACCGTTGATTTCTTCTAACTAACTATGCGCTTCCCGTCGAATCGATCAGACGCGCATTCGCCCGCTGTGCTTGTTGTGTTTTTCGACCCGAAGCACTCTGTTGTCTCCGAACCCAAAGGCTGGCCTTGGCGGGTTGAATCTTATCGCGCAAAGGCCGGTTCCTCATCGGCTGCGGCCGGGTGGCCATCCGCGATCTGTTGCAAGGGCTGTCGCCGAGGCTGCGCAGGGCCGAAGGCGCCGCTCGCACCAGGGTCGGCAACGTCGACGCCCACAAACGATTTCAACTGATTTTGTTTCGTAAGGGTTACTGCGACCGCGGGGCCAGCAACCTGCCGGTCGCCAGTGAGTGTGCCCGACCCATACCCGATATCGGCAGTACGGGTTTGGGCGCCCAGAAGCTGACGCTCATACAGTCGAGCAACGAAGCAGATGTCGCCGCAGGCCCGTGGTCCCGATGGAAGTTGGCTGCCCCTTAGAGAACCGGGGACAGTCGCCCTGGTAACGCTGCATTCGACCGCTGTCTATCCCTGGGACTAGGCTTCAATTCCGCCCTCGGCCAAAAGCGCTGGAACTTTGCTCTCTGCGAACAACGTTCGCAACAACCGTCCGAAACGGGTCTCTTTTTCGGCTCTGACGATGCGCCGGCATGCTTCCAAGAAATTGATCCCAGCCTGGCCGAAGTGTTTCTCGTACATTTCGTGCTGCTCGAGAATGTCCAAACTTTTTAGTACGAAAAGCTTGAAATCACTACCTTTCAACGTGCGCATCGCAGTCTCGAAATCGTCGATCGTAGCCGCCCTCATCGCCGCTTCTTCCCGATGGCCCCATCCGTCGTTCTCAAGAAGGTGCTTGATGGCATCGACGACGGTCGCACTGTGAATTCGAGCATCGCGCGCATCGTCGATTGCTGCCTTAAGTTTTGGGTGTAGCGGCTGACGGAACGGTGATTCCCCGAATTCGGCTTTGTCGGCGATGGTCGCAAAGTGAGCCAACCAACCATCAATCAAAGCTTCTTCAAGTTTGGCACCGCCAGGTAGATCGGCCATTTGTTTTCCAAGCGCCGCGACAGTGTAGGCGTCAAGGTCGCCGACTCTGGCGATGAGCTTGACCGCATCAGCTACGAGATCGTCGTCGCAGTCTGTGACGTCCCAATTGAAACGTTCAAAGAATGCGTGCGCGAGATTTCTAGATTCGATGCGATTCTCATTGCGTTGGTATCCTTGGACGATGGCCTCAATCGCCTTTGCGTCGTGCTTTCCGTCGGAAACGAAGGCAACAACCAGTTCTTCAAATTCGTCCGAAGAATTGATCCCTAGCTTTGACAGCAGAACTTTCCATGCGGCCGGCGTTGAGTCCTCGGCTTTCTCTTTTGACGCATCGCCTTCCTGCGCGAGGTAGCGCCTCACAACGTCGCTAGAACCTCGGTTGTAGCCTGCTACATAGTCCAGCGTCGGCCCGTCCTTGATGGCTTTGTTTGCAAGAGCAGAAATGAGCACAATCGAGGGAACAGTTCGTGCCTGGATCGCGAGAGGCATGTCCCCGGTCGTACCGACGAGCCGAACCACAAGACGGTAAGCCTGACGGATGACCCGGATATTGGTGATCCCGCACGCGTCCACCGCAGTCCTCGCCGTCGCGCGGTAAGGGCTATCCAAGTTCGGCACCGCGATGTCAAACGCCTCCCCAGGTGTCGGCGTGAAACGAAGTTCTTCTTCGACCACCTTCTCTCGGAACGCAGCCCAGAGCGCGCTGTCGGTAGGTGCGGAGAACTGGCCCGAGTTGAGAATCAAGAGGAATCGCGTACCAAAATTCTGAGAGTATTCGTCGACGAAGCCTAGGACCTCGTCAACTGACAACGAGGCGTGCTTGCGCTCGATGTCATCGACGACTACGAATCGGTTGCGCAAGGCAACAGGAACTGCTACCAGCGCAAGCTCGTCAAGCGCCGAAAACCCCTCGTGGACCTTCTTCAAGGCGTCGACGCTGACCTTCCAAGTCTTCATCAGACCTTCGGTCAACGAGTTGCTGTCACCGCCTACTGGGAGCGCGCTTTGGACCAACTTGAGCTTGAGCTGATTGATATCTTTCAAGCCAAAGAGGGACGCGTAGCGCGCGCCTTCGACAATCGGGTCCTGCGACTCTTTGCGAATCTCGTTCCAGAGGTGGGTTTTGCCGGTGCCCCATGCGCCTGTCAGCGCGATGACTTTTAGGTCGGCGTTGTCGATGAGCGAGATCAACTGCGTTTTAGATTGTTCGATCGTCATTGCTTTATTTGGCGCTGAATCCAGCAGGCGGTCCCGCCAGTCGACGTTTGGGTTGCATCACTGGCGCACGCGACCAGCCAGCTCCTGTGAAGATTGTTCGAGATTCGAGGAGAACGCGTCGTCATATCGCAATTCTAAGTCAGCACCGGGCCACCGCGATTTTTATGGGCCGCTCCGAAGCTGCCGTTCTCGATCGGCAGCAAATGGCCAATCAGCGCCTCATGCACACAGCATACGAACGTGCGGCAGCGACGACGAGGACAAAAATATTCTCCCGGCCTTCTGTAAATAAGCCCCTCCTTTACCGATAACCAATAAAGTGGCCGTCTTCGACCGGCAGCGGGGTCGCTGCGAGCGACAGCGTCGCGGGCGTTGCCGCGTTCATTTTTAAGTGCATCAAGGGAGGCACACATGTATTTGTTCAAGGAAGGCCGCAAGCACTACCTCGATTTCCTCAGGAATGTCACCCCGCAGGCGCTCCTCGTGTTCATTGGCGCGGTTTTTGTGCACGGCGGATTGCACGGTCAGCCGACACTGGAGAAGATCGCTATCGGCGTCGTCCTCTGGGGCATGGCGGCCTTTGCAGCGTGGTGCAGTGTCAGTCTTTTCTTCGAGCCGCTCAAGGAAGGCCACGTCAAACTCGGAAAGGAGCGGGCGCGGGCGGCTTACCCCGATATTGAAGGCAGTCCAGCAATGCGTCTTAAGCAATCAGCGAAACGTTGGTGGCACCTGACGCCCTTGGTGGCCGAACTCGTCGTAGTGATGCTGATCATCGAGGCCACGTGTGTTGTAGCGGCCATCTCTGGCGGCTTCAGTGCGGTGAGCGCCCTCCATCTCACCTAACGACACGCCGCAGCTTGCTTCCATAAACCACAATAATGGGGCGCCGCTTCTGATCCGGAAACGCCTGTCAAGCCCGATCGCGGTATCTCTTGTTTCAGCGACATCGCTTCTCGCGCCTTTACGATGTCGCTCAGGTGAGTAAGTCTCTTGCCCAAGGCGAAGCAGACGTTCGAATGTCCGTGTGCATGCCAGCGCGAACGTCAGCAAATGGCCGACTTGCGGCAGCCCCAGTGGAAATCAGCCTGCCGAACAACGGCCATTCAGCGCGGACATATGGGGTCTCCGTTAGCCGAACTGGACGACGACCCCGACCGGCCGCTCATGGCCGATTGTCGTCTGATGCGTATTGGCTCAGTTCGGCCGAGACTGTGGAAAAAAGCACGCAGAACACCTCGAACGAGAAAAGTACCCATCAGTTCATGCAGCCTCGATCCAAATCGGTTCGTCGGGATGGTGCTCTTGAATTGCGGCAACTGCGCACGCCAGTTCCTTGGCGTCTCCTGCGCGAACATGGCCCGTAAAATTCGTAACGAGTGCTCCTGTAGCGCGAAGCACCGCGATTTCTTCCTCAGTTAGCACGCCTGCGTCCACCCACAATTGATGGTCGTTGTTATGGCACCATAGACTCTCGAATGCGGCAACGCCGATCTTCGAGCATGCGAAAAATACCATCTCCGTCTCCATCGTGTTATCGACGTTCGGCCGCAACGCATTCCTAGATTGGCTTCCAACTTATGTCCTCGGGACGTTGGTTTCCCGGGCCATAGGAGTATTGATTGTCTGCACGCACTGTCAAAACCCAGCCGGATTCTCGCTCAAAGAGCATCCATTGCTCATACGTCGGATCTTCTCCATATGGCGACGTTCTTAGTTCACCGCCTAGATCGAACGTGAAACTCCACGATCCTGGCGTCGGACCTTCCGAGACGGAGGTTATCCGTTGACCGTCAAGTCGCTCAACCGCGGTCTTGATCGAGTCATCAGGAGACTCGTCGTGGGCGGCTTCCCGGCCATCAATCAAAATTGACCAATGACAGCAATAAATCCACAAATGCCAGCGACCGGTTACATGGACCTGCCTGCGCGCCAGCCTTGCTCGGACTTTTTCTGATGCATCCGGCGAAGCATTCATCGGCTCTCGTATTCGAAGGGAGGGTGTTCCAAACTCAAAGGTAAGGAAACTTCCATGGCCCTGTTTCACAGACCATGCGGGATTTCCGTAGATTGCTGCCCAAACTCGTTCGGTTTCCTTCGACTCCAATTCTCCCTCCTATTTTTATTCCCGTCTGGTCACGGTCGGTGAGGCGTTCAGTTTCGGATTGTCAACATCACAGACCGGCTTGTTGAATGTCCAGCTATGATCGCTCTCACTCTTCCTCACGGCTGGGTTCCATTGGCTCTTGCCCGTCTTGGGAAAGGAGGTCTGACAGTTCAGACGCAGAGATGCGCTTCATCTTCTTTTCGAGCTTGCGATCGTATTGTCGGTCGTTGGGCTCTGTTGCTCGCGCCTTGCGAGCGTATTGCTGTACGAAGCGACTAAGCTCGCCAGCCAGCCGAGTTTTCGTGCGGCGCGTTGTCATGTATCGATCTGGTGATAACCCAAGTCACGGCTTGATCGCCCTGACGCCGATTGTCGACGATTCAGGCGGTGAGGTCGAGTGGCCGTTCATGGCCGCACCGCGTCCTACGATCACACTTTAATTTAGCCGCGGCGGCCGCGCGTTAGATGTCGAATCCAAGAAAAAAGCCCGCTCGATGGCGAGCTGGCCGCCGGCGCAGACTACGCTTGTCGGCGAGTTGACTGGTCGATTGATTCGCCCGCGCGAAACCGATCGAGTCTGTCGCTTGCCTCGGCGATCACGGAAAGCGGAGCGCGCTGCAACTGGAAGTCGTACGTCGTTGCGATGGTGGCGAACTGCGCGAACGCGTCCTCATCCAGCATCCACACTCCCGTGTCGCGACCGCGATCGAACGCAGCGGAGATTGCCTGTTCCGCGCTACGCATCTGCTCAAAGGTTGCCGAGCCGTAACCTGCCTCGGCGATAAAACCCGTCACAATCATGGCCTGCGTCAGTATTTGCGCTGCACCCGGATAGCCGCGACCACGCCCCATTGCGTCCAGCGCGATATGGACCTGCAGGGATAACTCGTCAACCGCCTCGCGCTTCATCGGCAGAAGGAGCGCTTTCGCCCGTCGCGCGCGGGCAGCCTGTGGGTTGCGGGAGAACGGGATAGGTTTAGCCATCGGAGGAACGGTCAGGTCGTGTTGTTTCAGGAAGGGTCGTGATCGGTCGTGGTGCGGCGGGACGAGACGAATGCGGTCACATAACGCAGGGCCTGCTCGCATTGGTCAGCGGTAAGTGCGTGGATCGAGTTCGGCAGCGGATCGAGGCCGATTCCGGTCGACACCCAGCGGATTGCCTTGGAGCGCGCCTCGAATATGTTCACACCGTCGCGACGCGCCTTGGCAGCGGCAAGCGGTTCGAGCGCTTCGTGCAGCCGGCTTTTCGCCTCACGGAGCAAACCATTCGCGAGTCGGCCCAAAGGGACGTTGCGAGTGCTGCGCGGACGGATGCCGATCCATGCCTCGCAGGCGACGCATAACCACAGTGGTCCGTGATCATCGCGATAGGGGTAAGCCGCATCACCGGAGCGGGTGAGCGCCGCGGGGGTGCCGCAGTAATCGCACACGGGTTGCGGAAGTGCCTTGACAGGTTTGCCTACGCGCATGCCAACGGCTCCAGGCGAAATTCACGTTGCTTCATACCACAGAATTGTCACTCGAAAAGGGGCAAAAGCTACACGTTTTTCGTGAGCTTTCCGGGTTAAGACCGTCAACCGGTTGACGGTCCGACGCGTGGCCAGTTGCCTCCGGACCGCCTTCTCGAAGGGACTATCCGCAGGCTGAAAACGTCGGATTCATGATCGCGCGTGGGCCTCAAATCCCGTCGATAAAAGCTCCCTGATTTGGTCGCTCTTTCGGTCAGCCACAGGCTTTGCCAGCCTGAACAATAGCAGCATGACCGAATCCGCCGAAAACGCCCTGCTCAAACTGCGACCGCTCGAAGAGAGTGCGGTCCAGATGTTTTTTGATTCGCTCCGTCCGCTGAAAGAGCACTTCGACGCCTCCGACGTTGCCGAAATCATGATCAACAATTTCGACAACGTGTTTGTCGAGCGGCGTGGCCAGATGGAGCGTCTGGATCTCACGCTGAATCAGGCGACTCTCAATGGCGCGGTCCTCTCGCTTGCCACGTCGGTCGAGAAGTCTGCGCGCGCAGGCACCGCTCAGGGGATCATCAATGCAGGTCACAAGGGGTTGCGGATCGCCGCAGTGATGCGCCCGACCGCGATCGACGGCCACGCCCTGTCGATTCGCAAGCACCACGACAAGCAGCTCTCGCTGGACGACTACGTCGCCAGGGGCGCGTTCTCGCGAGTCAACGCCCGGCACGATCACGCAGACGTTAGCCCCTTTTCGCCGGGCATTGAAAACGAGGCGCTGATGGAGGCCGTGCGCCAACTGATTCTCGCGCGCAAAAACATTCTGGTCGCGGGCGGCACCTCGACCGGCAAGACCACCTTTCTCAATGCGCTGGCCACGCAGATTCCCGCCGATCAGCGCGTGATCACCATCGAAGACACGATGGAACTGAAACTGCGCGTGCCCAATCTCGTGCGCTTCCTCTCGAACCCGGAAAAAGGCGTGACCACTCAGGCACTGGTTGCGTTGTGCCTGCGGTTCCGGCCCGACCGTATCGTCGTCGGGGAAGTTCGCGGTGGAGAGGCGTTCGACTTCATTCAGGCACTGAGCACTGGCCACGACGGCGGCCTCGGCTCCATTCACGCCAACAACGCACGTGGGGGCCTGAGCCGTCTAGAAAGTCTCGCGATGCTCGGCATTCCGCCTGGCAGCCGGTGGGAGCTCGCGGACATGCGCAAGTCCATTGCGGACTGCTTCAACTATGTCATTCATCTTCGCCGCACGGGCGAGATGCGTCACGTCTCCGAGATCGTCGAGATCAAGGGATTCAAGGATGGGGACTATGTCCTCGATCGTGTTTTCTAACTGCCTGGAGTATCCAATGAAATCTTTCGCTTCGACCCGTACACGACTGCGCGCGCTGGGTGCCCGCTGCTTTCAGCGTTTTCTCAGCCGTCGTGAGCTCCGCTCGACGCTCGTAGCCGGTTCGCTCGCTTTCTTTACGCCATTTGCCTCGGCGGTCAGCCTCACCGACCTCGGTTCGGCTACTGACCTGATCTGTCTGATCCAGGCCTACATCAGCGGCCCATGGCTGTACGGAATCGGCATCGTGCTGATCATCGTTGGTGCTGTCGCAATCGCCAACTCGGAAAGCACCATCGGCAAGATCCTGTCGTCCGTGTTCGTCGGTCTCGGTCTCGCAGCCTGCGCGGTGAACATCGTCAAGAACCACATGGGCATTACCTACACCTGTGCGTAAGCCGACGAAAGTCAGTCGCGGTCTTTCGCTACCGCGCCAGATGGGCGGGGCCGATCGCGGCCTCGCCATTGCCAACGGCACGATGACGATGCTGCTCTGCTATTCGAGCATGACACCGACCTTCCTCGTCGTTGGCATCGGTGTGCACTGGCTGTTGCGCTGGAAAAGCTCGAAGGACCCGTGGTGGAAGCAGGTCATGACCGTCTACAACCGGTATGCGGATGTCTATGAGCCCATGCCGACCGCCAAGTTTTCGGCGCGGTTCAAGCGCCCCTATGGTTTCGACCAGGATCTTCCATGCTGAAGAAGAAGCTTGTTGCACGCTCGGTCCAGGAGATCGCACCGTGGGCGACGATGGTGACCCCGGAGCTTGTCCTCGACAAGGACGGATCGTTGCTGACCGTGTTCACGTTCGGCGGGATCGACGCCGACAGCCCGAACACCGCGGATATCTCGGCCGCGCGCGACAACCTCGACCGCGCATGCAAGAACTTCGACCATCGTGTGACGGCATGGTGGCGTCTTTCGCATCGACGGGTGAAGGGCGAGATCGACGGTACGTTCGCGGCCGACATCGACGAGCGGATTGACGCGATCAACCGCCAGCACGTGAGCAGCGGCAAGTATTTTCGCAACACCCATTCGCTCGCGCTCGCCTACACGCCGGAGACCGGCGTGAACAAGATTTTCGAGAAGATCGCCTATCACATGACGGTCGGCGGCAAATCGATGTTTTCAGCGATGGTGGAAGCGGCGAAAGATTCCATCCTTGCCCGCAGTGCGTTTGTCTTCGACATTGAACGTCTGACCACCGACATCAAGCGGTTCGAGTCGGTGATTGATGCCTTCAAGGGAAGCGTCAGTCGCCTGCGGATGAACCGCCTCTTTCTCCAGAATACGCTCGGATTCCTGCATCAGACGGCGAACCCATCAGTTCCACCGCGGCGCGTGCGCTACCCCGTCACGATGCTGGACTCGCACCTGACGGAGAGCGAGATCACCATCGGTGCTGACACGCTGATGTTCGATTCCGCGTACGGCAAGCGCTACGCGAAGATCGTCGCCGTGAAGGAATGGATGGGTTTCCAGGAAGCCGCGCTCGATATCCTCGCGGAGGTGGACGCCGAGCTGGACGTCTGCGTGATGTTCCGATTCCTGAATACGGCGAAGGCGACCGGCTACATCGACAAGATCCGGAAGTTCTATAAGGTCGCAGCGTTCAATCCCTGGTCGATCCTGAAAGCGTACTTTTCGAAGGAAGAGCAGAAGAACGACAAGGGGCGCGAGCGGTTGGCGGACGAAGCGGAGGATGCGCTCGCGAAGCTCACGGCCGAGGGGGCGCAATACGGATTCGCGAACGTCTCGGTGCTGATTTACGGCGACACGCCGCAGGAGTGCGAGGACGCGACACGCGAAGTGATCGGCAAGATCGGGGGCGCCGGCTTCGGCGTTGTGATTGAGCGCGACAATCTGTTCGCCGCGTGGTCGTCGACGTTACCGGGTCGCTGGGACCAGCAACGGCGGCTGCAGTTCGTTGAAACCGCTGCCGCATCCGACATCGCGCCGGTGCGCAGCGTCGCGGAGGGCAGCACGGTCAATGCATGGTTGACCCAGCAGTCGGGGCAGCAGACCGGGCCGCTCACGATGCTGCCTACGCGCCACAGAACCCTGCAGCGCGTGAACCTGCACCGGCCAGGGGGCGCTTCGCACCTGCTCGTGCTGGGGCCGATCGGCATGGGCAAGTCGATCATGCTGAATTTCCTGATGTCGCAAACGGGTCGCCACGGCGCGCGCCGCGTCCGCTTCGACAAGGACCGCTCGACGCGGATTCCGACGGTGCTTGCCGGTGGCCGCTTTATCGATGCGACGGGCAGGTTTGAAGCCGCGACGTCGGTCAATCCGTTGTCGCTCCTTTATGACGAAAAGCACTACCCGTACGTGGCCGAATGGGTGCAGATGGCAATCGAGGACGACCAGTTCCGATGCACCAAGCCGCAGGAGCGGATCATCTTTGACGCGGTGACGACCTTGGGCGACGGCTATCCGCCGGAGCGCTGGACGCTGTCATACCTGAACACGTTGCTGCCCGACGAACTGCGTGAGCGCCTGGCAGTCTGGACACAGGGCGAGAAAAACGGCCGGTTCTTCGATCACGCCGAAGACGCGTTCGCGCTGTCGGACGACATTTCGATTGAGATGGGCGACCTGTTCCAGAACTTCCCGCTCGCTGCCGCGCTGTTCATGGACTATGCGTTCTACCGGATCGCCCAGTGGCTCGACGGCAAGCGCTATACGGTCATCGAGGTAGAGGAGGCGGGGTTCTTCTTCCAGAACGAGCGGTTCTACAAGCGTCTGGAGATATGGGCAGTCACCATCCGCAAGCTTAACGCGACGCTGATGATGGCGACGCAGTCGCTCGCACAGGTCGCACGGATCGCTGACTTCGAGGTGCTGAAGGAGAACATCCCAAACATCATCTACCTGCCGAATCCCGATGCAAAAAACAACCTGCATCTCTATCGCGACAAGTTCGGCCTGACGCTCGACCAGATCACTATGATCGCCGAAGCGGTGCCCAACCGGGACTATCTGTGGGTCACGCCCGACCAGACCCGGATGCTGCAGGCGAGCTTCCCGAAAGAAACGCTGGCTGCGCTGCGCTCGGACGGCCGGGCGCAGGCGGTTCTCGACAGGCACTACGCGTCAGGCGCGCCGGACTGGCGCGATGCTTACCTGCGCGAAATGATGACCATGGATTGATCAGGACAAGGGGATTAGCAATGAAGAAAGCACTCGTTCGAATTGCGGTGCTGGCCAGTCTTATGTGTGGACTGGTTCAGGGCGCATTCGCGCAACTAACCGTCATCGACCCGGCCAACCTCGCGCAGAACATCATCACGGCTGGCAAGGCCGTCAAGACGGAGGTCTATCAGGACAGCAATATCGTCTACCAGTACCAGATGATGGCGAATCAATTGCTGCAGGCTACGAATCTGAACCCTGCTGCAATGAAGGCGCAGTACGACGAGATCACGGGCGATATCGACAAGTACAAACAGCTCGCGAGCACGATGACGAGTCTGTACGGGGATCTCGAGAGCGGCAGCCAGTGGATCACGCATGTGCAGACGTTGATCTCGCGTTCGGGCAAGACCAATGCGCAGTGGTTTCAGGATATGGGCACGCTCTACAACCAGCGCGACCAGCAGGCTACCGCGCTGTTCCAGCTCGGTAACAACGTGATGAAGCACGCGCAGGACCTCGGTACCCGCCGGCAGGCCTTGCAGTCGCAACTCTCGCTCTCGCCGACGTCACAGGCGACCGCACAGCTGACGACGCACTATCTGGATATCGTATCAAGCCAGATGAATGATCTGCTCCAGCTTACGGCCGGCAACCAGCAACGGCAGGCCCAGCAGCAGTCGGCGGCCAACAATGATGACAAAACGCGGGCCGCTGCGGCAAAGACCTTTCTCGATCAGCAGGCCGCCGAACGCGCGTCTTACGGCTTTTGAGCGCTGGAAATCGATCATGCTCCGACTGTTTCGTGCCTTGATTGCGGCCGTACTTGTGCCGCTCACGCTGACGCTTGCCATACCGTCGTCGGCCTTTGCTGACGATGTAACCGTGCTGCCGGATGGCACCGTCGTGCCGTCGACCAGCTCCTCAACATCGACCACCGCGGCAACAGCGGGCGATCTGACCAAGGCCGGCGAAATCGCGAAGGGCAACCAGAACGCGACGACGGCGATTACGGGCATCTTCAGTTCGGTTATCACCTCGGCCGTGACGGTGGCTACCCTGATCAAGCCGCAGGCTGACAAGTTCGCAAGTGGCCTCGCCGTTATTACGGTGGTCCTTGCGTTCGTCCGGTACGCCGCGACCCGGGACCCCATCATGGCCTGGGTGGTCGTGTTCGAAGAACTGGGCATTCTCGGCATTTTCGCCGCCCTCTACGTCGGATTTGCGTCGTGGGCGCCGGGCTTCTATCAGTGGTTCCTCGGGATGGCCAACACGATCAGCGGCTCGGACATGACCAGTGCGCTGAGCATTATGGGCAGTGCCGCAGGTCAGCTCTTCGACGGATTCATGGCCGCCCTAAAAACGGCCAGCTGGACCCAATATATTGCCGTGGCATTCGCGATCGGACCACTGGTGATGGCATGGGCCGTTCTTTCTGTGACCTCAATTGTGTTCATCTTTTACACGAATCTCGGGCAGCTACAGATGGCGGTCGGGACGGTCATGGGACAGATCGCGTTCGCGTTGGGATTCTCGTCCTTCACCCGCGGCTACTTCAAGACATGGCTGGATTTCATGATCAGCGCGGGCATGTACACGGTGGTGGCGGCGATCCTGATGCGGCTTGTCACCCAGTCGCTGGTCAGCGCAATCCAGGCGGCAGTCACGAAGGGATTGTCGACGCCAGGCGCCGCGTCCTACGTGCTTGACATGGCGCTTTTCGCGTTTCTCGTGTCGTTTGAGATTCCCAAGATGGCGGGCATGTTCGGCGGTGGCGCTGGCGTGAGCGGCTCGATTGTCAGCAAGATCAGCAAGGCCGCAACGGGAGGCATCGTTTGACCGCTCTCCATTCTCCAGTTGATGCGCAGAAGCTGCTTGATGATCACCTGCGCCGCGTGGATCTGATCGCACAATGCGCCAATGAGGCGAGCCGGGGAGAGTTCGAACGCAAGTGGCTGAGCATCCTGACGCGTTGCGCCGACTGGTTCACATCGATGCCGCTGAACCCGGACATCTACCGCGAGCCGGGTGGTGCTTTCCGGTGTACGGTCGAAACCGCGTTCTACGCAATGCGGCTCGCAGGCGGCCAGAAGTTCGGCACGAATCTGCCATCTGAAAAGCGCCGCCGCATCGAACCGCAGTACAACTATGCGGTATTTCTCGCGGCAGTGTGTTCGCGTCTGGACGAGCCGTACAGGCACTTCGAGATCGTGCGGGAGACTGACCGCACTGCGTGGAACCCGTCAGTGAACGGCGCGGCGGGACCGTGGATGACAGGCGGCCCGTACCGTGTGGTTCGCCGCACTGCGCCTCTGCCTGTCGAACGCATGCGCACCGGCATGCTCGCGCAGATGCTTATCGGCCCCGAGCTGCTCACCGGTCTCGACGCGGAAGTGCTATCGGAGCTCTTTGGGGCGATCAATCCGAACATGAAACCGCTCGAAGCGGAGAGCCTGTTGCACAAGGTCATCCGGCAAGCCGTAGCGACAGCCGTCGAATTCGACCGGAAGGCGCAGCGTGCAGTCTTCGAGCCGGTGCAATTCGCGGTGCCGTCTGCCGTCCATGTGGCAGCGGAACTTCAACCCGTCACCGACACCGTTCCAGCGCCAGCGGCACCGGCGCCAACACCGGCTACAGAAACGGCACCAACGACGGAAGTGCAGGCGCCCGCAAGCGCTTCGTCGCAGGCCGGGACAGAAGATGCAACGGATCTTCGTGCCGATCCCGGGCCGCCAGCGACTGTTGCCTCCGTTGGGGCTGCCGTGGACCTGCCGTGCGCGCCGTCGCATGGGGAACCACGGACGTTGATGGAAGCCATCGGTTGTGTGCTGCCTGAGGGAGCTGAACAGCGTGGCGAGACACCGGCTGCCGAACGCGAACGGGTCGTGAACCCAATCAATCCGGCGGAGATGCGCCCGTCCATGCCTACTCGCGGTGAGATTCCTGACCAGGAGACTCCTGCGCATTTCGACGAAGTATTGAAAGGCACGCCGAACATGATCCGCGAACTCTTCAGGGCGTTGCGCGAGGACGTCGCGTCGGGCGCGGCGAAGGTTGCCTGGAATGAGAAGGGCCTCGTCATTCCAAAGCGTCTTATCGGCAGCTACGGCGTCGCGAGCGACACGCTCGTCGAACACCTGCGCAAGCGCAGCCTGCTCGTTGGAAACGAGGGGGGTGAGATAACCCTCGGGCCGCGCGCTGGCCAACTCATTCTGGGGCAACCTTCATGATCAGCTATATCAATCACTTCCGGCCAATCTACGAGATCCGGTCGGCAGCGTTCTGGATCCTTGCGATTTTCCTGATCCCGTTGTCGGGCATGCCGTACGGTTGGCTGTTCGTGCTGTTCGCGCTGCTCGTCGTTGTGGTGCGTTCATTCCAGATATGGAAGGCGCTGAAATTCCGCATGGCCATCTCCACCAAATGGCTGACGACCTTGCAGGTTCCAAAGCTGCTGGAAATCCAGGCGCGGATGCGTCGCGAGGTCAACTCAATGTACCTGGGGATCGGGTACGAGTGGACGCAGAAGCACTGCCAGATTGCACACGACATTCTGCGCATGCCGGCGACCGACATCCCGGGATTGCCGCGCTGGCTCGGGAAGTCGGAAACCGGGCGCAAGTTCGAGGAGATGATTGAATCTCTCTTTGCACCGAAAGACAGTATCCGTGACCGGATGCCTCAAGGCTCCTCGTGGATCCACGGTATGGAACCGAAGAAGGGTCTGGTGCCGTTCCACTACAAGGCAATGGGTGGACACACCGCCGTGGGCGGCACGACTGGTTCAGGCAAGACCCGGACCTACGAGGTGATATCGACTCAGGTGATCCATACGCCGTCTGACGTGCTGCTCTGCATCGATCCGAAAAACGACGCGGACTGGCGAAAGCGGGTCGAGACAGAATGCAGGCGCACCGGCCGGAAATTCCTGTACTTCAATCAGGCAAAGCCTTCCGAGTCGATCCGTCTGAACCCGATCGAAAACTGGTCCCAGCCCTCGGAAATTCCCAGCCGTATCGCGCAACTGATGGACGAAGGTCCGTTCCGCGACTTCGCGTTCCTCTTTATCGATCGCGCGGTCAAAGGGGAGTTGTACATCGGCGACAAGCCGAACCTGCGCTCCATCCTCAAATACGCGCAATCGGGCATTACGACGCTGCTCGAGAAGAGCCTGAAACGCTTTTTCCGCGAGAGCGGCCTTTCCGACTGGGAAAGCCTTGTCGCGGCCGACACGGTCAAGATGGCCAACAAGCCGGGCGTGTCGATCGTCGACGGCATGGTGGCGCTCTATAACGCACGCTTCGTCGCGCTCGACAAAGGGCACGAGACGCTGGACGGCCTGGTCGCCACGCACACGCACGACAAGGAGCACTACATGCGGATCATCGCATCCGCATTGCCGCTGCTGCAGATGCTGGCCACCGGCGAGACCGGTCTGATGCTAGCGCCGAAAGCCGACGACTTCGAGGACGAACGCGAGATCTGGGACATCGACAAGATCATCAGGCAGAAGGCCGTGCTGTATATGGGCCTCGATTCGCTGTCGAACAACATCGTGCAGAAAGCGATCGCGTCGATGATCCTGGCGGACGTGGCTGCGGTGTGCGGATCGATCTACAACTTCTACGACTCGCCACCAGAGGTCGTGCTGATCATCGACGAGGTAGGCGAGGCAATCAACGAGCAGGTGATTCAGGTGCTGAACAAGGGCCGCGGCGCGGGCTTCAAGGCGTTCGTTGCCTTCCAGGCCCGGGCTGACCTCGAAGCACGCCTCGGAAACACCGCGAAAATGCTGCAGGTTTTGGGCAACCTGAATAACCAGATCATCTTACGATTGGAAGACACCGACACGGCGCAGTGGTTCTCCGACAAGGTAGGCGAAACCGCGATCCGCAACCTCGTAATGACGGGCAGTACCAGCACGGGAAGCGAGGCGCACGTCGGTGAATTTACCGGTTCAGTTTCACGTTCGCTTCAGTTGGAAAAGGCTCCTCTGATTCCTACCCGCCTGATTCACAGCCTGCCGAACCTGCAGTACTTCATGCGGATCTCGGGCGCGGCCGTGTATCAGGGCCGTATTCCAATCCTTCAGGGATGAAAAACCAACGCATGTCCGCCGTATTCAAAAAAATCATCCGCGACTACAAACTGTCTTCCCGCCTGATTCCGGTCTTCACGCTGGCACCGGAGCTCGAACTTGCCTGCGCGAGGGTGGCAGACTTTATAGGGGACAAGTTCATCGGCCACGCAGAGCCGCTCGTCAAGGAGATGCTCGACAGTGGCCTGTCTGCTCACAAGCGCACCCGAAAGACGGGGGAACCGCACATTGCGTTCATGCAGGGACTGTTCCAGCACGCGCACCTGCTGTACGCCCGTCGTTATGTCGCCCGCGATGGCGAGCGGTATCACGTGTGGTCCCCGATGTATGAGCCCGTTCCGGTCTTCGAAGCGCGACACGACGGTCTCGAAACCGCCATGGTCGACGAGCGTTGTCCGGAGAGCATTACGCAGCGATCAGCCGCGTTCCAGCTCGCGGCCCGGGCACTGACCGGCGAGAACTTCCGACTCTATTTCGAGGACTACGATGTCGCTCACGCGTTTTCTGATAGCGAAGCTGGCGAGAGTTGATGAGGACTTCGCGGGGCGTGCGATATCCACCGCCCATGCCCAGGATGAACTGAACACGTCGCCGCCGCGTGAGTTTGCGCGTGGCGCGGGCGCCATGGCCTATGCGCTGGCGCTCTTCATCCATCGCAAACCCGTGCATTTCTATGTGGGCCTGACGGGACTCATCATCTTTCCCCTCTACATGCTGGGGCGTATCGCTGCATTCCTCGTTGAGTGGGGAGTACATCACTATGGCGGGTAGCCGTTTCGTCTCGCACATCAAGTGGTGGTTCTTCTTCGTCCCACTGCTCGCCCTGTTTCTGGTGCCCGCGATTCCTGACACGTCGCTGTTCGGCATTTCGGCCGAAGAGTCGGACTCGGTCGTCAGCATCGTCGGCGAGCAACGCGCAGCAGACGCGGTTGCCCTCACCAACGAACGCTTCCGACGCTGGTTCGTAGAGACGGGACTGGTGCGTGCAACCATTCAGGCCACCGGCCGGGGAGACATCGGCGACAGTGGTGTGTCGGACTTCGCGCACAACTGGGTTCACAATTTCTGGCTGGAAATCTACAGGGCGGTGTACCGCGCCACCGTCATGAAGCTCTGGATTCTGGGCACGATGGCATTCTGCCTCGCGGCGTTTGTGGATGGATCGGTGCGCCGCAAGATCAAGGCATCGGCCGCGGGCTTCGCCAGTCCGCTGTCGTTTCATCTCGCTGGTCACGGCATTCTGATGGTCTTTGGCCTGACGTTCGCGGTGATGGTCGCTCCCGTTCCACTGTTTGCCCAGGTCTGGGTCGGTGTCGCGGTTGTCCTGGCGGCGCTTCTCTGGAAAGCCTCTTCGTCCTATCAGTAATCTCCGCAATCCCGGAAAGCTCCACTAAAACGACCCTCTTTCCGGGTTAAGCCCGTCAACCGGTTGACGGGACTTCCCCCC